>NZ_CABVGP010000001.1:2228619-2546679 GCF_902497555.1 Amycolatopsis camponoti | reverse complement strand
CTCGTCGCCCTGGCGCTGGTACGCCGCGACCCAGGCGCCAACGGTCTTGCGGGACACCCCGAACAGGCGGGCGACCTCCGCTCGCGTCACGCCCGCCTCGACAGCGGCCACGGCCCGCCGGCGGAGCGCTTCGAGTGCGTCCGCGGAGAGACTGCGCGCGTCACGATCGGCCACGGTCAAGTCCCGGATGGTGGCAGCTGCGGTGGTCATGAGGAACGTCCTTTCGTGAACGGGGTGTCACCGCTCGTCCCTCCTGCGAAGATCGCCGTAACCGGGGAGTAACGGGGCTTCGCGGCCGACGGCGGTCAGCGGGGGCGGCGGAAGCCCCACCTGCGCATCAGCTGGGCGCCCACCGCGGCCATCAGCAGGATCCCCGCCAGGACCGGCCAGGAGAGCCCGTCGTCCCGCGGCGCGGCCAGTGCCTCCCCCGATCCGGCCGCGCGCCGGGCGTCGAGCACCACCGGCGCCTCGCCGCCCGCCTGCGGCACCTCCGCACCGGCCGGGAAGCTGGCTCCGGGAAGCTGTCCGGGAATCGGAGTGCCGAACACCGCGCCGCCGCCCGCGGTCGAGCCGGGCACGGCCGCGACCGTCCACTGCCGCCCCGCGATCGGGGTGCCGGCGTCGGGCGAACCGCCGGCCGCACCGGGCGGCACGGGATCCGCGGGCGTCGCCGGCGAACCGGCCGGAGGAGCACCCGGGACCTGGCCTCGCACGAGGATGCCGCAGAGCGAGGCGAGCGACGTGTGCACCGTGGACACCAGCGGGGCGAGCACCGGCGCGAGCACGGGGAGCTCGCGGAGGCGGGCGCCCACCGCGTCCGCGATCCGGATCCCCGGGATCTCCGCCTCGCCCGCGGGGACGGTCCCCAGCGGGATCGGAGCCGTGCCGGCCCAGAGCGACCGGAAGGCGCCCGTCAGCACGCCCAGCGGGTCCAGAACGGACAGCGCGGACACCACGGGCTCCGTCACCGACGCGGGCGCCAGCACCAGTTGCTGCCCCGGCACGCCGGTCGTCGTGGCCGAACACCCCACCACCGTCACCGGGGCTTCGGCCGCGACGGCATTCGCCGGACTCGACAGGGCAAGGGTCAGCGCAGCCGCGGTGAGAAATGGTGTGGTTCGCAAGTGCCGCCTCCTCGGGCGCCGGACTTCTTGGCCCGGTCTCAGGTTTTCGCGGTCCGGATGTGCCAGGCTGGGAAAATCCGGACGACGGCATGGTGGCAGCTTCACCGCTTTGTTGACCAGCAGGGTGAAAACGCGCGTTGCGGCGATGTTGCCACTGCCGGACACAGCGTCCCTACCAGGGCTTATGGTCGCTCCCGCCGATTCGGACCGGAACCGCCGAACCGATCGCGGCGGGCAAATAACGGACACACCGGCGACGCTGAGGGTGAGGTCGTGATCGGGGCGGAACCGGCCGGCCTGTAACCCATTCAAAGCGAGCAAGGAACTCCTTTCCGGCGAAATCACCGGGCCCGATCCGGAAACCGGGAAACTGTTTACGCGGGGGTAACACGTCATCGGCGCACGAAAAACCGCCGATCCGGAATCCGGATCGGCGGTCGGGAACGCCGGGTTCACGCCGGCAGCACGACGTCCCGGCTGTCGTCGAGCAAGGCCGCATGGGCGGCGGGCCAGTCGTGCGGGACCAGCCGGATGTCCCGGCCGCACTGCATCCGCAGCCGGTGCCGGAACTCGGCGACGCCGGTGAACGGCGTCGCCGCGGCGAGGAACTGCAGCGTGCCGCGGCCGCTCACCGCGACCAGGGCGTGCAGCGCACGCGTGCCCGTGGGCGAGCGCGGATGGGTCCAGGTCACCAGCAGCGTTCCCGGCGGGCACCCGGGCCGCCGGGAGAACACACCGTCGCGGCCGACCAGCTCCCACCGCAGCAGATACTTGTCGATCGTCGTCCCGGCCAGCACGACACCGCACTCCCGCGCGACCAGCTCGGCGACCGCCTTGCGCGTCCACACCAGCCACGGCAGCCCGGCCGCGTCGGGTGGCCCGGCGGCCAGGACGTCGACCACCCGGCCCTGCTGGGCCGCGGACAACACCAGCTGCTCCCCGGCCCGGCGTCCGCGGGGCCGGGGCCGCAACGTCGACTCGCCGCCGGACTCGTAGGCCCGCACCCAGGAGCCGACCGCTTTCCTGGACACGCCGAACATGCTCGCGACCCTGGTCTGCGACAGCCCCGAGCCGACCGCGGCCACGGCTTGGCGCCGCAGCTTTTCCAACGCGTCCGCCGGCAGGCTTCGAGCGCCCGGGCCCCGCTGAACCTCCACCATCGCCACCCCATCCGGTTCCGTCGGGCTACAGCTGGACTTTTTCCCGCTCGGGGGCCTCGCAGGCGGTCTCGGGCCGGACGCCGGCGGGTCGCCTGCGCAGCCACGCCACTCCGGCGGCCACCAGCGCGACCCCGAGCGCGGCGCCACCCAGCACGCGAGCGAGAACGTCCACATCGGACACTTCAGCCACGGGCGCCGGAGCTACGGTGACGACGGGCGCCGGGTGTTCGGGTTCGGGCTGCCCCGGGGGCGCGGGATCGGCCCAGCGCACGACCTGGCCGTCCGAATAGGTCTGCAGCACCTGGAAAGCGAGCGTGCCGGTGGGCAGGCCGCCGATCCGCACGGGGAACTCCTGGAACGTGCCGGCGGGCACGGTCCCGCCTTCCCACACGATCGACGTCACCGGCTTGTCCGCCATCGCGTCGCCGCCGCCGGGCCGCACGCTGATCTTCCACCCCGGCAGGTTCTGCGGCGTCGCCGAGACGACGGCGGGCCGGTCCGGGAACAGCACCTCCAGCCGGACTGTCGTCGCGTCGTCGCGTTCGTTGGGCACCAGCAAGGAAATAGTGGCCGGCTCCCCCGGTTCGACGGTGTCCGGGGTGGCCGACACGTGCGCGGCCGCCACGGCCGGGCAGGCGAGCATCACGGCGATCGCGGCGAGGGCGGCCACGGCGAGGCGCGGCGGTTTCGGCCGCCCGATCCGCAGCGGAGGTGCGCGCATGGTTTTCCCTTCATGGGTTCCGACCGGACCATTCCCGGTACGGCCGGATGGCGGAACGGAGATCATGGTCCGGCCAATGGTGCGGGACTACATGACCGATGGATGACGCGGCTGTTGCCAGCTCTTTACCGAAATTTCCCCACCGCCGGGGAGAGTGGTGATCTGCCCTGCGTCGCGCGCAAAAGCCGCGGGGCTGCCGGAAATATGTGCCACGCGACCCGCGTCACCCGGGCTTCCGTGCTGCCCATCCGCCCACTTCAGCCCAACAGCGCCGGCACGCTCGTCACCCGATGGAGTGAGTCACGTATTTGCCTGGCGGCCGCCGCCTTGACTTCGGCACCCTCACCGGTTCGCTGCTTCAGCCCGTGATCGCGAGTACGTGCTTACCCATGACACCGCCGCGCTCGAACGCCTCGTGCGCGGCGGCGATGTCGGCCAGCGGGTACACGCTGTGCACCGTCGGGCGCAGCGCACCGGAGGTCACGAAGCCGGCCAGATCGCTCAACACAGCCGAGTCGGGATTGGCGCTGAACGTGCGGATGCGCCGGGAGCCGTGGATGGCCGACGCCGCGATCGCGGCCAGCGCGGGGGCCGACAGTCCGACGGTGACCATCCGGCCGCCCTTGCCCAGCCTGCCGCGGTAGCAATGCAACTCGGACCCGACCGTGTCGACGATGACGTCGAAAGGCCCGATCGCGTCGGAAGTCGTGGTGCCGTAGTCGAGAACGGCGTCGGCTCCCAGATCGCGCAGGACGGCAGCGTGGCGATCGCGGGCCAGCGCGGTCACGTGGCCGCCCATCGCGTGGGCCAGCTGCACCGCCGCGGTACCGACACCGCCCGCAGCGCCGCGCACCAGGACCCGTTCGCCTTCGCCCAGCCCGACGCTGTCGCGCAACGCGATCAGCGCGGTGCTGCCCGCCACGACCAGGGACGCCGCCTCGACCGCCGGGACACCCGCGGGAGCGAGACCGAGGCGAGCGGCGGGAACCACGACGTACTCGGCCGCCGCGGCCGTGGTGTGCCGCTGCCGCGGGTGCACCATCCCCCACACCCGATCCCCGGCGCGGTAGCCCTCGACACCGGGCCCGACCGCGACGACGGCACCGGCGAAGTCCAGGCCGACACCGAGCGGGAACTTCCGGCCCGACACCATCTTCAGCCCACCGGAGCGGACGATCGTGTCGTGCCCGTTGACGCTGGACGCCTCGACCGCCACCAGGACCTCACCGGCACCGGGCGAGGGACGCTCGGTCTCGGTGACCCGGAGGACCTCCGGCGGCCCGAAGCTCGTGATCTGTGCGGTCTTCATGTCGCATTGTCCTTTCGTGATCGGCTGGTGCGGCACCGATCCTGGGCCCGGCGCCGGACCGCACGGGCGTCCGGGTTTTCCTGGGACCGCCAGACCCACCTTCGGCGGTCACACCGCGGGCATACTGGACCGATGACCGACGACCCCCGCCGCGCGCTCGCCGATTTCCTGCGGACCCGGCGCACCCGGCTGCGGCCACAGGACGTCGGCCTGGAGCCGGGCCCGCGACGGCGCGTCGCCGGGCTGCGCCGCGAAGAGCTGGCCCTGCTGGCCGGGGTGAGCTCGGACTACTACCAGCGCATGGAGCAGGGCCGCGACGTGCGGCCCTCCGACCAGGTCCTCGACGCCATCGCCCGCGCGCTGAACTTCTCCGCCGAGGAGACCCGGCACCTGCACAGCCTCGCCGCCGCCGCGCGCACCCCGGCGCGGCCGGCTCGGGTGTACCCGCCGGAGGAGGTACCGGAGACGACGCTGCGGCTGCTGCACGCGACGACGTCGCCCGCCCTGGTCGTCGGGCGCTTCCTGGACTTGCTGGCCTGGAACCCCCTGGCCGGCGCGCTGCTGGGCACGTTCACCGAGCTGCCGCGGACCGAGCGGAACCTGCTGGCGATGCTGCTGCACCCCGAAGCCGACCAGGCATGCCCGGAGCGGGCGGCCACGGTCGCGGAGCTGACCGGCATGCTGCGGGCCCAGGTCGCCGCCGAACCGGGGCACCCCCGCGCGGTCGAGCTGGTCGGTGAGCTGGCGGTGCGCAGCGCGGAGTTCGCGACGCTGTGGGCCCGCCACGACGTCGAGGACACGACCCGCGGCCGCATGCGCGTCGAGCACCCGCTGGTCGGCGAGCTGAACCTGGACTGGGACGCCTACCCGATGCCGGGCGCTCCCGGGCCGGTGCTCATCGTCTACACGGCGGAGCCGGGCGGCCCGGACCACGAGCGACTCCAGCTGCTGGCCGGCCTGCTCGATGCACCCGGCCGGACAGCGACGTCTGCCCGGCCCACCTAGCGGACGGACCCGCTCACTTCGGTGTTCGAGCGTGACGACCGGCGCCGGTCAGCTCCGGCGGATCGAACCGGACGTAGCGACCGGCCCCGCCGAGTTCCCCGGCGGCTTCGTTGAGGCTCCCCGGGTCCGCGACGTGACCCCAGCGGCCGGTCTCGATGCGGGACTCCAGCGCGTGCAACGCCGCGATGCTCTCCGACGGCTGGAACGCGCAGTGGCCGGTCGCGCCGACGTAAGCCTGGCGCAGCAAGCCCCCGGCGCCCGCTCGGTGCACCTGCTCGCCGTACCAGTCCTCCTGCTCCACGGGCACCAGCTGATCGGCGGTGGTGTGGATGTCCAGCGTCGGCACGCGCAGCCGGCCCGTCACCGTCGACGTGCGCGCGAGGGTGCGCACCGCCTGCGGATCCGGCCGGATGTCGGCGTCACGGGTGAGGGTCGCGAGGTCGGCATCCAGGTCGAGCCCCGCCGCGCGGTACAGGGCCCGGACCTGACGGGCGTGGCTGCTGTCACCGAGCAGCTCGCGGTAGTCGACACCCGCGGTGGACGCGCTGTTCCCGCCCGCGGCCAGCTCGATCTGGTAGCGCCCGGTGACGACGAACCCGAGGACGAACTGCGAAAGTTCCTGCTGCTGCTGGGCTTCCTGGCCCGCGTAGTCGGTCGGCGCCGGCGGTGTCGCGCCGGTGAACCACCCTGGCTCGTTCATCAGGGCCGCGGCCAGCGCGATGCGCGCCTGCCCGGCCGGGGTGGCCTGGGCGTCGGTGGCGATCTTCGTCAGGGCGGCGGCCGACGCGCTCGCCTCGTCCGGGCTCGCGAACCGCACGAGCTTGACGTCCTGGGCCGGTGCGAGCAGGTGCGCCAGCGCGTATTCGCCGTCCAGCTGGTAGTTGTTCAGGTTCAGGCCGCCGGCGACGAGCCCGCACGTGCTCAGGACGCCGTCGAGCCGACGTCCGCCGTCCTCGGCTTCCAGTGCGCTGACCAGGCCGCCCATCGACGTGCCCCACGCGATCGTGCGCCGCGGCTTCCCGGTGAGCTGCTCCAGGGCCGTCAAAGCGCCGAACTGGTCGCGCACGGCCGAAGCGAGCGCCCACCACGACGGGCCGCTGTACGACGAGCCGACGAGCGCGTAGCCGCTGCCGAGCAACGCCTGCTTCGTCTCGTCGTTCGGCGCGTTCTGGGCGGCGAGTGGGCCGAAACCGTGGCTGTACAAGATGGTCGTGCCGTTCCAGGCGTCCGGTACGTCGGCCACCCAGGTGGCCCCGTCCGGCAGCTGCCCGGTGTGGTGCCCGCTCGCGGCCCCGGCGGCGACGCCCGAGGTAAGGCCGATCGCCAGCATGATCGAGCCGGCCAGCGCCACGACGCGGCCATACCACCTGCGCATGCTCGTGCCCCTTTACCCGGGTCGCCTCACCCGGCTCGTCGCGGAATCACTGGCGAGCACAGTGCCACAGCCCCACCGAGATGTACAGGTTTCCTGTCTTTATTCGGCCGGAGGTCAGTGCGAGGGACGATCCGAAAGCGCGGCGTGGCACGCGACGACGTACTCACGGAACCGAGCCGCGTCGCGCGGACGCAGCTGGGAGACCAGCCGCTCTTCGAGCGCGACCACGTCGTCACGGACACGACCGAGGATTTCCGCACCGGAGCCCGTCAAGCGGATCACCCGCCGCCGCCGGTCGCGAGGATCGCCGTCCCGCACGATGAAGCCCAGCCGCTCGAGCGCGACCACCATGTCGGCCATCGCCTGGTCGGTGACGAACGAGTTCCGCGCCAGCTCGGCCGTCGTGAGACCCGGCCGCCGCTCCAGCACGGTGAGAGCGGTGTACTGCAACGGCGTGAGCGCGACGGGACGGAGCACGTCGTCCAGCCGGGCCCGGACGGCGAGCTCGAGCTGCTTCACGAGGTACAGCAGGCCCGGCCCGGCCGGGCTCGAAGACGAAGACGCGGACGGCGACATCGCTCCATGGTGACCGACGACCGAGCACCCGGGGCCCCGGCCCCGGGTCACGGCCGTCCCACGGTCCGGTGTGGACTCCGACGCGGCCGTGCGGAGCCGAAATGGCGGGGCCGGGGCGACGGCGTCGACCGTGATGCCGTGCCGCGCGCCTTCGAGCGCGAGGGTACGGGTGCCGGGCGTGGCGACGGTCGGTAGCGGACGAAGACACCCGGACGGCCGTAGACCTTCGACCGCACGACCTCCGGGCCGCCTGACACCCACTTCAGGTGGATATCGGGCCGCCACGAACCATTCCTTCGTGTCACGACCAAACTGGTCACAGAGGTTACCGAAGTTGTTAGGCTGCCCACCTGCGCGAACATGCTCTGTTTTCCTTGAGGTGCCGGAGGTTCACGGCATGACACTCGCACCACCGCCTGGCCTTTTCACCGCCAGGACGTGGCGGCTCCCCGTCGCTTCCCCGGCGCGGATTCACAACGCGGCCCTCGGCGGTACCGACAACTACGTTCTCGACCGCGAAGCGCTGGCCGCGCTCGAGGAGACCGCACCCGGCTTCACCGAGCTGCTCCGCGCCACCCGCGCCTGGCACGTCCGCGTCGTGCGGCACCTCGCCCACCGAGGCATCGACCAGTTCCTCGACCTCGCCGCGGGCCTGCCCCACGCCCACGAGAACACCCACCAGATCGCCCAGCGCCACAACCGCGACGCGACCGTCGCCTACACCGACACCGACCCTTTGCTGCTCAGCTACGGCCGCGCGCTGCTGGAAGACAACGACGCCACGCACATCGTGTCCGGCGATCACCTCGACCCGCACCGGCTGCTCGACAACGAGGAGCTGTGGTCGGTCCTGGACCTCCGCCGGCCGGTCGCGGTGCTGATGACCCGCGGCGTCCAGCACGAGCTCGACGACCACCGCCTGAGCGCGGCACTGACCGGGTACCGCAGCCTGCTGGCACCCGGATCGGCGCTGGCGCTCAGTGGGTGGATCGAACCGGTCGACGACCCCGATCTGGCGCGATCCGTCGAGCAGGTGTGGCACATCCACTCCGGCCGGCGTCTGCGCTGCCGCACCGGCTCCGAGCTGCGGCGGCTGTTCGACGGATACGACCTCCTCGACCCCGGCCTGGCGCCGGTCCAGAGCTGGTGGCCCGACGGACCGCTGCTGCGCGCCCCGGGAACGGCGCTGAAACTCGGCTGCGGAGGTGTCGGCGTCGTCCCTCCGACGCCCGGCTGACCCCCCGCGTCTCGGCTGACACTGATCAGCCCGCCGGTTCAGCCCTTCAGGTCCGGGAAGTCGTCGTCGCGGTACTCCCCGGCGGTCCGGCCGTGCGCGACCTCGGTTTCGCGCTGCCGCAGCTCCACCCGGCGGATCTTGCCGGAGATGGTCTTGGGGAGCTCGGCGAACTCCAGCCGGCGCACCCGCAGGTACGGCGCCAGGTGCGAGCGGGCGTGGGCGAGGATCGAGCGCGCCGTCTCCGCGTCGGGCTCGTGGCCGGCCACCAGCGAAATGTAGGCCTTCGGGACCGCCAGCCGGACCGGGTCCGGCGCCGGCACGACGGCCGCCTCGGCGACGGCCGGGTGCTCGATCAGGACCGACTCGAGTTCGAACGGGCTGACCTTGTAGTCGGACGCCTTGAAGACGTCGTCGGTGCGGCCGATGTAGGTGAGGTAGCCGTCCTCGTCCCGGGAGGCGACGTCGCCGGTGTGGTAGAAGCCGCCGGCCATCACTTCGGCGTTGCGCTCGACGTCACCCTGGTAGCCCGTCATGAGACTCACCGGCTGTCGCGCCAGGTCCAGGCAGATCTCTCCCTCGCCGGGGCCGTCGACGACCGTGGTGGTCAGCGGATCGACCAGCACGACGGGGACGCCCGGCAGCGGCCGGCCCATCGATCCGGCCTTCACCGGCTGGCCTGGTGTGTTGGCGACGCACGCGGTCGTCTCGGTCTGGCCGAAGCCGTCCCGGATGGTCAGGCCCCAGCGCTTCTCGACCTGGCTGATGACTTCGGGGTTGAGCGGTTCGCCGGCGGCGATCACCTCGCGCAGCGAGCCGGGGCCGCCGGACAGGTCGGCGTTGATGAGCATCCGCCACACCGTCGGCGGGGCGCAGAACGAGGTGACGCCCTCCTCACGGATTCGCGTCAGCAGCGCGGCCGGATCGAAGCGCCCGTAGTTGTAGACGAAGACGGTGGCCTCGGCGAGCCAGGGCGCGAAGAAGTTCGACCAGGCGTGCTTGGCCCAGCCCGGGCTGGAGATGGTGAGGTGCACGTCGCCGGGCCGCAGGCCGAGCCAGTACAGGGTCGACAGGTGCCCGACGGGATACGACACGTGGGTGTGCTCGACGAGCTTCGGCCGGCTGGTCGTGCCGGACGTGAAGTACAGGAGCAGCCGCGCCGTACTGGCGTTGCCCGGATGCGGAACCGCCGGACGACCGCCGTCGTAGGCGGCGGCGTAGTCCAGCCAGCCGTCGACGCTGCCCAGCGCGAAGCGGAGGTAGTCGCCCGGAACCTCGTCGAACTTCGCCGCGTCGGCGGGGTTGCAGATGACCGCCCGCGCCTGTCCCCGGTCCAGCCGGTCGGTCAGTTCGGCGGAGCCGACGGCGGTCGTCGTCGGCATGATGACCGCCCCGAGCCGGATCAGCGCCAGCATGCTCTCCCACAGCTCGACCTGGTTGCCGAGCATCACCACGACGCTGTCGCCGGCGCGCACGCCGTGGGCGGCGAGGTGCGCCGCCACCTGCTCGGAGCGGGTGACCAGGTCGGCGAAGGAGTACTCGCCCCGGCGTCCGTCCTCCTCCGTGATCACCAGTGCGGGCCGGTCGTTGCCGCGGGCGAAGGTGTCGAACCAGTCGTGCACGAAGTTGAAGCTCGGGCCGACGTCGGGCCACCGGAACGCGGCGACGGCTTCGGCGTAGGACGCGCGCAAGTCGTGCAGCCGGTCACGGGCGTCGCGAAGGTCGATGACCGGCGGACGCCGCAGCGGGGTGGGGGTGCTCATCGTCGGGCTCCTCGAAGCGGGCGTTTCGTGGTCAGGGGTGGTGGGCTTCTCCGGGCCGAGCGGGGGCAGCTCCGGCCCGGAGAAGCGGGTCAGGCGCCGGCCGGCGGGCGAGCGTCGCGCATCATGCCGGTTCGGGGGTGGCAGTTGACGTACTCGAAGATCTGCTCCCGGCCGTCGGACACCGACACCTCGTGGTAGAGGCGCAGCTTCTCCAAGCCGGTCACCACCCGGAAGAACGTGACGAAGATCCGCAGGTGGGTCGGGTGGGACTCGGCCCACCGCTCGAGGTGCTCCAGCGACCGCCAGTGGCCGATGTTGTAACTCTCGTCGAGTTCGTTGCCGTCGAGGTCGATGCTGCGCACGAACCGGTTGCTGTAGCAGCCGAGCGTCTCGCCGTTGTCCCGGAGGAAGTCCATGCCTTCCTCCAGCGGCGGGAGAAGCTCGTCGAGGTAGAGCGAGCGCTCTTCCTCCCCCGCGGCCCGCCAATCCTGGCCCGAGCGGATGAGGGCGATGTTGTCGTGGCCGCGGACGACCACCCGGCCACCGTTGCCCGGATCACCGGAGACGATGGTGAGGTTTCCGTCGGCCTGCAACCAGTCGGTCTGCGACTGCGGGATGCGGTCCCGCATCGAACCCCAGTAGCCGTGCTCACTGATCTCGCCGCTGATCTCCCCCATCACGCTCCCGACACCCGGCAGGTCGTCCTGGAACGCGTACAGGGTCTCGAACTGGTCCGCGCGGGGCGTGACGACTTCCCGGAAGTAACCGAGGCCGTCGGCGAGCCGCTCGTCGGCGTCCCACCAGCCCTTGACCTCGTCGGAGCGCAGCCAGCGACAGAAGGCGGCCGGGTCGCTCCAGTAGCCGACGGCCATGAGGTTGTGGTGGCCGGAGTCGTCGACGTGGTCGGTGAGGTCGTGGTGGACGGGGCCGTCCGCGCCCTCGAACGTGCCGGCGATGTGGCGGAGCGCGGCCACGGCGGCCGGGCGCTGCGCGTCCTGTCCGTATTGGACACCGAGGTAGGCCATGACGACCTGCTGGAGGCCGGAGCCGGCGCGGGCCACCCACATCGGGAACGGCGGCCGGTAGTCGTCGGGGACCCGCCGCGACAGGGTGCGCGGGCACTGCAGGTGGGTGTCGATCGCGGATTCCATGGTGCTTCCTCCTTGACGAAACGTTCTGGACGGTCACCGGCCGGGGGCGCTCACCCGCCGGAGCCCGGCCGCGGACAGCACCTCGCCGAGTTCTTCCGGTGGCTCGGCGAGGCCCGGGCCACCGCGCCGCACCCAGTCGGCGACGGCGCGGGCCCGTTCGACGGTGTTGACCTTCGTGACCCAGGCCGGCCGGGCACCTCGCCGGCGCCCCTCGACGGCCGGGTTCACGACCACGACGTTCGAGAGGTCGCACGCCCACAGGCAGCCGACGCGGGTGAGCCGCGCTTCGGGCCCGATCGCGGTGCCGAGGACGTCGGCGATGCCCTCGTGGTCCACATCGGGATGCTTGCCGGTGGTCCCGCAGCAGCAGCCCCGGCACATCCGGACCCGCGGCCCGGACGCGTTCACCGGGCCTGGGCGCGCTGCGGACCCGGGGATGCACCGAGCCTGGGGCGGCCGGAGGCCAGGAAAGCGAAGACGGCGGCGAGAACGAGCCACATCACGCCGATCTGAGCCAGCGACGCGACGCGGAAGTGCCAGATCAGGTCGGCCGGGACGGTCGGCGGCACCGGGTCGGCGACGTCCGGCAGCGCCCAGAACAGGACGACCGTTCCGGCGATTCCCACGGCGGTGGCGGCGATCGCCCGCACCCCGTGCGTCAGGTTCCCGGCGCGCGCGACGCTGGTGACCGCGGCCGTCAGGACGACGGCGCCCACGATCGTCCCCAGGTAGGTGAGGGTGCGGACGTCGACGGTCATCGGGTCGCCGACCGCGGGCGGGTTCGCCGGGATGACGAGGGCCGGGGCCAGGGTGAAGGAGACGAAACCGAGCCCGGCCAGCACCATCACCGACGACGCGGGCGAGCCGCTGCCGGGCAGCCTCGCCCGGAGGAACCGGTGCACGAGCGCGAACGCGATGCCGATCAGGGTTCCGACCACGATCACGGTGGCCAAGCCGAACGAGACCTGCTCGCCCCGCGTCACCACCTCCCCCGCGGCCTGCGCGTGGCCGGCGTGCTCTTCGGCCTCCGCGTCTTCGATGGCGATCGCGGCGCGGATCACCGGTTCGACGAGCCAGTACATCACTGCGGACCCGGTGACCCCGGCTACGACGCCCGCGAGAGCGCCGTAGCCGATGGTGCGGCCCAGGGGAACGGTGTCCATCAGCTGTCCCCGGCCGCTCAGTGACACGGGACGCCGAGGGCGTGCCGCGCGTCGTGGGTGGCTTCGTGCAGGTAGTGGGCGGCCTGCGCGGAGAGGGCGAACCCGTTCTCCTGCAGGAGGAACAGAACGCCCAGCAGCGCGAGGACCGTGAGCGTGATGCCGAGGTGGGTGGTCGCGATCTTGCCCTTCGCGACGATGATGCGCTGTGTCATGGGACTTCCTTCCGGGTCAGGCGGGAACGGTGCGCGCGGGGTCGACGGCGATCGGCTCGGTGTGCGCCTCGTGGTGGTTGCGGTTGGCCGGCAGCGCCAGGACTTCCTCCGTCTGCACGTCGAGCGCGGCCGCGTCGAGCACGCCCGCCTTGGCCATCACCACTTCCAGAGCGGAAACCCAGTGCCGGTAGTAGGACCACGGGGCGTCGCTCGACTCCCAGTCCTGAATGGACGCGATCAGCGCGCCCTGGAACTCCGACCAGTCGAACCCGAGCCGGCGGTGGGCGGTGACGGCCATCGCGAACGCCCGGATTTCCCAGGGGTGCTCGAAACCCGGGTCGCCGCCGGGCATCCCGCAGACGAGCTGCTCGACCTCGCGGCGCGTTTCCCCGAGGGCCGCGGCGCTGGAGTACGGCGCCGGCAGGGTCGTCGTGGCGGACATCAGGCGACCTCGGCGACCGGGCCGACGCCGATCATGGAGTCGCGGGTGACCAGGGCGAGCAGTTGCTCCTCGGTCCACCCCTCGGTGCCGGCGGGGCGCCGCGGCAGCACCCAGTAGCGCATCTCGCTGCTGGAGTCCCACACCCGCACCTCGACGTCCTCGGGGACGTCGAAGCCGAACGCGTCGCGCAGGACCTTGCGCGGCTCCCGGGTGATCGCGGCGCGGTACTGCGGGTCCTTGTACCAGTTCGGCGGCAGGCCGAGCACCGGCCACGGGTAGCAGGAGCAGAGGGTGCAGACGATGATGTTGTGCACCGTGGCGGTGTTCTCCACCACGACCATGTCCTCGCCCTGCAGGCCGCTGATCCCCAGCTCCTGGCACGCCTCGGACGCGTCCTCGACGAGCCGGGCCTTGAACCCGGGGTCGCTCCAGGCCTTGGCGACGACCTTGGCGCCCAGCTGCGGCCCGACCTCGTGCTCGTAGATCTCGACCATCCGGTCGATGGCCTGGGTCGTCATGACCCCCTGCTCGATGAGCATCGACTCCAGCGCCTTGACGCGGGCGGCGATCTCTTCCTGGGTACGGATCTTCGCGCTCATGCGTGCGCTCCTTCGGCGGTGGTGGCGAGCTCGAGGTAGGGGTCCCAGACGTCGAAGTAGACCGACCCGTTGGGCTCGGCGTGGTCGGCGCCCCACAGCTCGTCGTTGGTGAACCGGACGGTGTAGACGTGCTCGGGGTGCTCGCCGAGCCCGTTGCCGGCGGTGTCGGGGTAGATGAAGGCGCCGTGGGCCAGCACCACCTCACCGACGGCACCGCGGATGTAGCGGGCCCGGCGGGTGTGGCCCTTCGGCGAGGACCGGTCGACGCGGACGACGTCGCCGACCTCGAACCGGGCCGGCTTGGCCGGCTCGCGCTTCGCGGTGGCGCCCGCGGGGACGACGGCGTTGACGAACGCGAGCAGGTCGGGGTCGTCGGCGTGCTCGGGCAGCGGGGCGTCCGGGTTGGCCAGGTAGTACTCGGTCCGGCGGTCGAGCTCGGCGAGGTCGAGCTTGCCGAGCTGCTCGCCGTAGTGCTCGACGGTGTGGACCCAGTGCTCGTAGTACGGCGACTTCAGGTACACGGCCGGGTCGATCAGCTCGATGCCGTGCCGGAACTGGTCGACGCCGAAGAAGCCCGCCCGGAAGCACAGGGCGAACATCGGGAACACGGCTTTCTCCCACTCCGTCCGGAAGACCGGTTCCTCGTCCGGGACGACGACCGGACCGACTCCGTCGGTGCCGGCGAGGTCGAATACTCCGTTCATGCGCTGAGCTCCTTGTGGTAATCGGGCGCGGTGAGCGTTCCGAGCGTGCGTTCGAAAGCGTGGGCGGCGGCCAGCACGCCGGCGTCGTCGTGCTTCCGGCCGATGACCATCAGCCCGACCGGGAGGCCGCCGGACAGGCCGGCGGGGATCGAGCAGGCCGGGTGCCCGGTCACGTCGAACGGTGCGGTGTTGGAGACCATCTCCAGTGCGCGGCCGATGATCTCTTCGACCGGTGCGTCCGCGGACGGGATCGGGCTCGCGGTGATCGGGAGCGTGGGCATCACCAGGACGTCGTAGGTGGCGAGAGCCGTGTCGTAGGCGGCGGCCAGGACGCGCTCGAGGTTGCGGGCCTTCGCGTAGCCCGCGCCATAGCCGTTCCGCAACGCGTAAGTGCCGCCGAGGGCGACCAGCTTCACCGTCTCCGAGAACGCCGACGGATCCTGTCGCCACTGCCGGCCGTAGAACGCCATCTGATCCGGGTCGTAGGCGCCCTTCCAGTTGAGTCCGTAGGCGTTGCCCTGCACCATCTGCCACGTCGCGCCCTCCACGGAGATGACGTCCCAGATCGCGGCGCCGTGCTTGTGCCACGGGATCGGCACCTCCTCGGCCACGTGGCCCGCGGCGGTCAGGCTCTCGACGGCCCGCCGGACCACGGCGTTGACGCCGGGATCGGAGTTGGCCTGGTCGAAGCCTTCGGCCACCACCCCGATCCGCAGGCCACGGTCCAGCTCCAGCGCTTCGACGTAGTCGATTCCGGCGAGGCCGATCAGCTGCCGGGGATCCTTGCCGTCCGCGCCGGCGAGGACGGTCAGCATGGCCGCGGCGTCGGCGACCGTCGGCGCGATCGGGCCGAGGTGGTCGAGGGTCTGCTCGATCGGGAACGCGCCGGTGTAGGGCACCAGGCCGAAGGTCGGCTTGTGCCCCACCACCCCGCAGAAGGACGCCGGGATGCGGATCGAGCCGCCCTGGTCGCCGCCGATCGCCAGGTCGACCTCGCCCGCCGCGACCAGGGCGGCGCTGCCGCTCGACGAACCGCCGCTCGTGCGGTCCAGGTCCCACGGGTTGCGGATCGGCCCGGACTTCGCGGTGTGCGAACCGCCGGAAAAGCACAGGTCCTCGCACACCGACTTGCCCGCGATGGTCGCCCCGGCGTCGAGCAGGCGCGTCACGACGGTCGCGTCCACCTTCGGGACGAAGCCCCGGACCGTCTCCGACCCGTTCATCATCGGGACCCCGGCGACGGCGACGTTGTCCTTGACGGCCACGCGCCGCCCGGCCAGGGTTCCGTCCGGGCGTCCGGTGAGCTCGGTGGTGACGTACCAGGCGCCCAGCGGGTTGTCGGCCGGCTCGGACCATTCCCGCCGCGGAGCCGTCGGGGCCACCTCGGCGTCGTACAGGTCGTCGACGACGGCCCACGAGCCGAGCAGGCCCGTCGTCGCGGCGTGGTACACGTCGAGGTCCCCGGGAGCGATGCCCAGCCCCAGCTCGCCGGCGAGGCCCTCGATCGCGCTGCGTGAGGGGAGCTCCATGGTTTCTCCTCGTCAAGGTCCGGTGTCTGCGAGCGATCGAATGCCCGCGGCGCGCCGGGGTCAACGAGGTGCGGCGGCCTTGGATAGCGAGAGTCAATGTCAGGGCACGGACGTACAGCGAAGGGCCCGCGGACCCCGCACGAAGTTGACAAGGTTCCGGTCGCGTCGCACTGTTGGCCCATGTCAGGTGCGGTGCAGATCGATGCCGCGGACCGGCCGCCCCCGGAACGCGTCGACTACTGGCGCTCGATCGTGTGCGACCAGTTCGTGCCGCTCGCGGTCGAGCCGGTCGGGTCCGCCCTGCGCGGGAGGGTCGCCGGTGGCGACGTCGCCGAGACCCGGCTGCGGCGGATCCGCGCCACCCGGCACACGTTCGAACGACGGACCCGCGACATCCGCACCGAAGACCCCGGAGTCCTCCACCTCCTGTTGCAGGACCACGGTCAGGCGACGGTGGAGCAAGACGGCCGGACCGCCACCCTGACGCCGGGCGATCTGCTGTTCTACGACAGCTCCCGTGCGTTCGCCTTCCGGACCGGCGAGGAATTCCAGTTCACGATCTGCCTGCTGCCGAAGAGGCTGCTCCCGGTGCCGGAGAAGGTGCAGAAGGACCACACCGCACGGATCTTCTCCTCCCAGGAGGGCGTCGGCACCGCGGCCGCCGCGCTCCTCACGTCGATGGCGCGGCAGGTGACGGAGGCCGCTCCGCGCCAGCAACTGGCCCTGCAGCAGGCGATGGTGAGCGTGTACGTCGCGTTGATGTCGGAGGACGGGATCGGCGGCAGCCCACCGGAGATCCACCTGTCCCTGGCGAAGTCGTTCATCGTCCGCAACCTGGGTGACCCGAAGCTGTCCCCGGCGGACGTGGCGGCGTCGTGCAACCTCTCGCTGAGCTACCTGCACCGGATCTTCTCCGGCGACGGCACGACGGTCGCGGGCTACCTGCGGGAGCAGCGGCTGCAGGCTGCCCATCGCGATCTTTCGTCGGCCGCGGTGGACGAGCCGGTGATCCAGGTCGCCCAGCGATGGGGCATCACCGACGCGGCCCACTTCAGCCGGATGTTCAAGAAGCACTTCGGCCTCACGCCGGGCGACCTGCGCCGCCGCACCGCACGCTCCTGAGAGGCGGCCTCGGCCGGGGTGGTGTCGCCATTCATCGGGCCACTGATCGCTTTCCGCGACCAAGTCGCCCGGAATCGGGCTCAGACCGGCCGGGCCGTGGGCCGGAGGCCGTCCATGAGCAGGTTCAGCAGGCGACCGGCCTTGGCTTCGTGCTCGGGCCGGGGGGCCACGGTGAAGATGCCGATGAGGGACGCGGCGATGTCTTCGGCGGTGACGTCGGAGCGGAGGTCGCCCGCCGCGCGGCCGGCGTCGAGGATCGTGTCGATGGCCGCCAGCAGCTCGGTCCGGGTCCGGGCATGGGCGATCTCGCCCACCTCGATCATCGCGAGCAGCGTGTCGAGCATGCCGTTCTTGGTCGCGATCCAGTCCCCGAACAAGTCCATCCAGCGCCGCATCGCCGCGGCCGGGGGCAGCTCGCCGAGCAGCTCGCCTGCCCCCGTCGTCAGCCGCACGACCTGGTCCCGGTAGACCGCGTCGACCAGCGACTCGCGGGTCGGGAAGTGCCGGTAGAGCGTGGCGATGCCGACCCCGGCCTCGCGCGCGATCGCCCGCATCGACGGCTCGGCGTCGGCCGAGACGAACATGCGGGTCGCGACGGCGAGCAACTGGTCGCGGTTGCGGGTCGCGTCCGCGCGGGGTCCTCGCGTCTCCACGTCAGCCAAAACGGATCACGCTCCGGTTGTGTTAGAGTCGATCTGGTAAACGGAGCATAGTCCGTTTCGCTGCGTTCCCTCACCCCCAAGGAGACAGGCGTCCATGCAGCACCAGAGCGCGCACCCGTCGACGGCCACGAGCAGGGCAGTCCAGCTCGACGCGTTCGGCGGTCCCGAAGTCCTGGACGTCCGGGAGATTCCCGCGCCGCGGGCCGGCGCCGGCCAGGTCCGGGTGCGGGTCACCGCGGCCGGTCTCAACCCGATGGACTGGATCATGACCGCCGACGCGGACACCGCCGCCCGGTTCGGCTTGAGCCTGCCGGCCGGGTTCGGGTCCGACTACGCGGGAGTGGTCGACCAGGTCGGTGCGGGGGTGACCGCCTTCGCACCGGGCGACCGGGTGTTCGGGAGCGCCCTGTCCCGCGCGGTCGCCGGCTTCGTGGTGATCGACGCGGCCGGGGAGATCGCGGCGAACGAAGCGCATCACACCCCCGACGGCGTCGACGACCGCACCGCCGCCACCCTCGCGATCGCCGGCCGCACGGCATCCGCCGCCCTCGCCGTGGTCTCCCCCGGCCCGGACGACACCCTGCTGATCGGCGGCGCGGCGGGCGGAGTCGGGGTGTTCGCCGTCCAACTGGCCCGGCTCACGGGAGCGCGCGTGATCGGGACGGGATCGGCGACATCGTTCGACTTCCTCCGCGACCTCGGCGCCGAGCCGGTCACGTACGGCGACGGCCTGGCCGACCGCGTCCGAGCCCTCGCCCCCGGCGGCGTGACCGCCGCGATCGACCTGCACGGAACGGAAACAGCCCACACCGCAAAGGAACTCGGCGTCCCGGGCGACCGCATCTGCACCATCGCCGTACAGGTCGAGGGCGTGCCGGGGGCCAACGGCGCGAACGCCGCTCCCGGCGCACTGGACGAGATCGCCCGCCTGGTCGCGGCGGGCCGGATCCGGGTGCCGATCGCGGCAAGCTTCCCGATCGACCGGATCCGCCAGGCGGCCGAACTCCAGGCCGGCCGGCACGTGCACGGCAAGGTCGTCATCGACCTCTAGCCCGAGGCCGTCGCGACGATGAAGGCGCCGTCCCGGCTGCGCCAGGTCGCCGGAACGATCCCCTGTCGGAGCCTCAACCCGAAACCGCGACCGGCAGCATGCCCCCGTCGGATGCGGTGCGGGCGATGAGGCCACTGCCGACGGTGATCGCCATCAAGTTCCCGGCGATCACTACCCCCTGCGCACGTAGGTGTGGACCGCGATGAGGCCGTTCGCGCCGGAGCGGATGATCGGGGTCACTTCAGCGCCATGCCCGGGACGCGGGCGCGGATCGCGTCCATGGTCGCCTCGTCCGAGACGCCCTGCCAGTCGTACCGCGGCGTGTACGGGGCAGTGAGGGCGCGGACGTCTTCGTCGGTGAGCTCGACGTCCAAGGAGGCGATGGCGTCGTCGATCTGCTTGGTCGAACCGGCGCCGACCAGCGGGGCGGTGACCACCGGCTGGCGGTGCAGCCAGGCCAGGGCGATCGCCGCGCGGCTCACGCCGTGCTCGGCGGCGACTTTCCCGACCGCGTCGATGATCGCGCGGTTGGACGCCTCCTCGGTCGGCGAGTAGAGCAGGTCGGCGTACGCGCCATCGGTGTCGGAGCGGGCGGTCGACTTCGCCTCGTCCCAGGCGCGGGCCAGCCGGCCGCGCCCCAGGGGGCTCCAGATGATCGTGCCGACGCCTTCGTCCAGGCACAGCGGGATCATCTCGCGTTCTTCTTCACGGGCGAGCAGGTTGTAGTGGTCCTGCATGGACACGAACCGCGCCCAGCCGTGCTGCTTCTGCAGGTGCAGGGCCTTGGCGAACTCCCAGGCGAACATCGACGACGCGCCGAGGTAGCGCACCTTGCCCGCCTTGACCAGGTCGTGCAGCGCTTCGAGGGTCTCCTCCAGCGGAGTCGCGTGGTCGTTGCGGTGGATCTGGTAGAGGTCGATGTAGTCGGTGCCGAGCCGCCGGAGGCTGTGGTCGACCTCGGTCATGATCGCCTTGCGGGACAAGCCTTTCCCGTTGGGACCGGGGCGCATGGGGTGGCGCAGCTTGGTGGCGATCACGACGTCGTCGCGGTCGGCGAAGTCCTTCAACGCACGGCCGAGGATTTCCTCGCTGGAGCCGTTGGAGTACATGTTCGCGGTGTCGAAGAAGGTGATGCCCGCGTCCAGGGCGTGCTTGATCAGGGGGCGGGCCTGCTCCTCGCCCAGGGACCACACGGGGTGGCCGCGGTCGGGCTCGCCGTAGGTCATCGCGCCGATCGCGATGGGCGAGACCTCCAGGCCGGTGGTGCCGAGCTTCACGTAACGCATGAGGGGTTCTCCAGGGGGTAAACTCGCGGAGGATTCTCCGGAAGTACCTCCGAAACTAGCGGAGAGTTCTCCGCATGTCAAAGCGTGAGGCATCATCGAGTCATGACCGACCAGACGCCGGGCACCTACGGCACGCAGCGGAAGGCCGCCGCGCGCAACCGTGTCGCGATCATCGAGGCCGCCCACGAGCTGTTCGCGGCGGACCCGCTCGTGCCGCTGAACGACGTCGCCAAGCGCGCCGGCGTCGGCGCCGGAACGCTCTACCGCCACTTCCCCACCCGGCAGGACCTGATCCTCGCGGCCTACGAGCACGACATCGAACGCCTGACCACCACCGCCGACGACGTGCTGGCCCGCCACTCGTCCGCGAAAGCCGCCTTCATCGAGTGGTTCGAGACGCTGTCGGCCTACATCCGCATCAAGCACGGCCTCGGCGACGCCCTGCACAGCGCCGCCGCCCAGAACGTGATCAGCGACTCGTGGGCGCCGACCACCGCGGCGGTGAAGAAGCTCGTCGACGCCTGCGTGGCCGAGGGCACCATCGCCCCCGGCCACGACCCGGCCGACATCATCATGCTGATGAGCTTCCTGTGGCGCGTCGCGAACGACGACGAGGGTGCGGCACAGGGGCGGCGCCTGATCGCCGCCGTGTTCTCCGGTCTCCAGGCGCCGCCACCGGCCTGACCGGGGTCATCGCCAGGGCAGGACCTCGCCGTCGCGGACCAGCCCGCCGTACTGGGCGGGGTCCACGGGCCGGAACACGAGATCCAGCAGCACTTCCGCCGCCTGGGCGGGGCTCGGGGCGTCGCGCACGTCCCACCACATCGCCGACGTCGGGGTGTTCATCATGCCCGGGCAGACGGCGGCCAGCAGGATGTCCCGGGCCAGGTCGGCTTCCCTCCGCTCACCCGCGAGCGCACGCACGGCCGCGACCTGGCCGATCTTGGACGGGATGTTGACGAACCCCGGCCAGTCGCCGCCGCGGGCGCTGCCGTCGGCGACCGCATCGCGCCAGACCGCCACCTGCTTGTCCACCTCGTCCAAAGAGGACAGTCCGTCGAACCGGCCGTGCAGTGCGGGCGCGAGGTGGTTCAGCGTGCCGAACGAGCTGGCCACGACGAGGAACCGGCCGCCGTCGCGCAGCAGCGGCGCGAACGCCCGCAGCAGCCGGGTGGTGCCGAAGTTGTTGACCTCGGCGTAGGCGCCGACGATCTCGCGCGGGTCGTCCTCGGGCCCGACGCGCATGACGGCGTTGCCGAACACGATGTCGACGCCGCCGTGGCGCTCGGCCAGCCGCTCGGCGAGGCGGCCGGCCTCGTGGGGGCCGGCGACGTCGAGGACCTCGCCGCGGACGCGGGCCCCGCCGGCGGGCAGTGCTTCGACGGCCTGGGCGACGCGTCCGGCGTCCCGGCCGGTGAGGTACACGGTGTCCTCGGTGGACATCCGGGCGGCGAGCCCCTCGACGAGGGCGAGCCCCAGGCCTTGGGTGGCGCCGGTGACGAGGGCGACCTTCGCGGTCATGCGATTCCTTTCGCGAGCAGGGTTTCCGACAGGGTCCACAGGCGCTCGGCGCCTTCGGGGTCGAGCGCGTAGCGGGCCACGCCGTGCAAGGGCGGGGCTTCGCCTCGGCGGTCGATGGTCGCCGTCTCCTCGCAGTCGGCGAAGTAACGACCGCCGATCCCGTCGAGCAGCGGTGACGTCGCGAGCAGGACCGACGTGGCGGCGCCCTGTTCCGGGGTCTTGATCAGCTCGGGCGGGACCTGGCCGCTGCCGCGGCCGCCGGTGTGGCGCTGCAGGTTCGTGTAGATCGCGCCCGGCATCAGCGCGTTCGCGGTGATGCCGTCCCGCGCCCAGCGGCGCGTCGCTTCGACGGCGAAGAGCACGTTGGCGGTCTTGGACTGGCCGTAGGCGAGCCACGGGTCGTAGCGCCGGAAGGCGAAGTTGACGTCGTCGAAGACCACCGGCGACTGCATGTGCCCGGTCGAGCTGACCACCACGATCCGGGCGGCACCGTCGGCGGCCAGCGCGCCGTGCAAGCCGGTGGCCAGGGCGAAGTGCCCGAGGTGGTTGGTGGCGAACTGCAGCTCCCAGCCCTGCGGCGTGTACCGCTCCGGCGTGGCCATCACCCCGGCGTTGTGCACGAGGACGTGCAGCGGGCCGCCCCAGGACCCGGTGAACGCGGCGACCGAGGCGGGATCGGCGAGATCCAGTGGGGCGACGCGCGGCGCGGTGCTGCCGGTGGTGGCGGCGATGTCCCGCGCGGCCCGCTCCCCCGCCTCGACGTCGCGGACGGCCAGGGTGACCTCCGCGCCGGTGGCGGCCAGTGCGCGCGCGGTCTCGACGCCGAGGCCGGACGACGCGCCGGTCACCACGGCCCGCCGGCCGGTGAGGTCGGCACCCCGGGCGACGTCCAGGGCGGTGCTGCTGAATCCGAAGGGGGTGGTGATCAGGTCCATGACTCCACGCTAGGACCGGCTCGGCCATGCGGAAAGCGAAAGAAACGCAAACCTGGTATGCGTTGAAGTCATGTCCTTCTCCGATGCGTCGTTGACCGCGTTGCGGGTGTTCCGCGAGGTCGCCGAGCGCGGCACCCTCACCGCCGCGGCCACCGCGCTCGGCTACACCCAGTCCGCGGTCTCCCGCCAGATCGCGTCCCTGGAACGCGCGGCGGGCACCCCGTTGCTGGAACGGCGCCACGACGGAGTCCGGCTCACCTCGGCCGGGCAGCTCGTGGTCCGCCGGGCCGCCGACGTCATCGACCAGCTCGACGCCACCGCGCGCGAGCTGGCCGGGCTGCCCGGCGAGGAAGGGACGGTCCGGCTCGGCTGGTTCCCCACCGCGGGGGCCGACCTGGTGCCGCGCGCGCTCGCCGCCCTACGGCGCACCCACCCCGCCATCACCGTGCTCAGCCGCGAGGGCCGGACCCCGGCGCTGGTCCGCGCCCTGCGCGCCGGCACCGTCGACCTCGCACTGCTGGCCTCCGCACCGCCGTTCCGCCCACCCGACACCGAAACCCCGGCCCTGGTCCTGCGGACGCTCACCGAGCGCAGCCTGCGCGTCGCGGTGCCCGACGGCCACCCCCTCGCCCGCCGGGACTACATCGACGTCGCCGACCTGCGCGGGCACCGCTGGATCGGCGGCTCCGGCGAAGACCAGGCGATGGGCGTGTGGCCCGGCCTCGACGAACGTCCCGAGATCGCCCACACCGCACGCGACTGGCTGGCCAAGCTGCACCTCGTCGCGGCCGGCTGCGGCATCACCACCGTGCCCGGCGCGCTCGGATCCGTGCTGCCGGCGGGAGTCCGGGTGCTGCCCATCCGCGGCGGCCCCGGCGAGCGACGCCGCATCGTGCTCGCCCACGTCCCCCGGCCACTGCCGGAACCGGCGGCCCGCGTCGCCGCCGCCTTGCGGACCGCCGCCCTGGAAACCGACACCTGATCCGGTGGCCCCGGCGCGGCCCCACCGCTCAGAAGACGAACTGCTGCCCGCCGTCGATGTCGTACGTCGCGCCCGTCAGGGCGGTGTTGGTCATCAGGTGGACGGCCAGCGCGGCGACGTCGGCCGGGCCGACCACCCGGCCGATCGGGAGCTTCTCGCGCAGCTCGGCGCGGCGGTCCTCCAGCTGGTCCCCGAGCAGCGTCGCCGACAGCGGCGTGTCCACGAACCCCGCGGCGATCAGGTTGACGCGCACGGGCGCGAGTTCGAGTGCGAGCGCCGCGGTGAACGGCGGCAGCGCGGCGGTCGCCGCCGAGACGATGCCCAGGCCGTGCCCGATGCGCCGGCCCCCGGTGCCGCCCATCAGCAGGATCGCCCCGCCCGGCCGCATCTTCGGAGCGGCGTGCCGGGCGATCTCGAGGGAGACGACGATGTGGTCGCTGACCGCCGTCCGCACGTCCTCGGCGCTCATCTCCAGCAACGGCCCGTAGTGCGGCCCGCCCGCGGTGACCAGCACGTGGTCGATCGTGCCGGGCAGGCTGCCGAAGAACTCCGCCACCGCCGCGGCGTCCGAGGCGTCGAACGCGGCGGTGCTGCGCGCACCGAGTGTTTCCGCCGCACGTTCGAGCTTGGCGGGGTCGCGGCCGGTGAGGACGACGTCGGCCCCCTTCGCGCGCGCCAGCCGCGCGGTCTCGAACCCGATGCCGGCGCTGCCGCCGATCAGCACGACCGTCTGTCCGTCCAGGTCCGTCATCCCGGCAGCTCCGTTCCCCCGGCCTTCCGGCCGGCGCCACGCCACGCTAGCGCTCCCCGGCGCCGGGCGATGTCACCCGATCGCCGGGTCTTCCCGGCGCGAACGGCTCAGCCACCGGGCTCGGTATCGGCCTCCGTCCCGGGTTCGTCCGGCACGACGACGAGGCTGACGACGCGGCGGATCCGGCCTTCCCGGGCGTTGCCCATCCGCGAGACGACCGCCCGTTCGATCTCCTCGACCATCGCGGCGAACTCCTCGTCGGACAGCCACACCGCCGCCTGCCGGTAGACCACGCCGTCGGCGTGGGGGTCGGCGTTCTCGTGGGCGAGGTAGCGGTCGAAATCGCCCATCAGCGAGGCCGCGAACGTCGTGTACGCCCGGCGGTGCTCCGCCAGGGTCATCGCCGCGCGCGCCGCGGGGTCGACGACCGCCTCCTCCTTGCGCACCCGGTAGCTGCGCTCCGTCGTGCCGCGCACCCGCCGTTCCTCGGCCACCTCCAGCACGCCCGCCTCGGCCAGCACCGCGATCTGCCGGTACATCGTCGCCGGCGCGATGTCGGGGATGCGCTCGCGAAGCTGCCCCGTGGTCAGCGGATCGGCGTCGAACAGCGCCTGCAGGATGCGCATCCGGACGGGGTGCAGGAGAAGGTCCGCGGTTGCCATGGACGAATGTTCTCACATGCGATACTGTTCCCACCACTGAGAACATTCGCATGATTGATAATGATGGGAGAAGCACTCATGGGGGACGTCGACATGACGGTCACCGCGGACGACGGACTGCGGCTGGCCGGCACCCTGACCCTGCCCGCGGGCGCCGGCCCGCACCCCGCCGTCGTGCTGCTGCACGGATCCGGACGGCTGGACCGCGACGCCAACACGGGCCGGCTCCGCATGGCGTACGGAGCGCCCATGGCGGCCGCGCTCGCGAAGGACGGGATCGCCACGTTGCGCTACGACCGGCGCGGGGTCGGCGCCACGCCCGGCGACTGGCGCGCGACCGGGTTCACCGACAACCGCCGCGACGCTGCCGCCGCCGTGCGCGCCTTGGCCGCGCGACCGGACATCCGCGCGGACGCCGTCGGCGTCGTCGGACACAGCGAAGGCGCCATCCACGCCATGTCCCTCGGCGCGCACCCGGACGTCGCCGCGGTGGTGCTGCTGGCCGGGTTCGCCCGCCCGGGCGAGGACGCCTTGCGCCGGCAGGCCGGGATGATCGCCCGCGATCTCCCCGCGTTCGCCCGGCCGGCGCTGCGCGCGTTCGGCGGGCGGCGGCTGGCCCGGCTCAAGACGACGAGCACGGACGTCGCGCGCGTCGCCGGAGTCCCGGTGAACGCCCGGTGGCTGCGCGAGCTGCTCGCCCACGACCCGCGCGCGGACCTGGCGAACATCCGCGTCCCCGTCCTGGCGATCACCGGCGGCAAGGACATCCAGGTCGACCCCGCGGACCTGGACGTGATCCGCCGCCTGGTGCCCGGCGACGTCGAGGTCCACCGGATCGACGACCTCACCCACCTGCTGCGCCGCGACCCCGGCCGGCCGTCGGTGCGGTCCTACTCCCGGCAGCTGCGCCGCCCGGCCGACGCCGACCTGCTGGCCCAGGTCTCCGGCTGGCTCGCCCGCCGGCTCGGCGCGGCTCCGGCCGCCGACCGGCACTGACGAAACCGCATTCCGCAATTGTTCCCGGGCTCGATGCTGCCCATTTTTCGCAGGAAAGGCGAAAACGTGTCCCTCGCTTCCCCGGTTCGGCAAAGAAATGGCCTCGCTCTTTTCTGGGCCGTCACGTTCACGACGAGCTGGGCCTGCTGGCTCGTCGCGATCCTGCTCGGCGGGCCGCCGACGAGCTCTCCCACGGTCGTCCCCTACCTGCTCGGCGGCTTCGGTCCGGTGATCGGCGCGATCGTGCTCCGGATCCGCCGTGCCCGCCGCGGCGAACCCGCCCCGGCGCACGCGGTGAGCTCCCGGCCGGGCGCGCGGTGGCTCTGGGTGCTGCCCCTGCTGCTGCTGGCCTCGGCCACCGTCGTCGTGGCCGCGCTGCTCGCGAAGCTGCTCGGCGGTCCCGAGCTCAGCTTGACGGCGGGACAGAACCTGATCGCGACCCTCGGCGGCCCGGTTCCGTTCGTGGTCAGCATGCTGATCGGCGGCCCGCTGGCCGAGGAGCCCGGCTGGCGCGGCACGGCCTACCCCCGCCTGCGCGCGTCGATGACCCGCCTGCGGGCCGGCCTGCTGCTGGGTGTCGTGTGGGCCGTCTGGCACGTGCCGCTGTTCTTCATCCCCGGAACCGTCCAGGCCGCGTTCGGCCTGCTCAGCTGGAGCGGGCTGCTGTTCACGCTCAGCGTCGTCCCCATGGCGCTGCTGACCGGCTACGCCTACGAACGCGGCGGCGTCCCGGCGTCGATCGCGGTCCACTTCGGCGTCAACACGACCATCGCGTTGCTCACCATCGATTCACCCGTGACGCAGGCGCTCGTCCTGGCGGTGCAGGCCGTCGTCGGGTTCGCTTTGCTCGGCCGACGCGGAAGCTAGCCGAGGCGGGGTCGTAGCCCGTCGACGTGCCCGTACCGGTCGCCGAACGGGCCCCGGAAATACCGCACGGCGCCGAAACGACCCCAAAGTGCGACGTTTCCTGATTCCGCGCTCGCGCGTTCATGCCTCTTCGTGCGTACTTGCGGGCGTTTCGGGGATTCGATCGGAGAAAAGGCTAGCTTGGTAATCGGGCCCGCCAACCGGGATTGGTCGAGCACCGAAGGCGGGGGTGGGCGTGCCATCCGCACCTTGTCCGTCAAGCTGCATTCACTGGAGGGGGCAGACGTGTCGTTGCTCGTCACGTTCACCGGCAAGGTACTTTTGGCCAAAAGCGGACCGGACGCCGAATACCAGGTCTGGACCTACACCGTCCAGTCGTCGCAGAACGACCTGGCGACCGTACCGCGCATCGCGCTGGCCGTCCCGGCCGACATCGACGTCCAGGACCCGCGCCGGTATCCGAATGTGGCCGCGCTGGGCGGCGCGTTCCTCGAACACGACGCGAACCTCAGCCGGCAGTACGTGGGCAAGACGCTGACCACGCCGGCGATCGGGCCGCAAACCATCTCGTTCGTGGCGCCGGCCGGGCAGACCGACCGGGAGGTACTGCTGGCCGGCGGGGCCGGGGGGCGGCCGTGGACGGTCCTGCCGTACGCCACGGCGGCCGGCGGTCCGGTGGCCAACGTGCAGACGCTCCCGGCGCCGAAGGCCGCGCCGCCGGTCGCGAACGGCCGCCCCGTCAACCAGTTCGCCGGCACGTTGCCCTACGCCAGCGAGGTGTTCGGCGTGTACCAGCCGCTGATGGGCTGGCGCGGCCGGCAGAACGCGCAGCACTTCACCGCCGGCGCGCTGACCCCCGACGAGCTCACCGCGATCGCCGAAGAGCACCCGCTCACCGACGCGGTGCTTTCCCCGGTCGGCCTGGTGAACCTGTTCCGGGAGTACTTCTTCGAGTTCGACACGTTCCTCGGTACGCCGGCCGGGCACCTGTGGCTCAGCCCCGGCGGCACCGTCGAGCTCATCGAGACCAGCACCCGGCGCACGCTGACCGAGCAGACCGCGGAGCAGTCCGAGACGACCGATCGCAAGGTCGAGGAGAGCCTGACCGACCAGAGCGACGTCGCCGACGCCGTCAAGGAGTCCAACGCCAACGACACCACACTGGGTGCCGGCGCGTCGGGCGGCGGCGGCTTCGCCGGAATCTGGCACGCCGAGGGCAGCGCCTCGTTCAGCAACAAGACCACGACCAACCACTCGTCCGAGCTGACCCACAAGTACACCCGGACCCAGAGCAGCAAGGTGTCCAGCGAGATCACGCGCAACTTCAAGACCACGTTCAAGACCAGCACCGAGACCACCGACACCAACAGCCGTCGATACGTGGTGCAGAACACCACCGACAAGCTCGTCAACTACGAGCTGCGGCGCAAGATGCGCAAGGTGGGCGTGCAACTGCAGCACCTGGGCAACCAGCTGTCCTGGCAGGTGTTCCTGGGGCTGTCGACGGACGCGGGCGGCAACCTCACCGGTACGGCGCCCGGCCTGCACCTGGGCATCGGGGAGATGGTCAGCGTGGTGCCCGCGCCCGATCTCACCTCGGTGACGAAGCCGGCCCCGCAGCCGATACCCGGGGAGAAGTCGGTGGTGTACCACCTGTCGGTGCCGTTCCAGCAATCGCACGGCGGGGGCCCGGACAACGACTTGGACTACGAGACCGAGCCGGAGAACCAGGACCACGGCATCAACAAGCCCGTCGCGGGCGAGGCGAACATCATCCAGTTCTGGTTCCCGAACCCGCTGCCCGACCCGCCCGACGGGTACCAGGTGAGCAAGATCGGCCTGCTCGACTTCCACGGCGCGGACGTCCGGTTCGTCACCGACAACCCGGACCACGGCAAGCCGAACCCGGACGTCGCGCAGAACTCGTTCTCGATCCGGCTGACCCACGCCAACTTCCACGGCGCCATGGCCCTGCCGTTCGACGCGACGATCGTGTACGAGCCACTGTCCGCGACCGTGCAGGCGATCAAGGAAGCGAACGCCGCCGCGCAGGCGGACTACGACCGGTCGGTGGCGTTGATCCTGCGGCAGGCGTACGCGAACGCGGTGGCCGACCGGCTCAAGACGGTCAGCGGGGTCAAACCGCGTCCGTCCGAGGACCTGCGCAACGAGGAGCGGCAGGCCGTCTACGCCCAGCTGATCCAGAAGCTGGAGGCGGTCGTCCCGGACAAGCACCTGGCGTCCGAACTGATCCGCCAGATGTTCGACGTCGACCAGATGCTGTACTTCGTGGCGCCCGACTACTGGCGCCCCGGCGCCTCGACCGGCGCCGCCGGCGCGACCTCGCTGGGCCGGTACGAGGTGCCGCCGGCCATCTGGCTCCCGTCCGACGCGCCGCAGTACATGAACAAGAACGACCCGCTGCTCGGCGAGACCGTGCTGAGCTGGTACTCGCACACGTCGTCGGAGAACAAGCCGGGCGCGATCGCCACGAACCTCGGGGACGGGTACGACCCGAGCAAGCCGCCGTCCGAGCAGGAGTACCGGGTCAACTACCTGATCACCGGGAGCTCGCAGCCGGCACCGATGGGCAGTTCGCTGGGCTGGCTGATCCAGACCGACGGCGACGCGCGGCGCAACGAGTTCCTCAACGCAGCGTGGGTCAAGGCGGTGCTGCCCATCCGGCAGGGCTTCGAGTCGGCAGCGTACGACTGGCTGACGAAAGCCGGCGTGGAGGGCACCGAGAACCTCACGCTGACCTACGACTGGCAGGCCGGGGATCCGCCGGAGTGGCGGGGCAAGCAGATCGGCGAGGTGCTCACGCTGCTGGCCGCGGAGCTCGAGGCGGCCAACACCACGATGGCCAACACACTGGCCACCGAGACCGTGTACCAGACCGGATTCGACCCACTGGACGGCGGGTTCCGGCCCGCCGACCCGTACCAGATCTTCGACCAGTGGATCGAGGTCCTGCCCACCGACCAGGTCGTCGCGGTGGAGGTCACCTACGACCCCAAGACCGGTCAGCAGGTGTAGGGATGGCCACCCCGACCTCGCCCGGCGGGATAACGCCGCCGACGCCACGACGGATGGACAGCTACAGCCCGGCGGAGTCGGCGGCGTTCGCCGACAAGGAACGGGACTTCTTCGCCGGGCACCCCAGCACGCCGGACACCGTCATCGAGGTGCTGTCCCCGTTCGGCAAGTTCAAGATCGACAGCTACCCCAATCCGAGCGTCCCCGCGGACATCCACTACGTCGTCTTCTTCTCCAACAACGCCACGAAGGAGACCTTCGAGGTACACGGGACCCTCGCACGCGCCTACCTGGACCTTGTCCGCAACAGATCGGGTGTCACCGATTTCCCGATCGCCGACACCCGCCACCCCGTCGCGGAACCGCGTGGCGACATCTCCTACTTCAGTGCCTACTCACTGAGGTGGGTGCAGGCCACCAACGCGGTGATCAAGAAGTTCTACAAGCCCTACGACCCCGCTCGGGCGTCGAACCCGGCGAAAGCGCACGAGTTCGACCCGGTCGACGGGAACACCCTCGTCGGCTACTCCGAGGAGTACCCGATCGCCTCCGACGCGCTGACCTTCAAGAACTGGAAGGATGTCGCGGATCTGGGCAAGTACAACCCGAGTATCGGGGTCCGCACGGTGGGCATGCCGTCGCAGATCCTCCTCCACGAGACCGCGGGCTTCGGTGACCTCTCGATCGCCGGGATCCGGAAGTCCGCCGAAGGGGACTTCCTGATCCCGCACTTCTGCGTCAACAACCTGGACGCCAAGGGAAAAGGAAGCATTCTGCAGTTCGTGGACGTCGCCACCAAGGTGTTCCACGGCGAGCACACCAACAACCGGGCGGTCGGGATCGAGTTCGTCAACGCCCCGTTCGAGAGCTTCACCCGGGACCGGCCACCCCGGCCGATCTTCGGCCTCGTCACCAGTGACCGGGGCGTCTACCTGCAGACCAAGCTGCCCGCTCGCCGGGATCTGTTCATCCCGCTCGAGTTCGCGACCGAGGCAGGAGACGCCCACCACGAGCTGAGGATCAAGAAGGACAAGGTGCTCAACCTCGCCGCGCTCAAGGCGGGGGTCGGCCCGGACAAGAAGAAGGTCGTCGAGGAGACCGGCGACGAGGTGGTGCTGAAGTTCGTCAAGTCCGGCAAGTTCGAGCACCTGGCCGCGCTCGTCTCCGCGCTGGTCGGCAACAAGCTGGTCAAGGGGATCGACGACCTGGCCAAGGAGGAGTTCTGGCGGCCGGTGGTGCGGGTCGACGGCAAACCGTTCTACATCTTCGAGAACGGCTGGCTGCCCAACCGCAAGGCTCCGTCCCCCTTCGACATCGGCAGCCACTTCTTCGTGAACCCGGGCACCCCCGGCCTGCTCACGCACGTGCTCATCGGCGGGCACGGTGACGGCGCGACCCAGTGCCTCTACCTTTACCTGAAGTTCGTCCGGCGGGTGCCGGTGGCCTCGATCCTCCAGGTGATGGTGGACCTGCTGACGTCCGCGCGCACGCCGGCCGAGACGGCCGGGTTCACCTTGCGGAGCACGGTGGTTCTGGTCGACGGGGTCGGCTACCGGACCCCGCAGCACCCGATGAGCAAGAAGTTCACCAGCATCGTCGAACTCGACGAGGCGCTCATCGAGAAGGCCGCCGCACCCGCGAAACCGGCAGCGCCGAGCAAATAGGCCGGCATCGCGTTCGACTGGGATACTTCGCCGGTGATGCCGGAAGGACGCCGATGAGCCCCGGCGCGCGGAGCTGGGGATCGCCCTGCCGGCGGTCGGGGCCCTGGCCACGACGACGGTGATGGCCGGGACTACGACCTCGTCCTGCGGGGCGGAGCCTGGGTGAACGGCGTCAACGTGACGTGGCCGTTCGCCGGTCTGCTGGTCACCCGCGGCCAGGCCGAGCTGCGCGTCCACGCCGTCGAACCGACGGCTGGCGCTGAAACGGTCGATCACCGGAGGGCGGCGAGCGGCGAAGTCGCCGACTGTTACCGGCGCTTTACCCGTTCGGTCGCTTGCCGACGATTGGTGACCGGCAAATAATTTCCGGCAGTCGATAATTTCAGTGAGGAGCCGAAGTGGAGCCGGCGTTAGGGCTCGACCCGGACACGGCAGATCTTGTCCGGCCGTACTTCCGCACCCATGGACGTACGCGGCCCACGCGCACGCTCCCCGTCGAAACGCTCATCGCGGCAACCGAGCGAGGCCGTACTCCGGAGCACGGCTGCTCCCGGGAAGAGGCAGCTATCTGCCTCCTGTGCCGCTCGTCGCAATCGGTCGCGGAGATCGCCGCGTATCGACGAATTCCCCTGGGCGTCGCACGAGTCCTGGTGTCCGACCTCGCCGACCGTGGCCTGGTGACAGTGCAAGACATGCGACTGGCCCCCGGCGATCGTCCCAGCATCAGCTTCATGGAGCGGGTTCTTCGTGGTCTTCACGCCATGACGTAGTCACTCTCGCCGCACGCCGGGCTGCGGCGGTGGCTGATCCCGGCGATCCAGCACCGAGACCAGCCTGCCCGCGGTGATCAGCCGGTCGGGACGATCCGCCACCGGTTGGCGGCGGCGCCGTTGTCGGGTCCCTGGACGGCGAACGCGCCGGCGGTGGCCGAGCCGTTCGCCACCGTGAGCAGCTTGCCGCTGTTGACGTTGCGGATCTTCGCCGTGCCGTCGCCCTGGTCGACGACCGTCCACCGGTGATCGGCGGTGCCGTTGTCCGCCCACTGCAGGACTTGCGCGCCGTCCATTGTGGACATGTCCTGCACGCCGAGCACCTTGCCGCTGTTGACGTTGCGGAAGCGGACCGCGGTCCCGTCGGCGACGATCTCCCAGTTGTGGTCCGCGGTGCCGTTGTCGGTCCACTGCAGCGCGCGGCCGCCGTCGGCGGTGGACATGTTCTCGATGCCCAGCAGGAGCCCGCTTCCCACGTTGACCAAGTGGGAGGCCGGCCCGCCGGTGTTCCAGTACACCGTGTAGGTGAAGCCCTGCGCGTCGTAGAACGGCACCAAGCCCACCGTGGCACCGTTCGCTTTGGCACTGAAGGACAGCGTGCTGCTGCTGGTCCGGGTGATCGAGCTCGGGTCGAGGGCGGGCAGCCCGGTGAGCGTGCTGTTCCCGTAGTTGCCCGCCAGGACCACCGGCCCGTAGGTGACCGCCGCGACGTTCGTGTTGTCGTTGGCCGGCCGCAGGACGACCTTCATCGGCAGCCGGACGGTGACCGTGTCGCCGGTGGTCCACGAGCGGGTCACGGTGGCGTAGCTGCCGGGGGTGGTGGCGATGTTCTGGGCCACGCCGTTGACGGCGACGGTCGCCCCGCTGGTCCAGCCCGGGATGCGGATGCGCAGGTCCCAGGCCCCGCCGACGTTCCCGGTGATCCCCAGCGTGGTCGTGTCGCCGGCCGGGAAGGACGTCGTCTGGGTGACGGTGATGCCGCGCTCGGTCCAGGTGAGCACCGAGGGCAGGAACTGGTTCACGATCAGCGTCGTGCCGGTGCGGAAGTAGATCGAGTCGGCGAGCTTGGTCTGGGTCTCCAGCCCGCTGCCCTGGCAGCACCAGAACGAGTTGTAGTCGGTGCTCCACGTGCCGCCGCCCCACGCCGGGCCCAGGCCGCGGCGGCCGCCCGGGTTGAGCGAGCTGAAGTAGGTGACGTGCCCGTGGCCGTCGGCCGGGTTCTGCTGGCCGATCATCTGGTTGAGCAGCGCCCGCTCGTAGTAGTCGGCCAGGTCGGCGCGGTCCGGGTAGAGCGTGATCAGTTCCCTGGTCAGCTTGAGCATGTTGTAGGTATTGCAGCTTTCGCACGTGTCCTGGTTCAGGTACGCGGCGATGGCGTTGGGTGCGCGGAAGTGCTCGGCCTGGCTGTTTCCGCCGATGGCGTAGGTGTGCGCGCCGACGGTGATCGTCCACGCGGTGGTGGCGATGTCCCGGTAGCGGGTGGTGCCCGTGGCTTGGTACTCCCGCGCGGCGCCGATCCACTTCGGGATCTGGGTGTTGGCGTGCAGCCCGTTGAGCTGGTCACGGCCGGCCGCCAGCGGGTCGAACACGGCGGCGTGGTCGAACCGCTGGGCGACGGCCAGCCACCGCGTGTCGCCGGTGTCCAGGGCGAGATCGGTCAGCACGGCGTTCATGCCGCCGAACTCGGTGCCCAGCACCGACTGCATCTGGCTGTAGCCGAGCCGGCCGGTTCGCCGGTCGACCCACGCCGCCAGGTTCAGCAGGACGTCGCGGGCCTGGGTGCTGCCGACGTACCGCCACACGTCGAGCAGGCCGGCCATGGTCTTGTGGACGCAGTAGTACGGCACGTTGCCGTTCGACAGGCGACCGGCCTCGAGGCTGTCGAAGTCGGCTTCGGGAAAGCCGGACAGGTAGCCGGCGGTGAACCCGGCCGCGCTGTTGCCGGCTTGGCACTTGGCCAGTTCGGCGACCATGTAGGTGGCCTTGTCCCGGGAGGTGGTGTCGCCGGCGACCGCCCACAGCTGCGCCCACGCCGTCAGGAAGTGCCCCTGCACGTGGCTGCGGAACGGGAAGCTCGGCGCGTCCCAGCCCCCGTTGCTCGCGGCACCGTTGGTGGAGAGCCGGTGGTTGGCCCGGAAGTTGTACAGCAGCCGGTCGACGTCGACGAAGCGCAGGTAGCTCTGCGTCCGGTTCTGGTTGTCCAGCCACCGGCTCGCGGTGAGCCGCACCTGGCCGAGGGCGAACGGGGAGGCGGCCACGCCGATCGCCGCGGGCACCGCACCGGTCGCCGCGTCGGCGAACACCCCGCCGAAGGCCGGTCCGGCGGCGGAAGCGAGAGTGGTGGCACCGACGGCGCGCAGCCACTGCCGCCGGGTGTAGGAAGCGGTCACCGAAGTTCTCCGTTCAGCGCGGAAGGAGTCGGAAGGGTCACCCGATCGCCGGGTAGGACGTGCTGTCGTGCTCCAGGCCGGCCATGACCCACGGGCCGGGGCCGTAGCCCGTGTTGTCGCCGAAGTAGCCGGATGACACAGCTGGTGTTGGCACAGAAGGAAGTCCTGCGCGGCGGCGTTGTCTGCCGCGTACTTGGGAGGCGCTGCCGGAGGCGACCGGACCGGCGGAGGCCGCGATCAGCCCGCGGGCGCAATCGGCGAAACGTTTGCAGCGCAGGCACCATGAACTCCTTTGTTCATCGGTAAGGAACAGCGCGCAGTCCGGCCGTTTTTCGGCACATCAAGTAGCGCCCCCGACCTCGTCGTGTGGCTGTCGCTCCAAAATGTTAACGCTAACATTTCAGCGTCGACTCGTCCGTGCTCGGGCGTCCGGATTGGCTTACCACTATCGACGAACAGCGGGCCGGCGTCAAGACGTCGATCCGCGGCGCAGGCCTCGGAGCCCTGCGCCGGTCGTCCACAGTGGAACCCGGTCGCCCCGCGAGCCCACCCGGCCGTGCCACGACCGGGTGATGTTGCACAGCGCAGCCGGACCTAACCGAGACGTAGCACCGCTGTAATGAAGCGTCACTACGGTCCCCGGGACATGTCGATCGGGCAGATGACGGATCCGGCGCCGGTGGCGCTTCCCAGAGGTCAACGGGCACTACCGGAAACGGAAGCGAAGCAGGTGAACGCGCGAGGATGGTGGCTGCCCGTCTTCGGCGCGGTGCTGGGCGCCGGGCTTTTCCTGGTGGTGCGCGGCAGTCTCACCGACGACGGCTACATCACCCTCGCCTACGCGAAGAACCTCGCCGTGCACGGCGAATGGGGCCTGATCCCGGGCTCGCCCGCGAACTCCGCGACCTCCCCGCTGAACGTCCTGCTCCTCGCCGCGCTCACCCTGCTCACGCGGATCGCCGGCGACCCGCACCCGGTCGTCGCGCTCGGGATCCTCACGGTCCTGTGCGGCGGCGCGCTCGGCTGGGCGTGGCAGCGCATCGGCCGCACCCTCGCCCTGCCGCCCGCCGCCGGCGTCCTCGGCGTCACGCTGGTGCTGCTCAACCCGTTCGTGCTGTCCGCCATCGGCCTCGAAGTCCTGTTGATCCCCGCCGTCCTGCTGGTGCTGACGGTCTTCGCACTCGAAGGCCGGCCGATCCTGTTCGGCGTCACCGCCGGGTTCACCGTCCTCACCCGGCTCGACCTCATCGTGTTCGTCGTGGTGATCGCGCTCAGCGCGCCCGCGATCCGGCGGCGGCTGCTGCCGGCCGCCGGTTTCGCCGTGCTGACCGCCGCGCCGTGGTTCGTCTTCAGCTGGGTCGCCTTCGGCTCGTTCGTGCCCGACACGCTGGCGATCAAGCAGACGCAGGTGGGGCTGTTCGCGCCGTGGACCTACAGCACCGGGCCGGTGATGTACTACCTCGGCTACCCGGTCACCGTGCTCGTGGCGTTCGTCCCGGCGCTGCTCGGTGTGGTCGCGCTCGCCGTGTGGGCGGTGGCGCGGTTCTCGGTGCGCTGGCCGGAGTTCCCCGCGCTCGGCCCGGTCGCGGCGCTGGGTGCCGGCGGGATCCTCTACTTCGTCGCCTATTCGTTCATCGGCGTCGGCCCGTTCCACTGGTACTACGTGGCTCCGACGACGACGGTGGGCAGTTTCGCCGTCGCGGCCTTCGGTGCCTGGTTCGGGCAGGCACGCGCGCGGACGGCGCTGCGCACCGGTCCCCCGCTGCTGGCGCTCGGGCTGACCGGGGTGCTGGTGCTGAGCGCGGCGGCCGTCGACGCCGCGCAGGGCGTGCCGTGGAAGTCGCCGGTCATCTTCGGGAACTGGGCCAGCGCGCAGGACTACGCGCGGGTCGGCAAGGAGCTGGACGCGCGGCTCGACGGCGCGAGCGTGGCCAGTCCCGGGGAGATCGGCACCCTCGCGTACTACTGCGAGTGCGCCATCATCGACGAGTTCTCCGACCGCGGCCACGCGAAAGAGCTGGTCGAGAAGCGGATCGCGACGGCGAACCCGCTGATGAGCCTCGCGCTGCGGATGAACTACCACTGGCTGGACCGCTCGATCACCCCCCGCAAGCCGGACTACCGGCTGCAGTACGGCTCGGGGCCCGCGACCGGGCCGGACAGCTGGCAGGTGCAGTCCGCGGCCAAGGGCGTCGGCCACTTCACCCTCACCCGCGAACCGTGACCGTGGCACAGCGGCGGGACCCCGCCGCCGAGATCGCGGCCCCGGAGTCCAAGCCGCGGCGCTGGGTGCTGCCCGGCGCGGTGGCCGTGGTGTCCGCCCTGGTCTTCGCGGTGGTGCGCCCGCACCTCGTCGACGACACGTTCATCACGCTGGCCTACGCGCGCAACCTCGCCTTCCACGGGCACTGGGGACTGATCGCGGCCGAGACGTCGAACACCGCGACGTCGCCGTTGAACGTCCTGCTCCTCGCCGCGCTGACCCTCGTCCTGCGCGACGCGGTGCTCGCCGCCGGCGCGCTGTTCGTGCTCTGCCAGGTCGCGCTGGCCCTCGCGCTGCGCCGGGCCGGCGACCGGGCGGGGTTGCCGGCCCGGTTCGCGCCGGCCGCCGTCGCCCTGGTGACGGTGAACCCGCTGCTGCTGTCGTCGATCGGGCTCGAGGTCGAGCTCGGCGCGGCCGGCATCGCCTGGCTGCTGGTCTTCGCGGGGGAACGGCGGCCGGTCGCCCTCGGCGTCCTGACCGGGCTGCTCGCCCTCGTCCGGCTCGATCTGGTCGTGGTCGCGCTGGTGCTCTTCGCGCTGCGACGCCGGTTCTGGGAGAAGGCGTGGCAGTCGGTGCTCGCCGCGGCGGCGGTCGCGCTCCCCTGGTTCGCCTTCAGCTGGGTGGTGCTCGGGTCGGCGGTGCCGGACACGGTGATCATCAAGACCCTGCAGAAGTCCTGGGGACAATGGGACTTCGGCAACGGCCCCGGGCTCTACGCCGAGGTCTTCCCCTGGGCGACGATCGCGTCCTTCCTCCCGGCCGCGCTCGCCCTGCTCGCCTTCGCGCTCTGCGTGGCGGACGCGGCCCGGGGAGGCCCGCTGTGGGCCCGGGTGCGGCCGTTCGTCCCGCTGGTGCCCGCCGGGATCGCGCACTACCTGGCCTACACGCGGCTGCACGTGCCGCCGTACCACTGGTACTACGGGCCGAGCCTGGTCGCGGCGACGCTTTTCCTCGCGGCCGCCGCGACGGCCGTGGTGCGCGTGCCGGCCCGGGTGGCGGCCGCCGTCGCGGTCGCGGGCGTGCTGGTGGTCAGCGTCGGGGCCTACGCGGCCGATGGCCTGCCGCGGCGGTTCGCGCCGCTGATGTCCAACCACGACGCGACCGCGGACTACGAACGGATCGGACCGGAGCTGGGCCGGCTGGTCGGCGGCGGCACCGTGCGCAGCGGCGGCGAGATCGGCGTGCTGGCCTACAGCTGCGGCTGCGCGATCGTCGACCTCTTCGACGACCGCGGCGCCGTCGGGCCGGCCATCACCGAGCGCGAGGCCCACCTCGGCGCGCTCGGCCGGGCGCTGGTCGACGTCAACTTCCGGTTCTTCGACTTCGGCGACCAGCCGATCGTCACCGACTACGCCCTGGTGCGCGGCGATCCGCCGCCCGGTGCGCTGGCCCACTGGACACTGACGTCGCCGTGGGCCGGCACCCAGCAGCTGTATCTCGTCCGGGGCAACGGAAGCGGAGCTTGAGCATGACCGACCTCACCACGCAGCGCGGCCTCTACGCGGGCCCGGCGCCGACCGTCAGCAAGGACCTCTACGCCGAGGTCTGCACCGGTTCGGCGGTCCGGGACCGCGACGCGGTCCGGCTGGCCCCGGCCACGAAGGTGTCGGGTAACACGTACTTCGGGCGGTTCCCGGCCTCCTACTGGCAGCGCTGGTCCACGGTGACCGAGGTGTCGGTCGAGGCCGTCGTCACCGGCACCGGGCTGCTGTCGATGGGCGCCTCCGACGTCGAAGGCGAACCCCGCGTCGTCGCCGCCGAGCAGGTCGCCGACGTCAAGCAGACCAAGGTCACGCTGACCGCGCAGCTGGACAAGTTCTACGACGGCGGCGCGCTGTGGCTCGACCTCGAAACCGAAGGCGGCCAGACCCTGCGCGTCGAGCAGGTCCGCTGGACCGTCGAAGCCCCGGAGAAGATCCGCCCGACCGCGGTGACGATCTGCACGATGAACCGCGCCGACGACTGCCTGAAAAACCTGCAGGCCCTCGCCGCGGACGTCTCCTCGCTGGAGACCCTCGACGCGATCTACGTCGCCGACCAGGGCACCGACCTCGTCGAATCCCGCGACGGGTTCGAGCAGGTCGCCAAGGACCTCGCCGACAAGCTGCACTACATCAAGCAACCCAACCTCGGCGGCGCCGGCGGCTTCACCCGCGGCCTCTACGAGGTCGCCGGACACACCGCCACCGAGCACGCGAACGTCCTGTTCATGGACGACGACGTGCTGCTCGAGCCGGACCTGGTGATCCGGATGACGGCGTTCTCCAACCGCGCCGCCAACCCGATCATCGTCGGCGGGCAGATGCTCAACCTGTTCCACCCCAATCAGCTGCACGTCGGCGCCGAGTACGCCCGCCTCAACACCCTCGAGCCCGGCCAGCCCGTCGAGCACTCCCTCACCACCGCCGACCTGCTCGGCGTGGACGAGGAGACCCTGAAGCCGAACCGGCAGGAACGCCGCCTCGATGCCGGGTACAACGGCTGGTGGTCGTGCCTGATCCCGTACGAGGTCGTGCAGGCCACCGGGTACCCGATGCCGTTCTTCTTCCAGTGGGACGACGCGGAGTACTCCTACCGGGCCCGCGCGCACGGCTTCCCGACGGTGACGTTGCCGGGGGCGGGGGTGTGGCACGCGGACTTCCACATGAAGGACTGGGACGAGTGGCACCGGTACTTCAACCTGCGCAACTCGATCATCACCGCGGCGCTGCACTCGCCGTTCAACCTCAACCTGCTCTCGCGGGTCCTGCTCGCGCAGCTGGTGCGGTACCTGCTGGGGATGCAGTACGGGCTGTCGGCGACGTTGATCAAGGCGGTCGAGGACTTCCTGGAGGGCCCGGAGATCCTGCGTGACGGCGGGGTCGAGGCGATGAAGGAGATCCGCCGGATCCGCGACCAGTACCCGGAGACCAAGCGGCACAAGGCCACCGACGTCCCGGGCATCGCCTCCAACGACATCGGCATCATCAACAGCGCGCCGCCGCCGAGCCGGACCGTCGTGGTCCTGATCAAGCGGCTGCTCGACCAGACGAGGGGCCGCCACCGGTTCGGTCTCGGCGCCGTCCCCGCGGACGAAGCTCATTGGTGGCACACGTCGCTGTTCACCACCGTGGTGGTCACCGACGCCGGCCAGGACGGCGTCCGCGTCCGGTCCTACGACCGGGCCAAGACCCTGGACCTGGCCAAGCGCGGCATCCGCGTGATCCAGCGACTGCGCAAGGAAGGGTCGGCGGTGCAGGAGCAGTACAAGCGCGCCATGCCGGAGCTGACCTCACGCGAGAACTGGGCGCGGCTCTACGACCTCTGATCCCCGCTCATCCCGTTACTTCAGCACGCTGACCGCGCGGGCGATGACCAGCAAGGACGTCAGCAGCGCCGCGACGCTCTGCACCGCCATCAGCACCTTCGCCCGCGACGACAGCGGCATCGTGTCGGTCGGGCTGAACGCCGTCGAGTTGGTCACCGACACGTACAGGTAGTCCAGCAGGGCCGGCACCCAGTCGGACTTGACGCTGGAACCCTCGGCGACCTCCTCGACGGTGTCGGCGTTCTCGTCCTGGGAGAACCGGAAATCGGCCAGCGGCAGGTCGGCGCGGCCGGACTGGGTGCGCTTCACCGGGCCGCCGCGGTCCAGCTCCCAGTAGGCCAGCCCGAACGCGATCACGTTGGTCAGCCACACCTGCAGCGCACCCAGCAGCAGGGCCTGGCCGCTGTCGGCCGCGCCGGCGACCAGGTCGTGGATCAGCAGCGCCAGCGCGCCCAGGTTGGTGACGCCGATGACCGCGACCAGCGTCAGGGACAGGACACGGGAAAGCCGGGTCTGCCGGGTGACGCGCCGCGGGTTGATCGCGATCAGCGGCACCAGCAGCAGGATCTCCAGCGCGGGTACCACGAACCGGGGAGCGACCAGCAGTTGTTCCGGCAGCGCCAGGTAGAGCGCGATGGCCACGAGCGTCGCGACGGCGGCGGGCAAGCGGGCCTCACCGCGGCGCTGGTGGCGGGGATGGCGGGTACTGGCCGCGACGCGATCGGCGGGCATGACGGCGGCTCCTCGCGCACGGCCGCGAACCGGCCCCTGGTCATCGGGGCGCCAGCCTAGCCTCCGGCACGGCCATACCCGCTGCCGCGGTGGCCGGCGGCTTTCACCCGCTGCCCGGCGACCGGGCTCCCGGGGCAAAAGACCGGACGTAGGCCAGCGCGGCGTTCATCGATGCTTCCAACGGCTGGATGTGGCGGATGGTCTGGGAGAGCAGAACTCCGCCCTGCAGCGCCGTCAATAGTGCGAAAGAGAGCTCGTCGAGATCGGTGTCGGCACGCAGTTCGCCGCGATCGCGCATGGCCTGCAGGCCGTTGAGGATCAGGGCCTTCCAGCGCAGGAATCCGTCGGCGATGTCGGTGCGGGATTCCTCGTCGCTGGTGCTCAGTTCGCCGGCGAGGGAGCCGAGGCTGCAGTCGCCGCGGCACTCGTTCTCGAGCTGGCGTTCGATCGCGGCGTCCGCCCAGGCGCGTAGTGCCTCGAAGCTGTCCAGCGCGCCGATACGGGGCTCCCCGGCGTCGAGTGCGGCGTCGGCCTGACGGGTGATCACCGCCCGGATCAGGGCCTGTTTGCTGTCGAAGTAGTGGTACAGCTGCGAACCACTCACTCCCGCGGCGGCGCGGACCTCGTCGATGCCGGTGCCCGCCACGCCGTGCCGGGCGACCAGCTCGGTCGCGGCTTCGATGATCCGGTTCCTGGTGGCCCGCCCCTTCGGGGTCAAACGTCGTGGCTTCGCCGTCTCGGTCACCCCCACAGCCTACCGAAGACTGGGTTGCGCCATCCATTTTTTGCCACTACGTTTCTGGATGGGACAACCCAGAAAATGAGGTTCAAGCCATGACCACCACTGAACAGCGCGGGCGCACGGCCTTGGTGACCGGCGCGACCGCGGGCATCGGCCGTGCCGTCGCCCTGCACCTGGCGGCCAGCGGGATCGACGTGATCGCCCACGGCCGCGACCCCGAACGCGGTGCCCAATTGGTGAAGGAGATCACCGAGGACGGTGGCACCGCGCGGTTCGTGACCGCGGACCTGACGAAAACCGAGGAGGTCCGGGCCCTGGCCGAGGAGGCCGGGGAGATCGACATCCTCGTGAACAACGCCGGGATCTATGCCTTCACGAACACTCCCGACACCACTGCCGAGAGCTTCGACCGGCAGTTCGCGGTCAACACCCGAGCCCCGTTCCTGCTCGTCGCGGCGCTGGCCTCCGGCATGGCCGCGCGCGGGCACGGATCCATCGTCAACATCACCTCGACCGCCGCCACGTCCCCCGCGCCGATCGGCTCCGCCTACGGCGCTTCGAAAGCCGCTGTCGAACTGCTGACCCGCTCCTGGGCCACCGAGTTCGGCGCGCGCGGCGTCCGCGTCAACGGCGTCTCCCCCGGGCCGGTCCGCACCGCGGGAACCACCGCGATGCTCGGCGACGACGTCGAGATGCTCGGCCGGGCCAACCTCCGCGAGCGGATCGGCGAACCGGACGAGATCGCCCGTGTCGTCGGCTTCCTCGTGGACTCCGACAGCAGCTACATCAACGGCACCGTCATCGTCGCCAACGGCGGGGAGCCCAGCGCCCTGCCCGCCTGACACCCGCCCCGCCCCGCCCCGCCCCGCCCCGCCCCGCCCCGAACAGGAGTACCGCCTCATGTCCCTTTCCGGTACCGACCCCGCGTGGTTGCCCCCGGGCTTCGAAATCCGTACCGCGCACACCAACGGCGTCCGGTTGTCCGCCGCGGTCGGCGGTAGCGGGCCGCTGGTGGTCCTGGTGCACGGCTGGCCCCAGACGGGCCGCGCGTGGGCGAAAGTCATGCCGGCCCTGGCCGAGCACCACACCGTGCTCGTGCCCGACTTGCGTGGCAGCGGCGCCAGCGAGCGTCCGGTCGACGGCTACACCAAGACCAACCAGGCCGACGACATCCGCGGTCTGATCACCGCGCTCGGGCTGACCGGACCGGCCGTGGTGGTCGGCCACGACATCGGCAGCATGATTGCCTTCGCCTGGGCCCTGCACCGGCCCGAGGACCTCGCCGCGGTCGTGCTGCTCGACGCCTTCCTGCCCGGGGTCGATCTGGAGGAGTCGATGAACGTCGTCACCGGCGGCTCCTGGCACTTCGGCTTCTTCATGACCCCGCACATCCCGGAGATGCTGTTCGACGGTCACGAACTGGAGTTCATCACGGCGACGTTCACCGCCCTGAGCGCGAAGCCGACGTTCACCGACTCCGAACTCGCCTTCTACGCCGATGCCTATCGCGGACGCGACCGTCTCCGCGGCGGTTTCGGGCACTACCGCACGCTGCTCGACGACGGCCGGGAGAACCTGGCGGCCCTCGCCGAGCATCCGGTGACCGTCCCGGTGCTGTCCATCGGTGGCCGGGACTCCGTCGGCGAGCAGACGACGGAGGCGCTGCGGCCCCACGTCGAGAACCTGACGGGCCTGATCGCCCCCACCGGTCACTTCGTCGCCGAGGAAGCCCCGGACTGGCTCGTCCGAACGCTGCGCACGTACCTCGCCGAGACCATTGAGCCCCAACCGAGCGGCGCCACCGTCCTATGAGGATCCTGGTCATCGGCGCCACCGGTGCGGCAGGCCGACGCCGGGGCTCGCTCGCGGTCGCGCGCACCGGAACGGCGTGTTACGTGGGCGAAGCCTTGTCGTCAGTTCAGTGGCTCTTGTCCGAAGGTGCGTTCGCCTCGTGGTTCAGCCGGGCGTGGATCTCCGCGGTCTGTGGGGCACCGAGTTCCTCGCAGATCGCCAGTGCCTGACGCCAGCATTCGACCGCCGTGTCGATGTTGCCGAGGATCTTCGCTATGTCACCGATGGAGGTGAGGCTCCTCGCTTCGCTCCAGCGGTCGCCGACCTCACGCCACATCCCGAGCGCCTGCCGGTAGTGCTCTTCGGCCTTGTCGAGTTCGTCGAGGTCCCGGTAGGTGTCCCCGAGGCTTTTGAGGATCTGGGATTCACCGCCCGGGTCGCCGCTCCGACGTCGCAAGTGCAGTGCCTGCTGGAGATAATCGATCGCCTCGACGTACCGTCCGAGACCGCGGCAGGCGTCGCCGAAGCAGTGCAGGGCCACGCTCTCGCCGTGGGGGCTGTCCACTGCGCGAAACAGCGTGAGCGCATCCTGGGAACGGGCCAAGGCATCGGTGAACCGCTCCAGTTCCCACAAGGTGATGCTCAGGCTTCCCAGGGTCCACGCCTCGGCGTAACGGTCGCCGAGTTCGCGCCAGATAGCGAGTGCGCGCTCGAAGCTGTCGATCGCGTCGTCGTACCGGCGGAGGTTGCGGTAGGCGATTCCCAGACCCGCGAGCAGCCAAGCGTATCCGCTCCGTTCGGCCTGCTGCTCAGCCGCGGCGAGCCCGATGCGGTAGGCACTGATCCAGTCGACCCAGGGAGTCCGCAGCGTGAAATAGCCCCACAACGCGGTCGGGAGCTGCCAAGCGATGTCCAGGTGCGACTCGGCCGAGGCCTGTCGAGTCGCGGCGACGAGGTTGAGGCGTTCCGCCTCGCACCACTGCCAAGCCCGCCCCTGGGTTTCGAAGGTCAGCGGACAGCAGCCGGCGGGTGGTTCGCCGAGCGGCGCATGTCGTCGAAGTGGCGCGAGTTGACGATCGGCGGCGTCGGCGGAATGCAGGTACCACGTCAGCAGACGCAGTTTGGCGTCACCGCGGTCGGCTTCGGTTTCGTCCTCGCCGGCGCGTTCCGCGGCGTACAACCGAAGCAGGTCGTGGAGACGGTAGCGGTTGTGGTCGACCTCCTCCACGAGGTGCACGCTGGCGAGGGCGTCGAGGTTGCGCCGAGCCTGCTCGATGGTGAGGTTGGTCAGCGCCGCGGCAGCCGGGATCGAGATGTCCGGCCCGGAGTGCAGGCCGAGCAAGCGGAACACGTGGGAAACGGCCGGCGGCAGCGCCCGGTAGGACCAGGAGAACACGACGCGCACGGCCGTGCTCTCGTCGTCGTCCGCGGCCAACAGGTCGAGCCGGTCGCGTTCGCCGGACAGTTGGCGAGCGAGTTCGGCAAGGGTGAGTCTGGGGTGCGCGGCGACGCGTTCGGCGGCGATGCGCAGCGCGAGCGGAAGGTATGCGCACGCGCGCGTGATCTCGGCAGCCGCAGCACCCTCGGCCGCGACCCGGTCTTCACCGACGATTTGCTCCAGGAGGGAGTACGCCTCCGTCGGGTGAAGCGGATCGAGGGTCAACCGGGCGGCGCCCTCCCGGGCGACCAGACCGGACATCCGGTGGCGGCTGGTGATGAGCACTCGGCACGTGGCCGATCCGGGGAGCAACGGGCGGACTTGCTCTGGTGTGGCGGCGTTGTCGAGGACGATCAGTACACGCCGGTCGGCCAGCAATGAGCGGTAGAGCGCCGCCTGTCCCTCGAGGTCCGCCGGCATGTTCCGGGTGGTGACACCCAGCGCTCTGAGCACCCGTTCCAGGATCTGCTCGAGCGGTGTGGGCGCGACCGGGTCGTAGCCGTGCAGATCGATGTAGATGTCGCCGTCGGTGAACTGGCTTCTCACAGCGTGTGCCCAGTGCACGGCCAGCGCGGTCTTGCCCATACCGGCGGCGCCGACGATCAGGAATATCGAGGTCTCTCCGGGCCCGCTCGCCCCGGGCTCGACAAGCAACGAGTCGAGCTTGGCGATGTCGGCGACGCGGCCGGTGTAGTGGGCGGTGCTCGCCGGGAGATGCCGGGGTACAGGCAGCACTCGGCGTTCGGCGCCCGCTGCGGGACTTGGCTGTCTCGCTGGGTCGACGATGTCGCGGTAGGGGTTGTCCGGCAGGGCGATCCACGCCGAAGTGACGGTCTCTTTGGCCGAGACAGTCACATTTCGGTAAGTGCCAGGCCTGGCGGTGATGCTGTGCCGCACCACCTCGTCGAAGAACCAGTGCGACGCGATGAGTGCGAGAATGCCCCGCGACCCTGCCAGAGCGGCCCTCAACTCGGAAGAGTTCACGAGGCGAAACGTCAGGTTCACGGACGCGGCTGTGACGCCGTGGTCGTCGTAGTTGATTTCTCCCGCGTGCACCGCGAGCCGCAACCTGATGCGGGCTTCGGGCCCGTGCAGGCGGTTGTGCTCCGCGAATGCGTCCACCACCCGGGCGGGAAGTGACTCCACGAACAGGCTTTTCGGCACTTCCGGCGGCGCGAGAACGAAGACGCCGTCACCGCGGTCTTCCTTTTCACAGGATTCCCAAGGGATGCCGGCGCTGTCGAAGGAGGTCCGCAGGCAGCTGTAGAGCCCGCGCCGGACCGCGAGCTGGTGGTGATTCGTCCGTTGCCACGCGCCGAACCCCTCGACGTCGACCACGACGATCGTACGGTGAACCGCTGCCGTCGATTTCGTCATCACCCTGCCCCCGCCGGTCCCGCACGAGATCACCGTTCGGACAATGATGAACGTGGTTCACACTCCGATGGGCTGTTCTCACTCGAATGGCCGCTTCCCACTGGACAAAACAAGGACCACACAACGATGCGAGGAACTTCAGCGGGGCGCGATCCAGCTACCGCTTCGGATGTGTCACGAGATGGGCGGCAGCGCGAGCCAGTCCTGCCAGTCGATGTCGCGACCCAGAAAGCGGGGCCGCCGGAAGGGCCAGTCGGCGGCGATCCACTGCGGTACCAGCGCGTCGAGCGCTTGCTCCACTTCGCTACCGACGAGGTCGTCCACCACCCACCACGCCACCTCGCCGTCGGAACCGGTGCGCTCGGGCGGGTCGATGTACACGCAACCGAGGATCGCGGTCTCCTCTTCGTCCAGCAGCGCGTAGTTGAACGACTGATGCGCGGCTATCTCCTTCTCGTGCCGCAACAGGTCGAGGCGGTCCTCCTCGAACGTCATCGACTCCTTGGGCCAAGACCAGGCCGGACCGAAGATCCCCCACAACCGCTCCCGAGAGCCCATCACAGCCGGGTAATCGAGAGCGGTGTCCGCCTCCCGGATCGGCCGCAGGTGAAGCCCGGTGTCGGGCACGGGCGTGTAGACCGGGTGGACGAAATCGTCGGGCAGCCAGCTCATAGCTGCCGAGGCTACACAACTGGTCGCTGTGACATCCGCGAGATCATTCCGAACACGCTCAGGCCGCCGAGGGCGAGTTCCAACGGCCCACTTCGGCAGCTCAGCCTGCGAGCGTGGAACCCAGCCGATGCCAAGAATGACTGCAGCCCTGACTGCAGAACACGGCACGCCGCCGCCCGTCGGCGATGCCGAGCAGCGCGATCAGTAAGCGGAACGCCTTGACCCGCTCGGCGGCAGGGAGAATCGTGATCTTCGGCAGTTGCACGTGCACGGGGCCGCGTACCGCCAGGACGGCCGGCGTGTAGGTGGGCTTCAGCTCCGCTCGCCGAATTGCTTCCTGAACGTCGTCGGTGGTCGCCCGTGCCTGAATGCAGTAGCCGGCGATCTCCTCCAGTACGGCGAGCTGCTCGCTACCTGCCACAGCACTGAACCAACCGACACCGAACGCGGTCGAGCGCCGGCCCTGCGCCAGCTCGTTGATGATGATTGCGCGCTCATGCACTGGAATCGCCTCCGCCCTCCCGCTCGACACGGCATAGGACTGGCAGGGTATCCAGGTCGTCCTCGACTCGCGACCCGTTTGCCGCCACACTCACCGCGCGTTACGCGGACACCTTCGGCAAGGCCTGGGCAAAGACGTCGGCGCAAGCGTTTTCGGGCCGCCGGGCAACCGTGGCGGCCTTGCTGGCGTGCTGGAGGCATGACGTCGTCGAGGTCCTGGCTGCCCGAGGCGGCCTTGTGTTTGTGGTGGCTGACTCGCCGGCATTGAGGGACGGTGACGCACGATCTTGTCCGGAACAGGAATCAATGATCATCCGGGAAGCATCTCGGCTTCACCGGCGATGCAGGAGGGACGCCGATGAGACCTGGCGAAGGGATCGCCCTGCTGGTGTTCGGGGCTCTTGCCGTGGTGATGCTGGTCATCAGGTTTCGCTGGCCGGAGAAATTCGAAGGTTTCGGTCGGGTCCCGCCGCCGAACCCGGCTCACGCACGTCAGTTCGCCGCGCTGCGGGACGAGGACTACGACCTCGTCCTTCGGGGCGGAGCCTCGGTGAACCACCTCAACGCAACGTGGCCATACGCCAGCCTGCTGGTCAGCCGCAGCCAAATCGAGCTGCGCGTCCGCCACGTCGAACCGATCCGGATCACTCGCGCCGAGGTCATCGGACTGTCGTGGGTAGGCCTCCCGTTCGGCCGCGGCCTCAAATTCCGAACCGCGTCAGGCCGGTTGGACAAGGTGACCGTCTGGCCCCCGAGAAATGCGGAGAAACAGCTGGCCGACCTCGGCTGGCGCTGAAGACGGTCGATCACTGCCGTGCAACGCCGCCCGAGCCACCGTGCGATCGGCGTCGGCCAGGCCGCTGGTCGAGCAATCGTGGACATCCGGCTCTGCCGAGTCGAGTGCGCCGGGAGGGGCGCAAAGGCTGTCGGCGATGATGCCGAGGTGACGGAGACCGAGGACGCACCGGGCTGGGACGCCATTGACGCGGCTCTGGCCCAGCTGTACCCCGACGTGGAGCCACGGCACGTCGGCTACTTCCCGCCGCGAGGGTTCCAGGGAGCAGGCCTCCAGGGCTGCTCGGCGTACCCGGCCGACCGGCATTGGCACTACATCACCTACGGCTTGAGCGAGTTGTACCAGCTAGCCCCTGAAGCCGACCCGGAATGGTCGGGCTGGGGATTCGAACTCACCTGCCGCACCGTCCGGGGCACCGAGACCGAGCCCCCAGAGTGGCCGTTTGCGATACTCAACCAGCTCGCGAAGCACGTCAACACCAACGACGTCCTCCTCGAACCCGGACACCGCATCGACCTACGGCAACCGATCACCGGCCACCCACACCTGCCCGACGCCCCGCCGAGTGAGCTGACCGTGTACGCCCTGACGCTCGACCCACAGCTGGGGTGCATCCAAACCCCCAACGGCAAGGTCACCTTCCTCCAAGCCGTGGGTGTCTCCAGCCGGGAGAAGACCCGCATGCTCGAGACCTCCACAGCGGCGGTGCTCACCGATCTGGCCGAGAGCAACCCCTTGTACATCACCGACCCGCACCGTCAGGGCTGACCTCACCTCTCGGAGGAACACCGACAAATCCGTGTCCGGTCACGCCGACGAGCGGCAATAGGGTGACTGGATGGGACCAGAAGTTCAGCACCTCCATGCCTCGTCCTTCGGCGCCGCGGCAGGTGCCTACGCCGAGCACCGTCCGGACTACGCGTCGGCTGCGGTGCGGTGGGCGCTGGAGCCCGCGCCCGGATCGCGCGTGCTGGACCTCGGGGCCGGAACCGGCAAGCTGACCAGCACGCTGGTTGCGCTGGACACCGATGTCATCGCGGTGGAACCCGACCCGGCGATGCTGACCGAGCTACGCCGCGCATTGCCGGCTGTCCGCGCGCTTGCGGGTAGTGCCGAGGCGATACCGCTGCCGGACGCGTCCGTCGATGCCGTGCTGGCCGGCAACGCCATGCACTGGTTCGACATGGCCGTTGCGGCGCCCGAGATAGCAAGGGTTCTCGCACCCGGTGGCGTGCTGGCCGGTCTCTGGAACGTCATGGACGACCGGGTCGATTGGGTTGCCGGTCTCGCGCGGTTCAGCGGCAGCGCGGTCATCGGCCCGCGTGACACGCTCCGCAGCTGGCGTGCGGCGACGGCCGGCTTGCCCCTCGGCACCGGCCCGGGTGTGGGGTTCGGCTCCCTGGAGCAGGCCGAGTTCCCGCACAGGCAGCGTCGCACCGCCGACTCCCTCGTCGCGACGCTCGCCACCCGTGCGGGTGTGCTGGTCATGGCCGAGCGGGAACGGGAGGTCACGCTGAGCCGGATCCGGACTTTCCTCGCGAGCAGGCCCGAAACCGCCGGCGGCGAGTTCGCCCTCCCGATGCTGACCGGCGTACTGCGCGTCCGACAGCTGTTCCTTTCGTGAAGTGCGAGACGAGACGGCAGCTGCGAGAGCAGTCATCAGTTCAAGATTTTGTAACAACGGACACAGTCATCACGATGCTTGAGCATGAGCAGACCAAGCCTGGCCTGCCCGCGGCGCACGCGCACCATTCGGGTCGCCTTGTCCCAGGGAAGCCGTTGTCTCCGAGCAGGCTCATAGGTTGTGGGGAATAAATGGAGATCGTCGACACGCTGTTCCAGGTCGGGCTACCCACACTCGCCGGGCTCTTCGTCTTCTTGGCATACCTCAGACCCACGATCCGACTGCTCAACCGCACGATCCATCGAAGGTTCAAGATCACCCGGCTTGTTCGGGCAACCTGGATGGTGCTGACATTCCTCAGCTACGGCCGCTCGCGCACGGAGCTCTACCGAGCGGCTTGCATGCGGGTCGAGGCCGAGTTGCTGCATCCCCGGCCGGAACGACCCGACCGCTGGGAGTACCGGCGCCGCTCCGATTTTCGCTTGGACCTGGAGGACTACCGGAAATCGCTACGGGAATGGCATCGCAAGATCGACTCGCTGGCCGACAACCTGATGAGGAAGTCCGACAAGAACAAGATAGTCGTGGATACCTGCTTCGCAATATCGGACGTACAAGATGAAATCATGGGCTACTTCCGGGTCCGACTCGCCGAAAACGCCAAGGTCGACGCAAACCCGGAAGTCTTCATGTCCGAGGTACACGTACAGGAAGCCTTCGTGGCGCCCTTGCAGTTGCTTTCCGGACTGCTGGGAAAATACGACGAAGACTGGCCCAAACTCATCGAAGGCCACCGCGCGACCGTCGACGAACTCGACGACAGCCTCGGGGACATCCGCAGTTTTCAGGCTTTTTTGTTCACGTGCTGGCTGACCTGGGGTCCGAGCATCCCGTTCGGTACGTGCAAGCGCTGGGGAGGCCACAATGTCATGCAACTCGGCTACGGAGACGAGAGCAATTCGATTGCGCTCGCCGTTCGAAGCGCCGACGAACCCCATCCGCCTCGGGTAGCCCGCGGCGGGCACGTGGTCCTTGCCGAAGGCTGGCAGGTCACCGGTGTGATCAAGACGACGGCCGCACTCGATCGGCTGAAGCTGTGCAGCGCGCAGACCGAGGTACTGCGCGGCGAACAGAACCAGCTCATGCTGGAGGCGAGCGCACCGATCAACGCACCGAGTGAGGCAGAGAGCATCTACTACTCCGCCTACATCTGGGTGATCATCGTTCTCTGCGACGCCGATGGGCGGCCGAGGCACAGCGAACCGTGGAAGAACATGCTGACGTTCTTCGAGCACGGCAACGTGGCCGACGACTCCACATACCTGATGCTCAAGCGGCAGTTGGCCAGCAAGGTGCGCACGTCCCTGGAGTCGATCTTGCGCGAGCACCCCGATCTGATCCTGAGCTTCGCCTGCGCGATCGACGAATGTGGCTGTGGTGAGCCGATCAGGTACCCTGCCCCGCCCGGCGAGTCCATGCGCGAGCTGCTGTTCGCCGAGTCCTGGCTGACCCGGCTGGACGCCGAGGGCCGCCGGGACCGAATGCGTACTGCTCTCACCGGTAAGGCCCGCGTCGCGCATGCGGCCTGCAAGCTCCCGAACACCGTGTCCGGCTACCAGAAGGACCAGGTGAGCAGGACGGGTCCCCAGCCGATCGATCGGCGATACCCGGAGGTGCTGGTCGGTTGATCCGCTTCCACGACCTCACCGCCACCGACGCCGACATCGCACTGCTCACCGTCTTTTACCAGGACCACTACGCCGCCGAATTTCCCGACCCCGACGAGCGGGAATCGCTGGCCAACATGATCGAGTACCTGCGGCTGCGCGAGCAGGGCTGGTACGGGCACAACAATTACCACATCATTCTCGCATCGATGAATGGTGTGACGGTGGGCTGCTCGGTAGTGGATTACTTCGCCGGGCCCAATGCCGGAATGATCGAGTTCCTGATGGTGGTTCCCGCGTTCCGCAACGCAGGCGTGGGACGGGCCATCCTCGCCGAGACCGAACGTGTCCTCGAATCGGATGCCACGGCCGGTGCCGGCGCACCGCTTGCCCACGTGTTCGCCGAGATCAACGACCCCTTCTTGCCGACAGGGGCGCCGGACAACCTCGACCCGGCCGATCGCGCGCTGGTCTGGGACCGGTGGGGCTTCCGCGGTTTGGACCTGCCCTACGTCCAGCCGGCGTTGTCCGAAGCCCAGGAACCGGTCACCAACCTGCTGCTCATCTGCAAGACGTTCGGCGAGCCGTGCACGCCGCGGACGGTGCGCTCGGCCGTGGCCGACTACGTCCGCTGGGCCATGCGCGTGGAGGATCCGGAGCGCTGCCCCGAGTTCCAGGCGCTCGCAGCTCACCTGGCCACGCTCGGATCCGTCGGAATGTTCTCCCTCGCGCGCTACATAGGACATCCGATCCCGCACGCGCGGCCACTGACCGCGCCGACGGACCCCGACTGGACCGCCGCGATGGCTCTCTACCGCACGGCCTTCGGTACCACGGAGTACGGCATCCCCGAGTCGGAGTTCACCCAGGAATACCCGGTACCCCTGCATTTCTGGACGCTACGACGCACACCCACGTCCGCGGTCGCCGGCCTGGTCACGTTCTTTACCCTGACCACCGCCGGATTCGGCGGCTACGGACTGTTCACCGACGACCTGCGCGGCATCGGCGCCCTGCGCCCGACGATCGCCCAGGTCGAGCTCCAGATGCTCGCCGACCGACCCACCACCCGAGGCTGGTACATCGAAGTGGCACCGAAGACCGACCCGGCCCCGTTCCGGGCTGTCGGCTTCGTCGAACTTCCCATCCGCTACACCGTCCCGTCCCCCAACGGGGACGAACTGCCCGCCACGCTCATGTACAAACCGATCGGCCGCCACTATTCACCAGCGCTCCCGACCAAGTCCGAAGTGAAGGTCGCTGTTCGAGAGATCAGGGAAGTCATCTACGGCTTTCAGCCCGGCGAACCTGTTCATCGACCCTGAAGTAGGCTCGCCGGAGGGCGGCAGGTTTCGGTTGATGGGCGCGGGGAAGTGGCGGTCGGAACCCTGCGACGATGTTCCTTAGGTGATTCCAAAGTTGGGTGAAAGTCCCGCTGAAGTGCAGTTGGTGTGGTGGGGGCGGCACCGGATTGGCCGGTGCCCTGCATCGAGCGAGGACACACATGGGAATTCGGACCAGACTTGCCGCCGCTGCCATTGTGGCCGGCCTGACGGCGGTGACCGGCGCGGCCGCCGCGTCGGCAGCGGCTCCGGCGGCTCCGTCGTCGGCACAGCTCGACCACAAGAAGGACGAAGGCAGGACGAACGACGAGCAGTTCGCCAAAGTCGCCGCGAGCTTGCACGTGACGGTCAAGCAGCTGACCACCGCCTTGGACAACCTGAAACGCGCTCTGGGCAACGGAGCCGGCAAGGCCACGGCCATCGCCGCGTTCGCCAAGGAACTGGAGATCACGGTTGCCCGTGCGGAGAAGGTGCTGGAGGCACTCTCCGGTAAACCCGGACCCGGCAAGCCCGTTCCCGGTAAGGATGCGGGCGTTCCGGTCGAGGCGGTCAAGCTGCTGGCCGCCGAGCTGAAGATCAGCGAAGACCGGGCCCGGCAGGTGTTCAAGGACCTCGACAAGGTCGGCGGCAAGGGCGAAGACGTCACCAAGGATCCGGTGTTCATCGCCATCGCCAAGGGCCTGGGGACCACCCCGCAGCGGCTGCTGGTCGGGCTGCGCAAGGTGAAGGAGGAGTTCGCCAAGAAGGAGGGCGGCAAACCCAAGGATGGGGCGTCGACCGGGAAGTGATCCTCTCCGCTGGTGTGTCCGGGCCGGCCAACAGCCGGTCCGGACACCGTGGTGTGCTCCATACTGGGCGCGTGCGGGTACTGGTAGTCGATGACGACGAGGCCGTCCGCCGCTCGCTGGAGCATGCGCTGCGCCGGGACGGCTATCAGGTGTCCCTCGCGGCCGACGGCGTGCAGGCGCTGGACGAGCTCGGCCGGTCGCGGCCCGAGGTGATCGTGCTGGACGTGCTGGTTCCCGAACCGAACGGCCTGGAGATCTGCCGACGGCTGCGCCGCCGCGGCGACCAGACGCCGATTCTCATGCTCACCGCGCGCGACCTGATCGAGGACCGCGTCGCCGGGCTGGACGCGGGCGCCGACGACTACCTGGTCAAGCCGTTCGCGCTGGACGAGCTGCGGGCACGGCTGCGAGCCCTGCTGCGGCGCACCGGCGCGGTCCAGGAGGTGCTGCGGTTCGCCGGCATCGAGATGGACACCACCACCTGCCGGGTGCAGCGCAGCGGTCGGGCGATCGAGCTGACTCGCACCGAATACTCGCTGCTGGAGTTGTTCCTGCGCAACCCACAGCGCGTGCTGAGCCGCGAGCTGATCTTCGAATCGGTGTGGGGCTACGACTTCGGGCCCGCATCCAACCAGCTGTGGGTCTACATCTCCTACCTACGCGGAAAACTGGAGTCCGCCGGTGAGCCCCGGCTGATCCAGACCGTGCGCGGCCTGGGATACGTGTTACGGGAAGAACCATGACCTTGCGCACCAGGGTTGGCCTCGCGGGTGGACTCGTCGTGCTGCTGGCGCTCGCCGTGGCGTCGTTGGTGGTCTACCCGGCCGTGCGGTCGATCATGCGTCAACAGGTCGACGCGTCGCTGAAGCAGAGCATCGGCGAGGGTGATTCCCTCGCCCGCCAGCTCAAGCAGAAGGTCGCCGAGTCCGGCGACAAGATTCCCATCGACGAGCCGGTCGAACTGGGCAGCATGCTGGTCCAGTTCGTCGGCGGCCCGGTGTATCCCGGCTCGAACCGGGCCTTCGTCGAGATCACCCAACGGGACGCGGACGTCGCCGACGGCACGCAGCCCGCGTACTTCCAGGACACGACCTACAACGGCGTCGAGTACCGCCTCCTCACCTCCGGGATGGGCAAGCCGCCGGGTGGACTGATGCGGATCGCCCAGCGGCAGGACGACCAGACCGCCATCCTGGCCTCGCTGGCAGCGTTGCTGGTCGCGCTGACACTCGGGGGCGGTCTGGTGGCCGCGGTGACCGCGCGGCTCGCGGCGCGCCGGGTGCTGCGGCCGGTCCAGCAGCTCACCCGGACCGTCGAGCACATCACCGCGACCCACGACCTGACCGCGCCCGTCGACCATCTGACCGGACGTGACGAGATCGGCCACCTCGGTCAGGCTTTCGCCGCCATGACAACCGCTTTGGACGCGTCCATGCGGGCACAGCGGCAACTGGTCGCCGACGCCTCACACGAGCTGCGCACCCCGTTGACCAGCCTCACCACCAATCTCGAACTGCTCGCCGACGGCGACGGCCTGCGCGCGCCCGAGGCCCCGGCGCTCGTGCAGGACGCGATCGGCCAGGCCCGGGAACTGCGGTCGTTGATCAACAACCTGGTCGATCTCGCCCGTTACGGCAAAGACACCGCCCGCACCGAGGACACCCGGCTCGACCTGGTGGCGAAGACCGTGATCGCCAGGGCCGCCACGCGAACCTCGGCCCCTCGGTTCACGTCCACCCTGACCCCGTGCCTCGTGCACGTCGACCCGGACGCGATCGAACGGGCCATCGGCAACCTCGTGGACAACGCGGTGAAGTGGAGCCCACCCGACGGCGAGATCACGATCACCGTGGCCGATGGCGAGTTCTCGGTCACCGATGAAGGCCCCGGTATCCCCGCGGCCGACCTGCCGTTCGTGTTCGACCGGTTCTACCGCTCCACCCAGGCCCGGTCGATGCCCGGTTCCGGGCTGGGTCTGGCGATCGTGCGCCAGGTGGTGGAGACCCACGACGGGCAGGTCGCCGCCGAACCGCTGGACCACGGGCTGCGCATGCGGTTCCACCTACCGGTCGTGCCGGACTGAGCGGGATCAGAGCTGGGACGCGCCGCTGTCCACCGGGAACTCGGCGCCGGTGATGTAGGTGGCATCGAAAGTGGTCGCCCGCCGGACACTCCCTGGTCGCCTCGGGCTCCATCGCGGATACGCATCCGAACACCCTTCATGAACGCACTCACAGCGGGGAGTCGGCCACCAGTCGGACTCGGCTCGTTCGTGCGCGCTGCCGGCCGCTGACCGAGTGCTGAGGCGACGCCCGGGTCAACGGTCGATCACGGCCTTGGCGGGGACCAGGTAAGGCCGCTTCCCCTTGACCCCAGCGGGAAACAGCAGAGCCAGATTCTCACCGGCCCCCGCCACCCGAACCTCCCGGCGCGGCCGCTCGGCCAGCTCGGCAACGCCGTACGCATACGCGCCGCGGGCATTGATGGTGGTTCCGCCACGGAAGCTGATCCGCAGGTCCGGCGGGCCGTGGTCGGCGGCGGTCAGGCGCCGGTCCGGGGCGATCGTGACCTCCGCCGGGTACCAGCCCGTGCGGCGGGCCGCGGCCAGGCGCCGCGCCCAGCGGATCCGGCGGAACACCGCGACCGGGAACAGCACGACCCCGGCGATCAGCATCCAGATGCCGGCACTGCCCGTGGCCTGGTCTTCGTTGGGCTCGTCGGAAGTGCGGACCCGGGCCGGACGGACGGGGTCGGTCACGACCGTTACGTGATCGCCGGCCGCGTACCGGCGATCGGAGGTCCGGGTGATCCAGACCCGCTTGCGGACGCCGCCGAACGCGTAACCGACCTCGAGGTAGGTTCCGTTCCTCGGCTGCCGGACGGTCAGCACGGTGCCGTCACTGTGCACGCCCGTGCGCAGCAACAGTTCGGCGGCCCGGTCCAGCTCGGCCTGCACCGCGAAGCACCCCGCGATCAGGGTCGCGGCGGCCAGCAGCGCGAACGTCCAGCGCCGCCCGCCGGCCCGCAGCCGCCGCAACCCCGGCGCGGCGGCCTCCGGATCCGGAGGGCCGGCGGGTAGCCCGCTGTCGCGCTCGACAACCACAGGCCCGGCCGACGACGAGGGCGGCGAAGAAAGCGGCAGCCGACGCCGAGTCGGCCTGCCGAACGCGTGCTCCCCCTTCGCCACCACGCCAGGGTAGACCGGTTTCCGCCGCAGAACGCCGCCTGTGGCCCCACCGGAAGCCCATCGGTCAGGCAACTGCTCGACCCGGACCAGCCTGGCACCTTGACCACCCGCCACCACTTCGCCCGTGTGGTCACCCTCGCGTCGGCCGTCGACCGACGCGGTCATGCCGATGAGCGGGAATTCGTGCCGCGGCCATCGAGAGGCGCCATTTGCGCGACTGGATCCTGACCGCACCGCACATCGCAACCGGCGGCCGATTCCGCCGGAGCTCATTTGCCCGTCATGCGGGGATGGCCACGGTGCCGAGCACTCGGGTCACTGCCTCGGCGAGTGGCGTGCCGCATGCCGAGTGCCAGGCGACGATGATGTCCGGGCGCAGCAGCAGAGCGCCGTCGGCGGGCAGGCAGACCTCGGCGAGCCAGTGCTGGTGCGACACCGTGGCCAGGCGCAACCCGAGACGAACTGCCTCAGTGGTCCAGCGTCCGTTGTCCGGGCCGGTGAGCAGGGTCAGGCCGGGCCCGGCGAGGTCCACAGTGGACGTCCTGGCGTCGAGCCAGGCGTGGGGAACGCGCGTGCCGGGACGGCCCGCCGGGGCGTAGTGGTCGACGGGCGCGGGGCCGCGGCCGTCGGGCACGAAAGCGCCTTCTGGGTACTGGGTGCCGAACATCGTGGCCGGCAGGTCGTCGTGCCGGCTGTCGGGCTTGGTGAAGGCGGCCAGCATGTCGCCGACGTGCCCGCGGACCGTGCTGGAGGCTTCGGCGATCGCGTAGCCGGCCGGACGGCGTTCGGCGTGGTAGGTGTCGAGGAGGGCGGGCGCCGCCTGTCCGGCCAGTACGGCCGCGAGCTTCCAGGCGAGGTTGGCCGCGTCGGCGATGGCGGTGTTGGCGCCGGCCGCGGCCATCGGGGGCATCATGTGCGCGGCGTCGCCCACCAGGAACACGCGGCCGTCGCGGAACCGGTCGGCCACGCGCATCGCCGACTCCCAGGGCGACCGGCCGATCAGCTCGACTTCGAGATCCGGGATGCCGGTCACGATGCGCAGGAGGTCGTGCCAGTCGCCGTCGCCGAGCGTATGCGCCTCGGGGAAGTCGGCCGTCGAGAACAGCCAGCGGTCCGTGCCGTTGACCGAGAGGAAGGCGCCCGAGGCCACCGGGTTGTCGATCTCGCACAGGTTGAACGGCTTTTCCCGCACCAGCTCGGTGAGATCGGCACGGAAGTAGAGATCGAGGTTGTCGGCGAGATGACCGTGGCCGCTGCGCGGGATGCCCAGTGCCGTGCCGATGGGACTGCGGGCGCCGTCGGCGGCGATCAGGTAGTCCGCGGTCAGCTCGTACGGCTCGCCGTCCGCCGGCTTCAGCAGCGCGGTCACCCCGCCGTCGTCTTGGGTGAAGGACACCAGTTCGGTGCCCAGCCGCACGGACACGCCCCGTTCTTCGGCGGCCCGGCGCAGGATCGGCTCCAGCACGACCTGCGGGCACAAGACGTTCGGTCCCGGGCTCAGCTCGGGAATCCTCGCCTGCTGCAGCCGCCGTTCCCGCATGGTGCCGGTCATTTCCCGGACCCGGGCGGCGGCCAGCGTCGGACCGGTCAGGACCTCGGTGAACGACGCCAATGGCGCACTCGCCTCGGCGACCTCCCCCGCCAGTCCGAGCAGGCGGAACACTTCGGTGCTGCGCGGGTTGAACCGGCGCGCCTTCGGCTGCGGCGACACACCGGCGTGCTTCTCGACCAGCACCGGATCCACCCCTTCGCGCCGCAGCAGCAGGGCGGCGGTCAGTCCGGCAATGCCGCCACCGCTGATCAGAACAGGAACACGAACCGTCATCGGAACTCCTCGACCCAAAAGTGACACGGTACAACTGAGTACACCGTACAACTAGTGGTATCGTCAAGGCATGACGACCGGGATGGGCAGGCGGGAGCGCAAGAAGGCGGCTACCCGCCAGGCGCTGGCCGACGCGGCCCTGCGGCTGTTCCTCGAACGCGGCTACGACAACGTGGGCGTCCGCGAGATCGCCGACGCCGCCGACGTGTCCACCACGACCCTGCAGAAACACTTCCCCAGCAAGGAATCCCTCGTCTTCGACCGGGACGCCGACATCGAGGAGGCCCTGATCGCCGCCGTGCGCGACCGCGCGCCGGGCACTTCAGCGCTCGCCGCGCTGCGCGAACACACGGTGGCCCGCGTCGAGCGCGGCGCCGCTGCCGACGGGGCGTCGGAGTTCATGACCCTCGTGCGCGGCACGCCGGCACTGAGCGAGTACTGGCACCGGATGTGGATGCGGCACGAGGACGCGCTCAGCCACGTCCTCGCCGCCGAAACCGGCGCCCCCGAAACCGATCCCGGATGCGCCGCACTCGCCCACTTCGCCCTGGAAACCTCGGCACTCGCCATCCGTTCCGAAGATCCGGCCCGCACCGTCGAAGCCGCGTTCGCCCTCCTCGAACACGGCTGGCGCGCCTCACCACGCTGAGCTGCTCCGCTGAGCTTGGCTGCCGGCCGGCTGAGCGCCTGCCTCGCCGTCAGGACCAGCGCCCCAGGGAGGCGCCGGCGGCGGTCATGGCTCCGGGTTCGAGTCCGACAGACGCCACCACACCCGGCGCCTGACCGGCGGTCGCGGCAAGCGAGCGCGTATGTGCTCGGGAACCGGCGCGCCGGCCGCCGCCTCGACGTACTCCTTGGCCCCTTGGGCTCCGAGATCGGGCACGGATGCCCGCACCAGCCGGAGCGCGTCGAGGCGCTGACCGGAATCGACCAGTTCGGCGACCCGGGACCGGAGCGGATCGACGCGGTCGAGCCCGCGGACCTGCTCGATCGACTCACCGGCCTCGAGATCACCAGTCGCGCGCACCATGTGCAACCTGCCCTCGACTCCGTCGACCGGAAAGGGCCCGTGGCTCACCCCGCCCCGTCCCAGGCACCCCGTCCAGATGCCGCTCCACGACCTGGGCGGTCCACGCCTTCGACACCATGGCAAACACGTCATGGGAGCGGGGATGCGGTGCCCGGCCGGTGCGGCTACCCACTGTCACGTCATCCATACAGCTGTCCGGGCAGCCGCGCTGCACCGACGAACCCTGTCCGCGCCCGGACCATGGACGCGCGCGGCGCGCCTGCATACGGTCCCTTCCACCGGAAAAGGAGCCACTTTTGCACATTCGAAGAAAGCTGTCCGCGATCGTCGTCACGCTGGTGGCGTTCGCGTCGACGACCGTGTGGGGCGGTGTCGCCGAGGCCTCCGGCCCCGCGCTCCTCCCCTTGTCCATCACCAACGACACCGGTCGCGCGGACCCGGTCCACCTCTACGTCCTCGGCGTGGACCTGAGCAGCGGCAAGCTGGGATACGTCAACGCGGCCGGCGGCTTCACCGCTTGGGGCGCCGGCAGCACTCCCCCGGCTCCGGCACCCGACGTCTCCATCCCCGGCCCGGGCAACGGCGGCACCACGACCATCCAGGTTCCCCGCGGCGTCTCCGGTCGCGTCTACTTCTCCCTCGGCGAGCGCCTGAAGTTCTTCCTCGCCCCGGGTGGTCTGGTCCAGCCCGCGCCCTGGGCAGGCGGTGACGCCAACCGCGACGTCCTGTTCGACTGGAGCGAGTTCACCTACAACGACGCCGGCCTGTGGCTCAACAGCTCCCAAGTGGACATGTTCGCCGTGCCGCACACGGTGAGCGTGACCACGGGATCCGGCGCCGTGAGGTCGACCGGCTCGCTGGTCCCGGGCGGCCGCGACAACGTCATCAACGGCATCAAGACCCAGCCCGGCTGGGCCGGGTCGGTCCAGACCCGCTCGGACGGCACGGTGCTGCGCGTCCTGGCCCCGGGCAAGGCGGCGGACGCCGGACAGCTCGGCGGCGGCTACCTCGACTCCTACATCTCGTCGGCGTGGAACGCCTACACCGGCAAGGTGCTGACCGTCGTCCCCTTCGGCGACCAGCCGAACACCAAGTACTTCGGCCGCACGTCCGGCACCACCATGAACTTCACCGACGGCAGCGGCCGGCAGGTGGCGTCGTTCGCCAAGCCGTCCTCGGCGAACGTCTGGGGCTGCGACGGCGCCCTCGGCGCGCCCAACGACCAGGTCGTCGGCCCGATCGCGCGCACGCTGTGCGCCGCGCTCAACCGCGGCACGCTGGGCCGGATCGACACCCAGCCCGGCGGCACCGGCGCCGACTTCTACCAGAGCAACCCGACCAACCAGTACGCGAAGCTGGTGCACGCGAGCATGGCCGACGGCAAGGCCTACGCGTTCGCCTTCGACGACGTCGGCAACTTCGAGTCCCTGGTGAACGACGGGAGCCCCCGGGCCGCGGGCATCACCCTGAACAGCTTCACCGGCGGCGGGTCGCACCCGTCCGGCACCCGGCTGATCAGCGACTGGAACGGCAAGTGCATCGACGTGCCGAAGCGGAACTTCGCCGACGGCGTCCACCTGCAAACGTTCTTCTGCAACAACACCGTCGCCCAGGACTGGACGTTCACCGGCGACACACTGCGCGTCCCGAACAACATGTGCATGGACGTCGCCTGGGGCTCGCGTGAGAACGGCGCGGCCATCCAGGTCGCCACCTGCAGCGGCAACCCCGCGCAGCAGTTCGTCTTGAACCCGGCCGGCGATCTCGTGAACCCGCAGTCCGGCAAGTGCGTCGACATCAAGGCGTGGAACGGCGACGACCGGGCACCCCTCATCCTGTGGGACTGCCACGGTGGCGCGAACCAGAAGTGGCACCGGGGCTGACCCGCCCGGCGTCCTCGAGGACTTTCTTCGAGGACGCCGGTCCCGGCGCTACGCCAAGGCGATGACCGGGATCAGCCGATCCGTTTTGCTCTTGTACTCGGCGAAGACCGGCGCGCGGGACTCCTGCTCGTTCCAGAACGCGTCACGTTCGGCGCCGGTCAGCACCGTCGCGGTGCAGACGTACTCCTCGATCTGGGTTCCGGTGCCGACCTCGATGCGCACCTGCGGCTGCGCCAGCAGGTTGTGGTACCACGCCGGGTTACGCGCCTGACCGCCGTTGGTGGCGAAGATGATCCGGCGGTCACCGTCGGGCAAGTAGCCCAGCGGCGTGGTGAACTCGCGGCCGCTGCGCGCGCCGACGGTGGTGAGTAGCAGCAGCGGGACGTCGGCGAACACGCCGCCGACCTTGCCGTGGCCGGCGCGGAACTCGGCCGTGATCTTCGCGTTCCACGACCCCATGTCCGGGTCGCTGTACCGATCGGCCATCAGCGCGCCTCCACCAGTGCGGGGAATGACTCGGCCAGCGCCGCCGCGTCCGGTAGCGCCGCGATTTCGGCGGCCACCGAGCGAGCGCGCTCGCGCACCGCCGGGTCGGTGGCCCGCTCGAGGGCGTCAGCGAGATCCTCGCCCGGGCGGACGGCGACCCCCACGCCGCCGGCGGCGGCGAGTTCGGCTTGGACGAACTGGTCGGCGGCCTGGGGCACCACGACCAGCGGCAGCCCCCGCGAGAGGCCGGACAGCACACTGCCGGCGCCGCCGTGCGTGACCATGACGTCCACATGGGACAACAGCCGGGCCATCGGGGTGAACGGGACCAGCCGCACCTCCTCCGGGAGGCCGTAGTCGGCCGCGGAGCGACCGAGGCCGACGGTGACCGCGACCTCGAAGCCCTGTCCCGTCAGTCCCCGCACAACCGGCGAAACGATTTCGGGCGCCGTGAAGTGCGTGCCGAAGGTGACCAGCACCCGCCCGCGTCCCGGGGCGGGCGAGTCGAAGACCGGCGGCCCCGACGGGAGGACCGTGTGCGGTTCGGGGCGCAGCGGCACCCGGTCGGCGGGCGGCAGCCAGCCCGGGAACTGCAGCGCGGGCGGGCAGATGTCCAGGTACCTCCCGCCGACCGCCTCGACGGGAGCGTCGACACCGAGTTCGGCCCACCGCGGCGCGGCCGCCTCGGCGAAGGCTTTCAGCAGCTCGGGTGGGTGGCCGGGGCCGAGTGCGTGGGTCAGCAGCGGGACGTCGAGCGCGGCCGCGACCAGCGGGCCGATCAGGTCGGTGGCTTCGTGCACCACCACGTCCGGCCGCCATTCCCGCGCGGCGCGCAGGGATTCGGCGCCGGCCAGGCCGACCCGGACGTCGGCGAACAAGGTCGCGACCATCGCGAAGGTGGGCACCGTCGTGCCGTCGTCACCGCTGCGGCGCGCGGACTCGGCGAACACCGCGTCCATGGCCGGGCCCGCGGCGACCAGCTCGAGAGGCTCGTTGTCCACCGCGGGTGCCAAGGCACCGGAGGTCAGGACGCCGACCTGGTGGCCGCGTGCAGCCAAGGCCCGCCCCAACGGCAGCAGGGGGAACAAGTGGCCGTGCGCGGGCACAGTCGACAAGAGGATTCGCATATTGATCAGAGTAGTGTTCTTGTCAACCGGCTTGCCTTATAGTCATTGCCGTGTCCTCCGCCTCGTACAATTCGCCGCGCCGCCGGGAGGCCGCCGCGCAGACGCGGCAGGCCATCCTCGACGCCGCGCGCCGGCTGTTCGCCGAGCGCGGTTACGCCGCGACCACCATCCAGGAGATCGCCGCGGCCGCGCGCGTGGCGACGGCGACGGTGTACGCGAGCGTGGGCGGAAAGCCGCGGTTGCTGGACGAGCTGGTCTCCAGCGCCGCGGGTGACACCCGCCTGCAGGAGGCAGCCGACCGCGTCACCACGGCCGCGAACCCCGGCGAAGTCCTCCGCGGCTGCGTAGCGGCCGCCCGGTTCGGCGCTCAGGAGTACGCCGACATCTTCGAGCTGATGCTCACCACGAAACACACCGACGAGGGGACCGCGGCCGCCGCGGCCGGCGCCGCGCAGGGCTTTCGCGGCGGTCTCGGCTTGGTCGCCACGCGTCTGCGGGACCTGGGCGCCCTACCGGGAACGACCGGCGACGCGGTCGACGTGCTGGCGTACTTCCTGGGCTACCCGTCTTGGCGCCGCCTGGTCGACGACTTCGGCTGGAGCTACCCGAGGGCGGAGACATGGCTGGTGAGCCGGATCGCGGAGGCGCTCCGGATCGACCTCCTCGGCGACGCGCGTCAAACCGAAGCGAGCGGACCCGCGCAGTAGGCGCCGGATACACGATCGGCAGCCGGTTCGCGTGACCGGATGGTCGCCGCCCTTCAGCCGGCGCCGTAGCGGAGGCCGTCGACGAGGACGGCGACCAAGCGCCTGCCGTGCCCCGGCTCGCGGCCGGGAACGGGCTGGCACAACAACGTGATCGCGTACAGGAGGTCCTCGGCGCCGAGGTCGTCGCGGATCGCGCCGTCGGCGACCGCCGCGTCGAGCAGGGCCGTGAGCGTGGGAACCAGCCGCTCCATGAAGTAGCCGGGCAGCCCTTCGAACGCCGGATCACCCGAGTGCAGGGCCGAGGCGAGCCCGCGCTTGGTCCCGAGGAGCTCGACGAACCGGTCGATCCAGAGCGAAAGCGCCCGCTCCGGCGGATGGGCGGCGCTCAGCTCGGGGCCGGCGTCGGCGACGGCGTCGATTCCGGTCCGCACGACGGCCTTGACCAGGTCCGAGCGCTGGGGGAAGTGCCGGTACAGCGTGCCGACGCCGACTCCGGCGAGGTCGGTGATCTCTTTCGCCGGGGCATCGACGCCAGAGGTGTCGAAGACCGTCCGCGCCGCCTCGATCAAGGCCTCGACGTTGCGCTGGGCGTCGGCGCGCCGCCGCCGGGTCTCCTGGGTCACTTCGCCCCTCTCGGTTGCGTAACCGGAAAGCCTTTCCGTATAGTTCCGGAATAGGTTTCCACTTACGGCCAGCGTACGGCATCCGCGCCGGCCGGCACCTCGGCGGGAGAGAACCCATGCACTACCGCACCCTCGGCCGGACCGGGATCAAGGTCAGCCCGTACGCGCTCGGCGCGATGATGTTCGCGACCTCCTTCGGCAATCCCGACCCGGACGACTCCGCCCGCATGATCCACAAGGCACTGGACGCGGGGATCAACTTCGTCGACACCGCCGACGCCTACGGCGATTCCGAAGAGGTCGTCGGCAAAGCGTTGCGGGGCCGCCGCGACGACGTCGTGCTCGCCACCAAGTTCGGCCGTCAGGTCGGTGACGATCCGCACCACCAAGGCGCGTCCCGGCGCTGGATCGTCACCGCCGTCGAGAACTCGTTGCGGCGCCTGGGGGTCGACCACATCGATCTCTACCAGCTGCACCGCACCGACCCCGCGACGGACGTCGAGGAAACGCTTTCCGCACTGACCGACCTGCTCCGCGCCGGCAAGATCCGCGCGATCGGCACGTCCCAGAGCCTCGCGTCCGACATCGTCGAGGCCCAGTGGGTCGCCGAACGGAGCGGCCTGGCGCGGTTCCGCGCCGAGCAGGCGGCATACTCCCTCCTCAACCGCGGCGTCGAACGCGAAGTGCTGCCGCTGGCCGAGCGCTTCGGCATGGGCACGCTGATCTGGGGCCCGCTCGGCCAGGGCCTGCTCACCGGGCGCGTCCGCAAGGGCGAGCGGAACGACCTGCGCCGGACGCACCTGCTCAAGCACCTCACCGACGAACGCCGGCTCGACGTCGTCGAGCAGCTCGTTCCACTGGCCGCCGAAGCCGGCCTGCCGATGACCCACCTCGCGATGGCCTTCGTCATCGCCCACCCCGGCGTCACCAGCGCGCTGCTCGGCCCGCGGACCATGCCCCAGCTCGACGACCTGCTGGCCGGCGTCGAGGTCCGGCTCACCGACGACGTCCTCGACCGCATCGACGAAATCGTGCCGCCCGGCACCAACATCGGCACGCTCGACCAGAACTACCAGCCGCCGGCCGTGCACGACGCGGGCCTGCGCCGCCGCCCGCTCGCCGAGCGCGCCGCAGCCTAGACGGGTATCGCGAAACCGGGTCGAGCGTCAGGGGACGAGGAGGCCGATCGCGGTGGTCATGCGGCCGAGATACGCCTCCCGGGTTTCCACCTGGTGCTTCACCCCGACCGACGCGCTGATCAAGGTCTGCGCGACACCCGTCGCGGCCTTCCCGCCCACCGCGGCGACGACGAGCTCTTCGAACCGCTTCGGGGCCGTGCGGGTGATCGGCCCGAGCAGGTCCGGGTTCTGCTCGATCACCGCCGGGACGTCGCGGCTCATCGGCCCGACGTAGCGGCCGGCCCACCGGTCGAACGCGCCGGCCAGCCGCTCCCGCAACGGCTTTCCGGGGTCGGCGAGGATCTCCTCGGCCGCGGCGAGGTCCCGCTCGATCGCCCGGGTGACCGCCGCCCGGAACAGGTCCTGTTTGGACGCGAACAGGAAGTACAGGCCCGGCCGGGAGATCCGGGCCGCGCGCGCGACCTCCTCCATGGAGGTCTTCCGGTACCCGTGCCGGGCGAACGTCAGCAGCGCCGACTCGAGCACCGCGTCACGACGACCGGTCTCGGTGGCGTCCGGAGCTTCGGAAACGGACATGCGAGGACTCTACGGGCCCTGATCCAGCTATACAAGATCTGCTTAGTCTGTATAGTGCGTTCATGACCGCGCGAAAGCTCATCACCACGCCGTTCACCGCCACCAGCACCGCGGACGACGTGCTGGCGGGCGTCGACCTCGGGGGCGTCCGCGCGATCGTCACCGGGGCGGCGTCCGGCATCGGCGCGGAAACCGCTCGCGCACTCGCCGCCGCGGGGGCCGAGGTGACCCTGGCCGTCCGGAACACCGCCGCCGCGACCGCGGGGCCCCGTTCGCGGGTCGCCCGGCTCGACCTCGCCGACCCGGCGTCCGTCCGCCGGTTCACGCAAGCGTGGGACGGGCCCCTGCACCTCCTGGTGAACAACGCGGGCATCGTCACCGGCGGGCCGGCCTGCACCGCGCAGGGCTGGGAGCTGCAGTTCGCGACGAACCACCTCGGCCACTTCGCTCTGGCCACGGGTCTGCACGCGGCGCTGGTCCGCGGCGCCGCGGACCGCGGCGAGGCCCGGATCGTCTCGGTCAGCTCGACGGCGCACATGCGCGCCGGCATCGACTTCACCGACCTGCACTTCACCCGCCGCGCCTACGACCCCCAAATCGCGTACGCGCAATCGAAAACGGCGAACTCGCTGTTCGCGGTCGAAGCAACCCGCCGCTGGGCGGCCGACGGGATCTTCACGAACACCGTCAACCCCGGCGGAGTCGCGACCGGACTGCAACGGAACTTCACCCCGGCACAGAAACGATCCCTCGCCGCGGCCGAAGCCGCGGGCGTCTTCGCCTACAAGACGGTCGGACAGGGAGCGGCGACGAGCGTCGTCGCGGCGGTCGCGCCCCAGTTCGCCCACACCGGCGGTCACTACCTCGACGACGCGCAAGAGGCGTACACCGTGCCGGACGACGCCGAACTCGCCGACCACCCGCACGGGGTGAAGGAATGGGCCCTCGACCCGGCCACCGCGGAACGCCTCTGGAAGGTGTCGGCGAACCTGACCCGGAACTGACCACGAGCGGTGCCGGAAGAAGTTCTGCGTGGAGGTACACGGATCGCGCGCCGCGGCAGTCTTCCTAGTGATGGCTGACTACGAGGACTTCGTCCGGGCGCACCTGCCGCGGTTGCTGCGCTACGCGACGATGCTGACCGGGGAGCGGGAACAGGCCGCCGACCTGGTGCAGGACGTGCTGGTCAAGGCGTACCGACGGTGGTCGCGGGTCAGCGACGCCGAGCACCCCGACCGTTATGTCCTGCGGATGGTGACCAACGACTACCTGTCCTGGCGGCGCAGCCGGTCGGCGCGGCTGATCGCCGTGGGCGACCCGCCGGACGAGGCGCGGCCGGACGACTTCGCGTCGGACCACGCGGCACGTGAGGACATGTGGCAGCGCCTGGCGCGGTTGCCCCGGCGCCAGCGCGCGGTCGTGGTGCTCCGGTACTACGAGCAGCTCGCCGACGCCGACATCGCCGACCTGCTGGGCTGCGCCCAGGCCACCGTGCGGGCCCACGCCCGCAAAGCCCTGACGACCCTGCGACACGGCCTGAGCATCGACCGGATGGCCCAGGCGAAGGAGAGCTGATGGACATCGAGAACCTGATCAAGGACACCTTCACCGCCCACGAGCCCGACGCCCCCGACAGCGACCAGGTACTGGCGGCCACGCGTGAGCGCCTCGATCGCCGGCGCGCCGTGGTGAGCCGTCCGCTCGCGGCCGCCGGAGTGGTCCTGCTCGTCCTGGCCGCGGTCGCCGTCGTCGCGCTGAACCGGCCCGCGCGCGACAGCCAGGTGGCCACCGGCGCCGGCCCGACCGGCGGTTCGGCCGCCGTCGCGGCACCGGCCAAGCCGGCCATCGCGGAGCTGGCCATGCCCTACTCTCTCGGATGGCTGCCGCCGGGCAAGGCCGACTACCTCGCGCGCCGGATCAACATCGGTGGCAGCGCGGCGCACCCCGACAAGCCGGTGTACGGCGGCGAGTACATGCTGACGGTCACGTCCGGGCCGCAGGTCCTGCTCGTGGACGTGCAGGAAATGCGGATGATGCCGGTCGGGCAGGCCGCCTTCAAGTCCGGTCCGGGCCGGCCCGTCACCATCGGCGGGCGGGCAGGCGTGGAGAGCTCGCACTCCGGCGGCCCGGGCGGTTACGAGGTGTACCTGACCCACCCCGATGGCGGCTCGCTGTACGTCAACGTGGCCGCGGAGCCGGGCAGCACGGCGTCGGCGCAGCAACTGACCGACGCGGGCCGCCGCGTCGCGGAGAACGTCACCTTCCCGGGCAAGGCCACCGTCACCCCGGCGTTCGGCCTCGGCAAGCTGCCCGACGGCCTGCGGATGTGCACGTTCGACGTCGAGAAGGGCGGCCCGAGCGGCCCGAGCGGTTCGCGCACGAGCTACTCGGTGGGCACGTGCGCCACCTTGCCGCCGGTCCAGGTCCGCAGCGACGAGCCCGGCCGGGTGCGCGGCACCGCGGGGCAACCGGTCCAGGGACACGAGACCCGCTATGTGGACGAGCACGGTTACCGCACGCTCTGGATCCTCAAGGCCGTCCACGACGCGCCGATCGCCGTCGCGGGACCCGGCGCGCAGGCGGAGCTGTACGCCATCGCCGACCACCTCGTCCTGCCCCGCTGAGGTCTCGTGGGTCCTCTTCGGACGCGACCGAGGAGGACCCACGATCGGCGTCGAAGCGATCACGCTTCTTCACGCACCAGCCGTTGCGCCGCACGTCCGATGGCGGTTTCGACCGCGCCCACCCGGTCGGCCAGCAGGCCCACCGCGCCGACCGCGCGGCTCATCGGATCCTCGCCGCCGCCGCCCAGCGCCTGCGCCCGCAGGTACGCGGCCTTGACGTCGGCCCACCGCCGGGCCTGCTCTTCGGACAGGCGTCCCCGCAGCTCGGCCAGCTTGAGCAGGTTGGCTTCGGCGCCCGAAGTCAGCGTCTGCGCCTCGCCCGCGTAGTGGTCGTCGATCAGGGCCTCGAGTTCCGCGTCGTTCAGCGCGGGCACGATCCGCTCGGCCAGCTTGGTCATGTTCCGGTACGAACCCTGCAGCTGGAACGGCGGTTCCGTGCGTGACGCGTCCGCCTGCGCCGCCGAGGCGATGTAGGCCTGGTTGTTCGCCAGCACGGTCCGCTGCACCCGCAGGAGCTTCCAGAGCACCGCGAGGATCTGCTCCAGCTCCGTCGCCGAATACGCCTGCGAAAGCTGGTCGGCGCGCACGGAACCGTCGCCGCGCGCCATCCGCACCAGGACGTCCACATCGGACCGCTCCCGCGAGACGAGCGGGGCCAGCACGGGGTTCGACGTCAGCGAGTTCTCGACGTAGCTCAGCGCGAAGAGGTCTTCCTTGCCGGACAGTACGTCGCCGAGGTTCCACACGTCCGCGCGGTTGGCGAGCATGTCGGGGATGCGGAACCGCTTGCCCTGCTCGGTGTACGGGTTGCCGGCCATGCACACCGCGAACCGCTTGCCGCGCAGGTCGTAGGTCCGCGTGCGGCCCTCCCACACGCCTTCCATCCGCCGCTGCGCGTCGCACAGGGAGATGAACTTCTGCAGCAGCTCCGGCGACGTGTGCTGGATGTCGTCGAGGTACAGCAGCACGTTGTTGCCCTGTTCCAGCGCGAAGGAAATCTTTTCGACCTCCTGCCGCGCGGTCGCGTTGGGCGCGTCCGCGGGATCCACCGAGGTGACGTCGTGGCCCAGCGCCGGCCCGTTGACCTTCACGAAGACCAGTCCGAGGCGGCTGGCGACGTACTCCATGAGCGTCGTCTTGCCGTACCCCGGCGGCGAAATCAGCAGGAGCAGGCCGGACTGGTCGGTGCGCCTGGCGTCCCCGGTCGCGCCGAGCTGCTTGGCCAGGTTGTCGCCGATCAGCGGCAGGTAGACCTCGTCGAGCAGCCGGTTGCGCACGAAGGCGCTCATCACCTTCGGCTGGTACTCGGCCAGCCGGAGCCGGTCGCGTTCGGCCGCGACGAGCTCGTTGCGCAGCCGCTGGTAGGCGCGGAACCCCGGCACGCGGTCACGGCGGAACCGGTGCGTCCGGGCCAGCACCTCGTCCAGCCGCAGCGTCACCGACCGCCCGGTGATCCGCGGGTGCGCGCCGAGCAGACCGTCCACAGTGGTCGTCAGCGTCGCCGACGAGTCGTACCGCGGGAGTTCGCACAGTTCGATCGCGACGGCCTCGGGCAGCTCCTCGGCCGGCAGCCCGACCGAGTCCACAAAGGACCGAAGCCACGCGTCGGCGAGCTGGTACCGGTCCGCCAGGTCGTCGAGCGAACCCAGGTCTTCGGCGAAGCTGCGCCGGTCGAGCCGGAACTTGTCCAGCACCGCCCGCGCGCCACCGCTGGTGACGAACCCGGGCGGGGCGACGGCCAGCTCCTCGACCAGGTACTCCCCGGCGAACTCGGCCTCGAGCCCGAGGCCGTTGGTGAACGCCGTGATGGCGTCCCCGAGTTCCCGCGCCAGCTGGTCCAGCGCGGGAGTGTCGCCGAACGCCTCCCGCACCCGCGCGAGCGACGCTGCCCGCGTCGTCCACGCGCCCTTGGTCCGGTCGTCGGCGCCGAAGGCCCAGAACAGCTGAGCCGCCGCACGGGCCGCGGGCGGGTAGCGCAACAGGCCGGCGGCGGACCGCAGGCGCAGCAGGGCCGCCAGGATCGCGGCGGCGTCGTGGTCGTGCACCCCGCGCGCGTACCCCTCGTCGTACCGCTCCCCCGCCACGCGCCGCACGACTTCCAGGAGGTCGGCTTCGACCAGCTCGGCCGCCGGTCGTTCGGCGAGGATCGACGTCGCGAGGTACTCGGCCCGGTAGACCTCCGGCGACTCCGAGACCAGCAGCTGGTCCCAGTACGGCCGGGTCGCCTCGAACGCGGCGTCGCGCACCGGCGCCCGGTAGTCGGTGCCGGTGATCGCGAACTTCATCGTGCCTTCGTGCGGCACCAGTGTCAGGTCGATGTCCTGGGTGTTGACGGCGAAGGTGTGGCGGCCGAGGCGGATCGTCTCGCCGCCGTCGCCATAGAGGTCCAGCCGGTCGCGCAGGGCCCGGCCGGCCTCCTGGCGGGCGGCCTTCACGCGGCCTTCGAGCTCTTCGGCGCGGACCTGGTCGCCGAGCGCACGCAGGTCTTCGACGACGCTGCGCAGCTTCGAGACCATCGGATCAGCCGCGAAGTAGGTGTTGATCTCGTCGACCGAGCCGAGCGAACCGACCCGGCGCGTCACGCTGCCGAGGATGCGCCCGGCCGATTCGACCAGCCGGTCCGCGCGGCGCGCCCGCTCGTCGAGCAGTGCCTGCTTGCGCGAGGAGAACGCCTCGTAGACGTCGGTGCGCTTCTCCCCGAGCGAAGTCAGGAAGTCGTCGAACTCCCCGAACCGCGATTCGAGGTTCTCCAGCTGCAGCAGCAGCCGGCCCAGCTGCTCGTCGCAGCGCTCCGGGGTGTCCGCGACCGCGAGCCCGCCCGTGATGGCCTGCGCGAGCAGCGCGAACTCGGCCGCGAACTCCGCCCGGCCCTCGGTCTCCAGGAGTTCCTTGCGGCGCGCGTCGAGCGTGGCCCGGGCCCGGTTGACCGCGCCGATCACCTCGCCGACGCGCTCCAGGATCTTCGTCCGGACGACGGCGTCGGCGATGTCCAGCCCGCCCACGACGTCGGTGAGCACCTCCAGGCCGGCGGACTGCTCGTCGAGCTGTTCGGCGACCGGGACGGCCTCGGCGACGGTCTTGATCGCGCCCGCCGCCGCGATGAGCCCGTCGACTTCGGCGTGGTAGCCGGTGAACGCCTCCTCGCCCTGCAGGAACCGCACGGCCCGCTGCGCGGCCTCGGAGAACTCGCGATCCAGCCCGGCGATCAGCTCGTCCACGCGGGCGGTGTCGGCGTACCGCAGCTCCCGCACGGTGACCAGGCGCCCGCGCGCCCGGTGCATCTCGGCCAGGCGCCGCACCCACGCGTCCGCCGCGTTGAGCGCCTCACCCCGCACCCGCCGCACGAGCGACGCGGTCTCGGCCGCCGCGGTGTCGACGGCCTCGGCCGCCTGCGCGGTCAGCGAGGTGACCGTCTCGAACTCGTCCAGCACCTGCTCGGCGGTGACGCGGACGTCGGACAGCGGCGAGCGCAGGTCACCCAGCTCGGTCTCGCCGAGCCAGTGGTAGTGGTCGAAGACCCGGGCGCACGCGGTGATCAGCGCCTCGAACACCGCCGCCGAGGGCGCCATGTCCCCGATCATCCTGGTGATCGACAGGCAGTCCGAGATCCCGCGGACGAGGTCGGCGTTCCCGACCCGCTCCAGCGGCCCGGTGCCGGCCGGCTGCGACGCGGCGTAGGTGTCCGACTGGAACGGCGTCCGCCACACCTGCATCGGGTGCACGCGGCTCGGTTCGTCGGACAGCGCGCGGAACAGGATCATCGTGCCGTCGTCGAACAGCGAGTACCCGTGGCACGGGATCGGGTTGGCGACCTCCTTGCGGATCACGTTGTACGGCAACAGGAGCGAGCGTCCCTCGGCTCGCGCGTGGAAGACGTACAGCACGTCCTCGCCGTTGGGCGAGCGGATCACGCGCTCGAACTCGAGACCGTCCACAGTGGTGTCGAACGTCTTGCTGACGCCGGTGTCGAGGTAGTAGCCGCCGGGGAAGATGATGCCGTGGTCCTCGGGGAGCCGCTGGCACGCCTGCCCGATGCCGTCGAGCCGCACGACGTCCTGGGTGCGCGTGTTGAAGACCAGGTAGCGGTAGGTGGTTTCCTTGTACGGCAGCATGCGCAGCAGGATCAGCGGGCCGATCCGGGCGTAGGAGACCTCGGCGTCGGCGAGGCTCTGCAGCGGCTCGTCGACCGGCTCGGCGTAGACGCCGGCGCCGGTCTCGGTGTTGTTTTCGACCTTGACCGTCAGGTTGCCGCCGACGGTCTCGACGAACACCTCGTCCTCGATCGAGATGTGCGGGTGCCGGCCGAGGACGTGGTCCTCGCGCGTGGTTTCGACCCACTCGAAATCGTGCGACGGCGGAAAGACGTGGTCACGCTCACCGCGGTTGTCCAGGTAGGACACCGCGCCGTCGGGCGCGACGCCCCACCGCAGCACCCGGATGTCTTCGGTGCGCGGGCCGATCTGGAACACCGCGAGCAGCTTCCCGTCCAGCCGGCGCAGCTGCAGCAGCTTCGCCTGGCGGTAGTACCGGTACAGCTCGCCGAAGTCCCGCCCGAACTGCTCGTCCCGCAGCAGCTCGGGCAGGTCCTGCGCGCTCACGTCGTCGAACCGGAACGCGTTTTCGTCGTGGCTGAAGCGCTGCAGCGAAAAGACGTCATCGACGGCCGTCTCGGGCTTGAGCCCGATGAAGACGTTGTAGCCGAACAACATCCGGCCGTCGACCGCGACGATGTCCCGGGGCACGCAGTTGTTGGCGGTGCGGATGCGTTCGGTGCCGACCAGCGCGAGCTGCGCGCTGCCGAAGACCTCGAGCCGGCGCGCGTTGAGCTCGTCCGCGCGTTTCGCCAGCTCGGCGGCCTGGGCGGCCAGCCGGACGCGGAGCACGTCATACGTGCCCGCGTCCAGCTCCGTTTCGGCCGCCGTCACTGCTTCGCGGCGACGACGGTGGCGACCGAGGTCTCGGCGAGGCCGAGCTGCTGCGCCGTGGTCATCAGCTCACGGAGCTTGTCGCTGTCCGGCCCGCCGGCCTGCAGCTGCTTCGCCAGGAAAGCCGACAGCGTCAGGTTCTTCACGTCTTCGGTGCTCACCGCGCCGATCAGCTTGGCGAGGTCGTCGGTGAAGCTGGCCGACCCGTCGAGGTAGGGCCGCGCGAGCGACTGGACGACGTCGGAGTGCTGCACGAAGCCGTCGACGCTCTTGCCGAGGCCGATCGAGCCGACGATCCGGTCGAAGAACATGGTCTCGCCGCCGACGATGTCGATGTCGGCCTTCTCCAGCCCGACGCTGAGCACCGTCGCCTGCGCCTCGGCGACGTCACGCTGCACGTCGAGCGCGGCCAGCCGGATCTCCTTCTCCGCTTCCAGCCGCAGCCGGTACTCCTCGTGCTCGCGGCTCGCGCTGTCGAGGGCAGCCAAGGCGGCGGCCTTCTCGGTGAGACCCTCGGCCTCGCCCTTCAGCTTGTCGCGCAGCGCCTCGGCGACCACGGTCGCCTTCTCGCGTTCGACGATCGCCTCGGCGCGGCCGACCTTCTCCAGCGCGACCGCGTCACGCTCCCGGACCTGCGCGGCGGCGAGACCCGCGGCGGCCTCTTCGGCCTGGATGCCTTCGGCGAGCCGGATCTTGGCCCGCGTCTCCAGCTCGGCGGCCTGCTGGCGCGCCTCGGCGAGGGTCAGCTCCTCGCGCGCCTTGTGCTTGGCGGCCTGCTCCGACGCCTCGGCGGCCTTGATGCCCTTGACCAGGTTCTCCTGCGCTTCGGCTTCGGCGCGGATCACGATGGCCTCGCGGGTGCGCTGGGCCTCTTCGACCACGCGCAGCTTCTTGATGTTCTCTTCCTGCTCCGCGACGGTCTTCTCGACGGCGATCCGTTCGCGGATCACCTCGGCGATCGACCGCTTCTCCGTTTCGAGTTCCTTGTCCTTCGAGATCCGGGAAAGCTCGGTCTCGCGCTCGCGGCCGATCACTTCGAGCAGGCGGTCCTTTTCGATCCGCTCGGACTCGATGGCGATGACGCGTTCGCGGTTCTTGCCGGCGACCTCGATTTCACGCTGCTGGTTCTGCTGCTGGATGCCGAGCTGCTCGTCGGTGCGCAGCTGCGCGGCCTGCGACTTGAGCCGCTCCTCGGCCTGCACCTTGAGGGTTTCCGCTTCTTCGCGCGCCCGCATGGTCTCGACTTCGCGACGCTGCTTGATCTCCGCGTCGGCCTGGCGCCGCTCCAGTTCGAGGATCGCCTCGCGGGCGTCCACGTTCTGGCGCGTGATTTCTTTCTCTTCGTGGCGGCGGAACTCGTTGGTGCGCACGTGCTCGATCGCCGTCAGCTCGGTGATCTTGCGAATACCTTGCGCGTCCAGGATGTTCGCCGAGTCGAGCGAGGTCATCGGCGTCTGCTCGAGGTAGTCGATCGCCGCGTCTTCGAGGCTGTACCCGTTCAGGTCGGTGCCGATGACGCGGATGATCTGGTCGCGGAACTCGTTGCGCTTGGTGTAGAGGTCGACGAAGTCGAGCTGCTTGCCGACGGTTTTCAACGCCTCGGAGAACTTCGCGCTGAACAGCTCCTGCAGGGTTCCCTGGTCGCTCGCGCGTTCGGTGCCGATCGCCTGCGCGACCTTCACCACGTCCTCGGCCGTCTTGTTGACCCGCACGAAGAACGAAATCCGGATGTCGGCGCGGATGTTGTCCCGGCAGATCAGGCCTTCCCGGCCGGTGCGCTCGATGTCGATCGTCTTCACCGAGATGTCCATGACCTCGGACTTGTGCAGCACGGGCAGCACGACGGCGCCGGTGAAGGTGACGTCGACCTTGCGCACCTTGGAGATGATCAGCGCCTTGCCCTGCGGCACCTTCCGGAACAGCCGGCTCACGACGAACAACAGCACCAGGAGGATCAGCACCACGACGGCGATCAACACGCCGGCACCCAGGCCGATGGCATCCATGCGTCAGTCCTTTTCTGCTTCGAGTTCCAGGGGGCTGACCCAGAAGAACTCACCCGCGCTGTCGTAGTCGTAGATGACCACGCGGCTGCCCATCCCGAGGTTGCCTTCCCCGGCGAGCCGGACGGAGATGATCGCCGACGCCCCATCGGCGGCGGCCACTTCGGCCTGCCCGAAGTCCTCGGTGACGGTCGAGGTCCGCACCACGGCGACCCGGCCGACGAAGTCCTGCCGGCTCGGCACGACCCCGGCGAAGACGCGCCGCAACGGCACGACGACCAGCCGGGTCCCGAGCGCCCCGAGCACGAGAGCGACCAGCAGAACACCCACCCCGAGCCCGACTCGCAAGGGTGTGCCCAGGCCGTCGATGAGAACGGTCCCGACGAGACTGAGAAACCAGCTGAAGGCGACGAGCAGCGACAGCGAGATGGGCAGCGGAACCCCGCCGAAGAACCCGATGTCACCGTCTTCGATGTCGAGGACGCCGAGCAGGGCCAGCCCCCAGTAGCCGATCACGACGATCAGCAGGAAGCTGAAGAGCACGGCGGGAAAAGCCAAAGCCGCGGTGACGAACCCGCTCATCCGACGTCGTTTCCTTCCCCCAAGGAAGGGCCCGGCACTCCGGGGCCCTGGCCAGCGACTATAACCGGCAGGCAAGGGCGGGGAAGAACATTTCGGACACGAACCGGTCACACCGGCGCCGGTCGGACACGCCCTATTCGTTCGCGCAGCCGAGCCACGAGGTCCGTCTCGTCGGCCGTGACCAGCCGGTGATCCCGCACGACGATGCGCCCGCCGACGACCACGTGTTTCGGCCGCCGCCCGGGCGAGGCCCACAGGAGTCCCGCTGTCGGATCGTGCACGCCCGCGTCGGCGACGCCGGAAACGTCCCACACGCACAAGTCGCCCGCCGACCCGGCACCCAGGTGCCCGAGCTCGGGTCGTCCCAGCCCCGCGGCGGAACCCGCCGTGGCCATCCCGAGCACGGTGCGCGCGGGCAGCTGCGGCCCCACCAGGCCCGAGACCTGGAGGGCGAGCCGGGCGTCGGCGAGCAGGTGCCCGGCGTCGTTGCTGCCCCCGCCGCTCGTCCCCAGGCCGACGACGACGCCCGCGTCGATCAGCGCGGCGACCGGCGCGACGCCCCATCCCATGGGGACGTCGCACCCCGGCGCGTGCGTCGCGCTCACCCCCGCCCGCGCGAGAAGGCGGATCTCCCCGGGCGTGATGGCACACAGGTGGGCCACGGTGACGTCCGGTTCCAGCCACCCCCATTCGTCGAGGAGCTGGAGCGGCCTGCGCCCGTAGCGTTCGAGGGCGATCGCGGTGTCGACCTGCTCGTTGGCCTGGGTCCGGCGGCGCAGGCCGTGGCGGGCGGCGACCGCGCCGAGCGCCGCGAACGTCTCGCGGGTATCGGAATGGACCCCGGCGGGGCCGACCGCGAGCTGGAGCATGCCGTCCGGCGAGATCCCGCCGGCGGCCCCGGGAACGAGCGCGGTCACGATGGCTTCGGCGGACTCGCCGGCCCACTCGGGATCGTCCCGCGCCGAGCCGCGCACGAAGACGAGCCGGGCGCCGAGGGACCGGACGGCCTCGGCCGTCGCCTTCGCGAGAGCGACCGTGTCGGCGATCGGGGCGCCGTGCGGCCAGTTCAGGTGGTGGTCCGCGATGGTCGTGACGCCGCACAGCAGGCTTTCGGCGGCCCCCACCGAGGCGGCGACGGCGTAGACCTCCGGGTCGTGGCCCACCCGCGCGTAGGCGGCGGCCATCGCGGGGAGCCACTGGGCCATCGGCACTCCCCGCGTTCCGGGCAGGGTGCGGAACGCGCTCTGCAGGAGGTGGTGGTGGGCGTTCACGAGTCCCGGCGTCACCACGCATCCGGAAGCGTCGAGCGCCGTCTCGAGCGGGGAACCGTCGTCGAGCGTGAGATCGCCACTGTCCTCTGTGGATGAACTGACGAGAATGCGATCGGCGCCCCGGATCGTCAGCATGAATACCCTTTCACAGCTCGAGGACGAGCCGGCCGCCGGGCGTGCACGGTCATGCGTTCTCCAGCGGCTTCTGTTTCACCACGACGAGGTGGAACCGCGATCCGTCGGGCGAGCACCAGCGGTGGGCCGTGCCACCCGGGTAGTAGACGGAGTCCCCCACGTCGAGCCGGACGGTCCCGTCCTTTTCGAGGTCCAGCAGGAGCGCCCCGCCCACGACGTGGACGAACTCGTCCTCGGGGTGGCGGAAGTAGTCCCCGAACTCGGAGCTGGTCCCGGTCCACTCGATCGGATCGAACGCCCGCCTGCCGCGCGTGAGCAGCCTGACCTCGCCGTGGGGGAACTGGTTGCGGGCGCCCTCGCCGGCGCGCAGCACGTCGGCTCGCCCGGCCTCGGCGTCCGGCAGGCCCGGGGCACCGGCCGCGATGAGCTCGACCTGGGTCGTGCCGAGCGCCTTCGCGATGCGGTCGAGCGAAACCATGCTCGGCCGGGCGTGTCCCCGCTCCAGCTGGCTGAGGAACGGGTGCGAAAGGTCCGTGCGCCCGGCCAGCTGGACGAGCGTGAGACCACGAGACCGGCGCAGCTCGCGGATGCGCGTCCCGACCCGCTCGGCCTGCTCGTCGACGACCCGTGAAGACGCGTGCTCGGCTTCCTTCACGGTGACCGCCGCCGCCCCGCCGGGCCGCAGGGGCAACACAAAGAACACGGGGTTTTACACATCGGAAATCTCGGCTCCGTACCGTCGGCCAATGTTGATGCGATCAACATTTACACCATCCCCGCGGTTCCGCACCACCCCGACACCGGAGACCCCATGGCCGACTCGCTACCCCGCCCGATCGCCGGGGTGCGCAACGCGAAGCTGCCCGACGGGCGCGTCGTGGACCTCTCGATCGCCTCGGGCGTGGTCACCGGGATCGCCGCCGCGGGCACGACCGAGCCCCTCGGGCCGACCCTCGACCTGCGTGGCCGGCTGCTGCTTCCCGCCCCGGCCGAGCCCCACGCGCACCTCGACAAGGCCCGGAGTTTCGACGCCGTCAACCCGAAGCTCGGTGACCTCGGCTCCGCGATCGACGCGTGGCGGTCGCACGCGTCGGCGATGAGCGTCGAGTCGATCGTCGAGCGCGCCCGGGCGCAGGCCCTCGCGATGCTCGCCGCGGGCACCACGGCGATCCGGTCCCACGTCGACGTCCTCGGCGACAGCGGCGCGGGCCTCGAAGACGTGACGCGCGGAGCACGTGCCCTCGTGCAGGTCCGGGCGGAACTCGAGGGCCTCATGGACATCGAGCTCGTGGCGCTCGCCCCGCCGGACTGCCCCGATCAGCACGTGGAAGCGGTCCTGGACGTCGGCGTCGACCTGGTCGGCGGCGCTCCGCACCTCGCTCCCGATCCCGCGGCGGACCTCGCGCGGCTGCTCGCGCTCGCACAGCGGCGCGAGATCGGCGCCGACCTCCACGCCGACGAGACCCTTTCCGGCCCCGTCACCCTCGACACCTATGCCCGCGCGGTGCGCGACTGGCCGGCCGGCCGCCCGCGCACCGCCGGCCACTGCGTGCGGCTCGGCACGCTCGAAGCCGCACGGCGGGACGCGATCATCGCGGACGTCAAGGCCGCGGACGTCGGCATCGTCACGCTGCCCATCACGAATCTCTACCTCCAGGGATGGGAGCACCCCGTCTCGACGCCGCGCGGTCTCGCGCCGCTGCGCGAACTTCTCGACGCGGGCGTCCGCCTCGGCGCCGGGGCGGACAACGTGCGCGATCCGTTCAACCCGGTGGGCCGCGGCGACGCACTCGAAACCGCGTCGCTTCTCGTCACGGCGGGCCATCTCCCACCGGAGGACGCCTACGGGCTCGTGAGCACCGGGGCAAGATCCGTCATGGGGCTGCCACCCGCGGGTCCGGTCGTCGGCGCCCAAGCCGACTTCCTCGCCATCCGGGCGGTGAACCTCGTCGACGCGATCGCCACCGCGTCCGCCGACCGCATCGTCGTCCACCGCGGCCGCGTCGTCGCGATCACCGAGACACAGTGCGAACTCCCGGCACTGCCGGTGTTCGTCCCCGCTTCCTGAAGGGAATCGCATGTCCACCACGACCGCGGCCGAGCCGGCCATTCGCTCGACCCTGCTGGACTTCCGCGACGTCGACCTCGTCTTCCCCGACGGCACGGCGGCCCTCGACGGCGTCGACCTGACCGTGGACCGCGGCGAATTCGTCTCGATCGTGGGCCCGAGCGGCTGCGGCAAGTCGACGCTGCTGCGCATCGCGTCGGGCCTCGAATCGGCGTCGGGCGGAGCGGCCGACGTGAGCACGAGCCGCATCGGCTACGTCTTCCAGGACGCGACGCTCCTTCCGTGGCGGTCGGTCCAGGGCAACGTCGAACTCCTCGCCGAGCTCAACCGGGCGTCCAAAGTGGACCGGACCGCGAAGGCGGCCGCCGCGATCGGCCTCGTCGGCCTCGACGGATTCGAGAAGCACCTTCCGAAGCAGCTCTCGGGAGGCATGAAGATGCGCGTCTCCCTCGCGCGGTCGCTCACGCTCGACCCCGAGCTCTTCCTGTTCGACGAGCCGTTCGGGGCGCTCGACGAGATCACGCGCGAACGCCTCAACGACGAGCTGCTGCGGTTGTTCGTCGAGCAGCGGTTCGCGGGGCTGTTCGTCACGCACTCGGTTTCCGAGGCCGTCTACCTCTCGACCGAGGTCGTCGTCATGTCCGGCCGGCCGGGCTCCATCGTCGCGCGGTTCGACGTGCCGTTCCCGATGCCGCGGGATCCGGACATCCGCTTCACCCCGGAGTTCGCCGAGCTCGTCGGCGACGTCTCGCACGCGCTCAGGAAGGGGCACAGCTGATGCCCACGCTCCAGGAAACCGCGGCCCGGCGGACCACCGCCGCGTGGGCGCCCCGGCGGAAACCGGCGTCGTGGTGGCAGCCCGTCGTGGCCTTCGGCGTCTTCGTCGGGCTGTGGTACGCGGCGGCGGCGTATTACGACCAGGTCGTCGAGTCGCCCTACCTCGTGCCGTACCCGCACCTCGTGCTGACGGCGATCATCGACGACACCCGCCCCGACGGCGCCCCGACCGGGTTCGACGCGGAGCTGTGGGCCGCACTCGGCCGCACGACGGTCGTCTCGCTCGTCGGTCTCGCCGCGGCCATCGTCCTCGGGGTCCTGTGGGCCACCGTCATGGCCCAGGCCAAGGGTCTCGAGAAGGCGCTGTATCCGTACGCCGTCGTGCTTCAGTGCGTGCCGATCCTCGCGCTCGTGCCGCTCATCGGGGCGCTGTTCGGCTACGCCTTCCTGTCGCGCGTGATCGTCACCGTCATGATCGCGCTGTTCCCCATGGTCTCGAACACCCTCTTCGGCCTGCATTCCACCGACCGTGCGCAACGCGAGCTCTTCGCACTCCAGGGCGCCGACCGGCTGACCCGGCTCCTCAAGCTGCAGATCCCGGCCGCGCTCCCCTCGATCTTCGTCGGCCTCCGCACCTCCGCGGGCCTGTCGGTGATCGGCGCGATCGTGGGAGACCAGTTCTTCCAGCGCGGCGATCCCGGCCTCGGCGTCCTCATCCAGGTCACGGCGTCCCGGCTGATGGGTCCCGAGCTGTACGCGACGATCATCATCGCCTCGCTCTACGGCATCGCCGTCTTCCTCGCCTTCGGGCTCATCGGCCGGCTCGCGGTCGGCCGCTGGTTCGACTTCACGTGAGTTCCCCTCCCCCGAAACGGAGTTCCATGCGTACCCGACCCCGCACCGCCGCCGTCATCCTGTCCGTCGTCACGCTCGCCGCCGCCCTCACCGCCTGCGGTGCGAGCGGATCGGCCGACGCCGGCGCGGCGCCCCCGGCGCCCGTCCCGACCGGACCCGCCGTCGACCTCGCCGGCGTGTGCCCGTCGACGGTCGTCGTCCAGACCGACTGGAATCCCGAGGCCGACCACGGGCACCTTTACCAGCTGCTCGGCCCCAACCCCTCGATCGATGCCAGTCAGAAGTCCGTGACGAGCGACCTCTACGCCAACGGCAGGCCGACCGGCGTCAAGCTCCAGGTCCGCGCCGGCGGGCCGGCGATCGGCTTCTCGAAGGTCTCGGCCCAGATGAACCAGGACAAGTCGATCACCCTCGGCTACGTCTCCACCGACGAGGCCGTCCAGTTCTCCGGGGACATGCCGACCACGGCCGTGTTCGCCCAGAACGACAAGTCGCCGATGATGATCATGTGGGACCCGAAGACCTACCCGGACGTCACCACGATCAAGGACCTCGGCACCAAGCTCCAGGCGAGCGGCGGCGTCGTCCGGTACTTCAACGGCGCCGCCTACATGGCCTATCTCACCGACGCGGGTTACCTGCCCGCCGGCATCCTCGACGGGAGCTACGACGGCGCCCCGGCGAAGTTCGTGACCGCCAAGGGCAAGGACGCGCAGCAGGGCTTCGCGACCGCCGAACCGTACGTCTACCAGAACGAAATCGCCGCGTGGGGCAAGCCGCTCAAGTTCCAGCTCGTCGCGGACACCGGCTGGTCCCCGTACCCGCAGACGATGTCCGTCCGCACCGGCGAACTGGCCTCGCTCTCGCCGTGCCTCAAGAAGCTCGTGCCGGTCATGCAGCAGGCCGACGTCGACTTCCTCGAGAACCCGGCGGCGACGAACGACCTCATCGTCAAGCTCGTGCAGGCCTACAACAACGGCTGGACCTACGACGCCGCGGTGGGCAAGGCCGCCGTCGCGCAGATGAAGGACCTCAAGATCGCGACCGACGCCGGCCACGGGCACGTCGGCGCGATGGACGACCAGCGCGTCTCCGAGCTCGTCAAGATCGCGGCCCCGGTCTTTTCGAAGTCGGGCGGCCACGTCAAGAGCGGCCTCGTCGCCGGCGACCTCGTCACGAACCAGTTCCTCGACCCGAAAATCGGCCTCGGCTGGTGAACAGGAGCGTCATGACCAGCACCGAGAGCATCGAGGCGCTGCGCGCCGAACTCGTCGAGCTGCTCGGCGAGCGCGGCGTGAGCGCCGACCTCAAGACCCGCGAGCGCGCCTCGGTCGACGAGGCCACGATGAGCCCCATCCTTTCCGAGCAGCTCCCGCTCGGCCTCGCCGACCTCGTGGCCTATCCGGCGGACGCGGAGCAGATCGCGGTGGTCGTGGCCGCCGCGACCCGCCACCGCGTCCCCGTCACGGCCCGCGGCAAAGGCACGGGCAACTACGGGCAGGGCATCCCGCTGCACGGCGGCCTGATCCTCGACACGACGCGCGCCCGCGCCGTCGTCGAAGTGGGCGACGGCGTCATCACGGCCGAAGCCGGTGCCTCGCTGGCCTTCCTGGAACGAGCGGCCGACGCGAGCGGCCAGCAAGTCTGGATGTATCCGTCGACCGCGCAGTCCACCCTGGGCGGCTTCCTCTCCGGGGGCTCGGGCGGCACGGGGTCGATCGCGCACGGCACGAACTGGGAAGGCTTCGTCGTCGCGCTCGACGTCGCCCTCCCGGGTACCGAGCCGGCCCTCGTCCACGTCGAGGGCGACGACGCGCGGACCTTCGTGCACACCTACGGCACCGCGGGGGTGATCGCCCGCGCGACGGTCCGGCTCGAACCGGCCCAGGACTGGCGTGCCGTCTACGCGAGCTTCCCCACCTTCGAGGAGGCGCTCGGCGCGGTACGGACGCTCCGGGCGATCGAGCCACTGCCACGGCTGGTGAGCGCGGACCGGGCCGCCGTGGCGGAACGGCTCCCCGCGGACCCGGCGATCCCCGCCGGGCGCGCGAGCCTGCGCGCGATCATCGACGCGGTGGCGCTCGACGCGGCGTCGTCGCTCATCTCCGCGGCCGGCGGCTCGGTCGAAGACGTTCGCGAAGGGGTCCAGCAGACGATCAAGGTTTCGATGCTCTCCTACAACCACCCCATCTGGTGGCTGAAGAAGAACAGTCCCGGCAAGGACTACTTCCACGTCGAGGTCGGCGGCGAGGCGCTGATCGACCGCATCCACGAGGTCGAGGCCGTGTACCCCGGCGGCATCCTGCACATCGAAGCCGCGCATCACTTCCCCATCGGGATGCTCGTCGCGGAATACACCGGCGCGGCGGACGTCTACGCGGGATACGCGAAGCTCGTCGAACTCGGCGTGCGCGTCCACAGCCCGCACCAGTTCTACGTCGACCACGGAGTCGAAGAGCTCCTCGCGCTCAAAGAACGCACCGACCCGGACGGGCTGCTCAACCCCGGCCACCTGGGCGTGCCCGAGCTCGCCGTGACACTGCCCGCGCAGGCCAAGATATGAACCGCGCGATCGCCGAACTCGCGGGCCCGTCCCTCGCGGACCGGATCGGCCGGGAATCGATCGTCGTCCTCCCCACGGGTGCGCTCGAGCACCACGGGCCGCACCTGCCGCTCAGCACCGACGCCCTGATCGCGGAAGCGGTGGCCGGCGCCGCCGCCGAACGCGCCGCCGCCGAGGGTCTCGACGTCTGGCAGCTCCCCACCCTCACCTACACGAAATCCGACGAGCACAGCTGGGCGCCCGGCACGGTCTGGCTCGACGCCGGGACCCTGCTCCGCACCGTCGTCGAAATCGGGCGGGCCGTAGCGCTCATGGGAGCCGGGACGCTCGTGTTCCTCAACGGGCACGGCGGCAACGTCGCGCTCCTGCAGGTGGCGCTGCGGGAAATCCGCAAACGCTTCGGGCTCAAGACCTTCCTCATGCCTTCGCTCGTCCGCGCGGCCCCACCCGCGGGCGAAGGACTCGACGAGCGGGAGCTCGGCATCCACGGCGGCGCCGCGGAGACCTCCCTCGTCCTGCACCTGCGCCCCGACCTCGTGGACCTCTCGCGGGCCGAGCGCTGGGTACCCGAACACCTCGCGGCCTTCGAGCACATCGGCTTCAACGGGCGCCCCGTGAGCTTCGGTTGGCTCTCGAACGACTTCGGCACCCCGGGCGTCGTCGGAGACCCCACACAAGCGACCCCGGCCTACGGCGAGGTGCTGTGGGAAGCGTCTCTCCGCCAGGCGGTCGAGTCCCTCCGCGAGATCGCCCGCTTCGAGCACAACCCCGCGGCAACGGAAACCGGTTCGAGTGGAGCGTGATCACCATCGACGCCCCAGCCCCACTTCCGCCGCCCCGAAACCGGCAGATTCCCGGCTGCCGGTTTTCGATTTCCCCGGAATCAGGGGGTGTAGATCTCCTTGACCGTGGCGATCCGGTCGTCACCGTTCACGCTGATCTGCGCGAGCGTCGAGGTGCCGTCCTTCAGCTTCTGGAGCAGCCGATCCTGGGCGCACGGCCCGTTGCCGTAGCCCTGGTCGTCGATGGTGACCGATTCGCCGGGGCACAGGGTGGCCGCGCTGAGCACCTTGCCGCCCTCCTGCAGCGGAAGCCGGTAGGTCTTGCCGTCGAGCGGCACGTAGTGGCTGTTGTCCGGACCGCCGTCCTGGCGGGTGACCAGCTGGAAGCGGACCATCCGCACCCCGGCGTCGTACCCGGTGAACTGCACCGCCTGGGTGGTGTTCGGGAACAGGCGGACCTGCCGGACAGGCGTCTTGCCGGCGCCGGTCGAGGGCCTGGTCTCCAGCTGCAGTGAGCTGTTGGGCACGCCACAGACCACCGCCCCCTGGCTGCCCGCGGACCCCGCCTGACGGGCGCAGGTCCACTTCCCCTCGACGTCGAGGACCCGCTCGCCCGGGCCTTCGGCTTGCGGCAGCTTCCGGTAGTACTCGGTGATCACGGTGAACGCCTCGGTGCAGCCCGGCGTGGTGCCGTCGGTGGCGGCCACCGCGATCAGGTCCATCTTCGGCCGTCCCGGTGCGCCGACCTGGCCGCCGTACTGGCTGCAGTTGACGTCGCCGTTCGGCGCGGTGCCGGAACCTCCGGTGGCCGCCCCCTGGCCGCCGCCTTCCGGCACCTGCTCCACGGCCGCCGCCGCCTCGTTTTTCGCCGGAGAACCGGTGCCAGAGACATTGTTCCCGCTGCACGCGGAAAGCAGAGCGGTGGTGGCGAATGCCCCGGCAACCATGACCATTTTGATTGTCTTCTTCGCGGTGAATTCCATCGCGGCGCCCTCTCGCAGCTTTGTTGAAGCTTTGTCTCCGAAGACGCCGGAAACCGAATCACGTTGCTCCTGGGGGCCGGCAGACCGCGGGGTTGCCCGAAAGTACGACTGCGGGGTTCCTAGGGGCAGTACTCGGCCGGATTCGCAACCTGGATACCACCCACTGAACATCCGCCGTCAAAGCGACCGCTCAGTCTGTGACCGGCGTCCCAGGCTGGGAAGCGCCCAGCATCCGGAGCACGAGACCGCCGTACTCCTTGCCGAGCGCGGTCGGCGTCTGGCGGGCGCGCTCCGTGTACCAGCGGGCCACGTCGACGCCCAGCGACAGCACCGCGCGGGCCGAGATGTGCGCGTCGGAGACGGTGAAGACGCCGCTCTCGGCGCCCGCGGTGATCACGTCGCGCACGATTCGCTCGATGCGGCGCCGGAGCTCGGCGACCACTTCGAATTCCTTCTCGGGCAGGGCCTGCAGTTCGTACTGCACGACCCGGGCGACGGTGTGGCGGCGCGCGTGCCAGGCGACGAAGTCCTCGACGATCAGCCGGATCCGTTCGACGGGATCGGACTCCTTCGCGACGACGTTCTCGACCAGGGCCAGCGTCTGCTCGTGGCCGTACCGGCTGATGGCGAACAGCAGCGCGGCCTTGGACGGGAAGTGCACGTAGAGCGCGGCCGGGCTCATCCCGGCGGCCCCGGCGATGTCCCGGGTGGTGGTGGCGTGGTAACCCCGCTTGGCGAAGGCCTCGACGCCGGCCAGCATCAACCGGCGAGCGGTCTCGGGCTGCACATCCGGCCACAGTTCGGCCGACAGCGACATCGTCATCCGGTGATCCTCCCAGACCGCACCGCCCGGGATGGCCGGCTCCGGTCGCCACCATTGTAAGCGGGCGCTAACCTGCGGTGTCCGGAGACGGATCCCCGAGCCGGCCGGCGGTCCGCGGATTTCACCCTCCGGCCGCGGCAGCATAGCGGCGGGCCAGCCGGGCGAAGGCGTCCCGCAGCTCCGCCGGTCCGACGACCTCGATCTCCGCGTCGAACCGGCCGATCGATGCCGCCAGGCCCACCCACGACCACGCCCCCAGCACCAGGCGGCAGCGGGACGGCCCCAGCTCCTCCACCACGCCGTCGCCCGCGTACGTCGACACGACGCTCGCCGGCAGGTCCAGGATCACTTCGCCGCGGCACTCGTCCTTGCCCGAGAACCGGTCCGCCACGAACGCCGCCACGTCTCCGCCGGGTACCTCCCGGGGGGTGAACCGCGGGCCGGTCGGGATCCGGGGGGTCAGCCGGTCGACCCGGAACGTGCGCCAGTCCGCGCGGTCGAGGTCCCACGCCACCAGGTACCAGCGGCCGCCGCGGGTCACCAGGTGGTGGGGCTCCGCGCGGCGCGGCGAGTCCAGGTAGTCGAACCGCAGCACCTCGCGGGCGTGCACCGCCGCGCTCAGCGTCGCCAGCACCGACGGATCCACCGGCGGCCCCGGTGGGGAGACGGCCGTGACGTGCAGGGCGTCGACGCGGTGGCGCAGCCGGGACGGCATCACCTGCCGGACCGTGGTCAACGCCCGCGCCGCCGCTTCCTCGATCCCGCCGCCGGTGACCGTCCGCAGCGCCACCGCCAGCGCGACCGCCTGCTCGTCGTCGAACAGCAGCGGCGGCAGGTCCGCGCCCGCGCCGAGCCGGTAGCCGCCGTCGGGGCCCTTGGCCGTCGCGATCGGGTAGCCGAGCTCGCGCAGGCGGTCGACGTCGCGGCGGACCGTCCGCGCGCTGACCTCCAGACGCTCGGCCAGCAGCGCGCCCGGCCAGTCGCGGCGCGCCTGCAGGAGCGAGAGCAGGGCGAGCAGGCGAGCGGAAGTTTTCGGCATGTACCCGATCTTGCCGCAAGTAGCGGACACATTCTGTCCGCTACTTCTGACACGCTGGTCGCATGACCCACGAAACCGAACGCGACGACCTCATCGCCGAGCTGGCGGTCACCCGGGCCGCCCTCATCACCACCACGGACGGCCTCACCGACGAGCAGGCCGGCGCGCGGCCGACCGTCAGCGCGCTGTGCCTCGGCGGCCTCGTCAAGCACGTCGCGTCCATGGAAGAGAACTGGCAGCGCTTCGCCGTCGACGGCCCGTCGGCCATGCGCTTCGACCTGCCCGACGGCGTGACCTGGGCGGACATGGCGGCCGGGACCGCCCGCGAGTACCCGCGGTGGGCGATCGACCACCAGAACGAGTTCTCCATGCAGCCCGGCGAGACCCTGGCGGGCGTGCTCGCGCGCTACGAAGACGTCGCGAAGCGCACCGAAGAGGTCGTCGCGAAGGTCGACCTCTCCGCGACGCACCCGCTGCCGGACGCGCCGTGGAACCGGCCGGGGACGGTGTGGAGCGCGCGGCGGGCCATCATCCACATCATCGCCGAGACCGCTCAGCACGCCGGGCACGCCGATCTCCTCCGCGAGACGCTCGACGGCCGGAAGGCGACGTGACGGTGCTGGACGCGCGGTCGCTCAACCGCGCGACGCTGGCCCGGCAGCTGCTGCTCGACCGCGCCGAGCTGCCGGTGCACGACGCCGTCGCGCACCTCGGCGGCCTGCAGGCGCAGGAGCCGCAGGAGCCGTTCACCGGGCTGTGGTCGCGGCTGCGCGCGTTCGACCCGGCGGCGTTGTCGGACCTGCTCACCGAGCGGCGCGTGGTGCGGACGCACCTGATGCGCCGGACCGTCCACCTGCTCACCGCCGAGGACGTCCTGGCGTGGCGGGCCCGCTTCGACGCCATGCTGCGCCAGCGCGTCCTCGGCACCTACCGCCGCGAGCTCGAGGGGGTCGACCTCGACGAGCTCGCGGCGGCGGGCCGGGCGGTCCTGGCCGACGGCGAGCCCCGCTCGATGGGCGAGCTGGCCCGGGCGGTCGCGGACAAGTGGCCGTCGTGCGAGCGCCGGCCGCTCGGCGAGATGCTGATCGCCGCGCTGATCCCGGTGGTGCAGCTCCCTCCCCGGGGGCTGTGGCGCACCAAGGGCGGGGTGCGGAACGTGCCGCTGGCGTCGTGGCTGGGCCGGGAGGCCGATCCGCTCGACCCGGACGACGGGGTCGGACGGGCGCTGGTGCGCCGGTACCTGGCCGCGTTCGGCCCGGCGGCGACGGCGGACCTGCGCGCGTGGTCCGGCCTGGCCGGGCTGCCGGCGGCGGTGCAGGCGGTCCGCGAAGAACTGGTGGTCTTCCGCGACGAGCGCGGCCGCGAGCTGCTCGACCTGCCGGACGCGCCGCGCCCGGACGCGGACACCCCCGCGCCGGTGCGGTTCCTGCCGGCGTTCGACAACGCGATCCTCGGCTACGACGACCGGACCCGCGTCATCGACGACGCCCACCGGGGCGTTTCGGTCGCGGGTGACCGGGTGGTGCTGGTGGACGGCCGGGTTTCGGCGACCTGGACGGTGGAAGCCGAGACGGTGGTGGTGCGGCCGCTGCGGCGGTTGACCAAGCCCGAACGCTCGGCGGTGACCGAGGAAGGAGGCGAACTCGCGTCGTTCCTCACCGACGGCGAAAGTGATCGCCTCCGCGTCGAAGCGCCTTAACCGACCGCGCGGGCGAAGCGCTCCGCCACCTCCCGCAGCCGCTCCACCAGCCCCGGCGGCGCCTCCTCCACCACGAAGTCGTACCCCCACTGGGCCAGGTAGTACGGCACCGTGTCCAGGGTGTTCGCCCCGGTCCGCACCCGGCAGCTGTGCTCGTCGATCGGCTCCACCGAGCCGCTCGTCGGCGGGATCCGCTGGGCCAGCACGGCCGCCGGGACGGCCACCCGCAGCACGAACTGGTGCGGGTACGGCGCCGCCGAGATCTGACGCGACACGTACACCGCCAGGTCCTCGGCCGGGGGTTCGCGCGGCGTGAACCGGAAGCTCGGCACCGGGACGCCCGTGATGCGGTCCACGCGGAACGTGCGCCAGCCGTCGCGGTCCAGGTCGAACGCCACCAGGTACCACCGGCGCCCGGTGTGGACCAGGCGCAGCGGCTCGACCGACCGTTCCGTCTCCGCGCCCGCGCGGTCGCCGTAGCCGAAGCGCAGCCGCTCGTGGTCGCGGCAGGCCGACGCGATCGCCGTCAGCACCGAAGCGTCGACCGTCGGGCCGCCGCCGGGCAGCGAGACCGTCGCCGCGTGCAGGGCACCCACCCTCGGGCGCAGCCGGGCCGGCAGCACCTGCTCCAGCTTCGCCAGCGCGCGCACCGACGTCTCCTCGATGCCGCTGACCGTGCCGCTCGCCGCCGTGCGCAGGCCGACCGCGACCGCGACGGCCTCGTCGTCGTCCAGCAGCAGCGGCGGGAGCGCGGCGCCCGCGCCGAGCCGGTAGCCACCGGTCACCCCCGGCGTCGCGTGCACCGGATAGCCGAGGGAACGCAGCCGCTCGACGTCACGGCGGATCGTGCGGACGTCGACTTCGAGCCGCGACGCGAGGTCGGCGCCCGGCCAGTCGCGCCGCGCCTGCAGCAGCGAGAGCAGCCTGAGCAGGCGTTCCGATGTCCCGTACATGGCACGCAGTGTGCCAGACATCGAGGACAGTTCCGGTCCTCGATGCACCTCGGACGTGGCCGGGCCCTTGCCACGGACCGCGTCGGGCGGAAAGAGTGGCGCATGCCGATCGACCCTGGTGCCCTGCTCGCCGTCGCCCGTGAAGAAGCCGAGCTGGGCAAGGCCGAGGGCGGCGTGCCCATCGGGGCCGCGCTGTTCGACACCGCGGGCACCCTCCTGGGCCGCGGGCACAACCGGCGCGTGCAGGACGACGACCCCTCGATGCACGCCGAGACCTCGGCGTTCCGCAACGCCGGGCGCCGTCCCCACTACCGCGACACGATCATGGTCACGACGCTTTCGCCGTGCTGGTACTGCTCCGGGCTCGTCCGTCAGTTCGGGATCGGGCGCGTCGTCATCGGCGAGGCCGAAACCTTCCACGGCGGGCACGACTGGCTGGCCGGGCTCGGCGTGGAGATCACCCTGCTCGACGACCCCGCGTGCACCGCGCTGATGACGGAGTTCATCGCCGCGCGCCCGGACCTGTGGTTCGAGGACATCGGGGTCGAGAAGTCCGGATAGGACAGTGCTTGCTGAGGAGCCGGTATGCCGTCAACCGTTCCGCTCGTGGACCTTTCGCCGTGGTTCGCGGGTACCTCCGAAGGCCGCGCCGAGGTGGCCGGGCAGATCGACCGCGCGCTGCGCGAGTCCGGGTTCCTGCTCGTCACCGGGCACGGCGTGGCCGACGACCTGCGCCGCCGGACGCGTGAGCTGGCACGGGAGTTCTTCGCGCTGCCCGAGGACGTCAAGCAGCGCTACGCCGTGACCGTCGGCGGCCGCGGCTGGTTGCCGCCGGGCGTCGAGGCCAACGGCTACGCCGAAGGCACCGAGACCCCGCCGGACCTCAAGGAGTCGTACTCGGCGGGCGCCGACCTGGGCGTCGGCGTCGCCGAGGTCGACGGGTTCTGGTTCCAGGCCAACGTCTGGCCGGACGAGGTGCCGGGGCTCGCCGAGGTGGCCACGGAGTACATGCGCCGGATGCGGGCGCTGTCGGATCACCTGCTGGAGATCTTCGCCGCGGCCCTCGGCCTGGCCGAGAGCCACTTCACGCGGCACACCGCGCACCCGACGTACACGTTCAACATCAACTGGTACCCGCCGATGACCCACGTCGGCGCGCCGGAGCCGGAGCAGTTCCGGATCGGCCCGCACACCGACTTCGGCACGGTGACGGTGCTCGACCGCCAGGCCGGCGTCGGCGGCCTGCAGGTCTACACCGACGCCGGCGAATGGGAGGACGCGCCGTTCCACCCGGACGCGTTCACGGTCAACATCGGCGACCTGATGGCCCGCTGGACCGGCGACCGCTGGCGCTCGACGCGCCACCGCGTGCTCCCGCCGGCGACCACGGCGCCCGACGAGGACCTGGTGTCGCTGATCTTCTTCTACGAGACCGACCACGACGCGCGGATCACGTCGCTGGCCCCTCCCCTGGGCCGGACGACGTACCCGGAAGTGATCGCGGCGGACTACCTGCGGGAGAAGCTGAACGCGATCACGGTCACCTGAGCCTCAGGAGCAGATCTTCTTGGCGATCGCGACCGGGACCTTTTCGCACAATTCCCCGGTGCCCCCGCCCTGCGCGATCCAGGTCCCGTTCCGGTGGTTGAACAAAATACCGCCACCGTCGATTTCGTTGGTGAAGTGCGCGAAAGCCCACGGGCCCACACATTTGACGCGCTGCAGACCTTTGCTGTCGATGATGAGCGCCCCGGACAGGTCCTTGTCCGCCTTGACCGCGGCTTCCAGCGTGGCCTTGGTGGCCGACGCGCACGCCGCTTCCGTCACCTTCGCCGGCACCGGCTTCGCTGGCGGCGCGGAGGTGGGAGCCGGGATGGCCGTCGTCGCGGTCGCCGTGGTCGCCGCCGGCGTGGGCTGCGCGCCATTCGGCGAATCCTGCGGACCGGTACAAGCCGAAAGAACCACCGCGGCGATTCCGGCCCCGAACCCGATCCGCACGACACGACGAAGTGAATACATTGTTCCCCCTGAATTCCCCGACGGCCCCTCGCCGCCTTCCCTGCCACCAAAGACGCCCACCGGTATTCCCGGTTGGGCAGCCCGCCTAACGGTCGGATAACGGCGGCGAGCCGGCGCGGGTCGCCGTGACGTCCCGGCCCAGCGGCTCCTCGATGGTCTGTGCGTGGCCGTCGACGGCGTTGCCCGGCCGAGGGTCGCGGGCAAGACGCGCTAGCCGGGTTCGACGCAGATCGTCCGGTTGCGGCCCGCCGCCTTCGCGCGCAGCACCGCCGCCTCCGCCGCCAGCAGCGCGTCCGCCAGGAGCCCGTCCACGCAGTCCGCGACGCCGATCGACACCGTCACCCCGACGAACTGCGGCCCGTCGCCCGAGGCCTTCAACGCCACCAGCGTCGAGGCGATCCGGAGCCGGATCCGCTCGGCGATCGCCATCGCGTCGAAGCGGCCCGTGCCCGGCAGCAGCACCGCGAACTCCTCGCCGCCGGAGCGGCCCACGAGATCGGCGGCACGGACCTCGTCGCGCAGGGTGTCGGCGACCGCGCGCAGGACGGCGTCGCCGATGCGGGCGCCGTAGCGGTCGTTGAGCTGGCGGAAGTGGTCGAGGTCGAGCAGCAGCACGGCCTGCCCGGGGCCGTGGCGGCCGAGGCGGTTCAGCTCGGCTTCGGCGGCGCCGCGCCACGACGCCGCGGTCAGCACGCCGGTACCCGGGTCGAGGGTGACGTGGTCGCGGCGGCCGCGGCCCAGCCCGCCGCGGTGCAGCACGACGGTGGCGCCGGCCAGCAGCGGGACCAGCAGCGGCGCGGCCTCCACGGCCCAGGCGAGCGGCAGGGCGGACGCCGTCATCGCGGCGTCGAACGCGTGTCCCGGGAGAGCTTCACGGGGGCGGCGGGGACCGTCGGCGGCGGTCACGAGCGCGGCGTTCACCGCCAGGAACACCACGCCGGCGACGGTCAGGAGGACGACGGTGCGGGCGTCGAGGACCTCGCCCAGCGGCCGGCCGCCGGTCGCGGTGAGGAACGCCCCGGCGACGAGTCCGGCCAGCGCCGTCGCGGCGGCGCCGAACACCTGCCGGTACACGGGTCTTCTGCGGACCCGGAACCACTGGTGCAGCGCGGAGAGCACGACCAGCGCGACGGCGAGACCCGGCCGGAGCACCAGTACTCCGGCGAAGATCCACGGGGTGTCGACGCCGGGACCGAGGAGGGTGTCTTCGCGGTGGCGCTCCACCGCCCGGGCGAGCTCGGCCGACACCAGCATCCCGCCCACGAGCAGCGCGAACGGCACCAGCATCGTGGCGAGCGGCGGAAACCGCAGGGCCGCGAGCACGGTGGCGGCCACGGCGAGGACGTCGATCGCGACGAAGTAGAGGGCCTGGCCACGCCGCGGCAGCCGCCACAGCGCACACCGGCTCAGCACGACGACGGGCAGGAACCGGCCCGGGCGGCGTTCTCCGCCGGCGGCGACCGAATCCCCCACCATTTCGGCAAAGTAGCCGGAATGCGGCGCGCTGTCACTCCGCCTTCAGGGGAATCTCACGTCGCCGCCGCTCACCAGGGATCTTTGGAGGGTCCAGGCGGGCTTGCCCCCCGGCTGGGGTCCGGGGCCCGGACCCAGAAGATGTAGCCGTCCGCGCACAGTAAGTCATATTTCCGACCCTCGGAGGGTTGACATACAACATTGGTCTAGTCCACTGTGTGGTGGCACGCAATGCTCCTCCCGGGATGATCCCGCCGCCTCAAACCGGAGGTGCTCCATCCACCACGTTTGGAGGACCCCCATGCTGCATCGTTCATCGCCGATCCGCCCACAGTCACGGCCGAACCACTTCGTTGCGACGGTTACTCGTCGCGCGAGGGGCGGCCTGCTTTTGGCCGGATCGGCGAAATCCCTGCACCGTCTGGTCACCCTCGCGGTCGCGGCCGGAGCCGCGATGGCGACGGCGGTCGGCCTCGCCCCGCAGGCCATGGCCGCGGTCGACCCGGTGCTCGCATCGCCGTACCTGTACCAGTGGGGCGGGCAGACCAGCCCGACCGCGGCGATGTCCGCCACCGGCGTGAAAGCGTTTACCCTCGCGTTCGTCCTGTCCGACGGCACCTGCAACCCGAAGTGGGACGGCAGCCGTTCGCTGACCGGCTCGGACAAGACGATGATCCAGAACATCCGCAACGCGGGCGGGGACGTGATCCCCTCGTTCGGCGGCTGGTCCGGCACCAAGCTGGGCTCGAAGTGCACGTCGGCCTCGGCGCTGGCCGGCGCGTACCAGAAGGTGATCGACGCCTACGGCCTCAAGGCGATCGACCTCGACATCGAGAACACCGACGAGTTCCAGAACAACACGGTGCAGGACCGCATCCTCAACGCGGTCAAGCTGACCAAGCAGAAGAACCCGAACCTGAAGGTCGTCATCACCATCGGCACCACCACGACCGGCCCCGACTCGTGGGGCAAGCGCCTGATCAACCAGGCCAAGGCGATCGGCGCCCCGGTCGACGTCTGGTCGGTCATGCCGTTCGACTTCTCCAGCGGCGGCGACATGGCCGCGCACACGAAGTCCGCGGTCGACGGGCTGAAGAACCAGCTCAAGACCACGTTCGGCTGGAACGACGACACCGCCTACCGGCACAGCGGCCTCTCCTCGATGAACGGCAAGACCGACAACGCGGGCGAGACGGTCACGGTCGCGAACTTCAACTCCATCCGCGGCTACGCGACGAGCCACCACCTGGCCCGCTTCACGTTCTGGGCCACCAACCGCGACTGCAGCGGTGGCGGCGAGTGCAGCGGCATCTCGCAGGACAAGTACGCCTTCACGAAGATCGTCGCCGGGTACGCCGGCTGACCCCTGATCCCGTAGTGGGGCTGTCGAAGGCCCTCTCACCGGCATCGGGGCCGGTGAGGGGGTCTTCGCGGGGTTTCCGGTGACCGGGACGGTTTCCGTCACACCGCCGCAATCTTCGTCACCTACCGTCCTCGCATGACGAACCCCGAAGAGCCCGGCTACGGCGCCAAGCTGGTGGCCGTCGAACCCGGCGGGGTCGAGCCCGTCGCCGATTCCGACCGCCACGGACGGCCACGGCAGCTGGCCTGGACGTGGGCGTCCCCCAACCTCGAGTTCGCGACGATCTTCGTCGGCGTCCTCGCCGTCACCGCGTTCGGGCTCTCCTTCACGCAGGCCGCGCTCGCCGCCGTCGTCGGCAACGGGCTCGGCGCCGCCGCGCACGGCGTCCTGAGTGCCCGCGGGCCGCGTTACGGCGTGCCGCAGATGGTGCTCGGGCGGGCCGCGTTCGGCTACCGCGGGAACCTGGTGCCCGCCGCGCTCATGTCGGTCATGGCCGGCGTCGGCTGGTTCGCCGTCAACAGCGTCAGCGGGGCCTTCGCGCTCGCCGCCCTCACCGGCCTGCCCACCGTCGCCTGCCTCGTGCTCGTCGTCGCGCTGCAGATCGTCATCGCGTTCTTCGGGCACAACCTCGTCCAGGCGTACGAGAAGTACGTCTTCGTCGTCCTCGCCGTCGTGTTCGCCGCCGCGAGCGTCGTCGTCTTCGGGAAGGCGGGCGCCACCACCAATTCCGGCAGCGTGGGCGGGTTCCTCCTGGCCGTCGGCACCGCGTTCGGCTACACCGCCGGCTGGAACCCCTACGCCGCCGACTACACGCGCTACCTGCCGAAGACCGCGTCCCCGCGCGCGATCGGCCTCTACGCCGGCGGCGGCCTGTTCCTCTCGACCACGATCCTGATGCTCGTCGGCGCCGCCTCGGCGACCATCGCCGGCGCGGCCGACGACAACCCCACGACGGCGTTCACCGGGCACCTGCCCGGGTTCCTCGCCGCCGCGACGCTGCTGGCGATCACGCTCGGCGCCGTCGCCGCGAACGTCCTCAACGTCTACTCCGGCGCGCTCGCCTTCCTCACCCTCGGGATCCGCCTGCCGCTGGCCTGGCGCCGGGCCGCCGTCGCGCTCGCGTTCGGCGTCGTCGGGTTCGTGCTGGCGTGGCTGGGGCTGGCCGACGCCGGGCACGCGTACGAGAACTTCCTGCTGGTCATCGCCTACTGGATCGGGCCGTGGCTCGGCGTGCTGCTGGCCGACCAGCACCTGCGCCGCGGCACGGAGTTCGGCGAGCTGCTCGCCGACCGGCACCACCGCAACGTCGCCGGCTTCACCGCGTTCCTCGTCGGGCTGGTGGTCTCCGTCGGGCTGTTCGCGAACCAGGCGGTCTACACCGCGCCGATCCCGAAAGCGGTGCCCGGCACCGGCGACCTGACGTTCGCCGCCGGGTTCGTGCTCGCCGCCGGGACCTACCTGCTGCTGCGGCGTCAGCGCACCGGGGTCCCGTCGCGACGGCAGCCGTAGGGGTAGCACCGGTAGTCCGGGGTGAACGTCGGGAGGGTGACGGTCGTCGTGGGTGACGGCGGCAGGTCGACCGTCACCGTCGGCGTGGGGGTCGGCGTCTGGCGCGCGTGCATGACCACCGGCGACGGTGTCGTCGTCCGCGTCGGCACGGCGATCGCGGTCGAGGTCGCGGTGGGGACGCCGGTGGCCGGCTGCAGCTGCGGGAACTGCCGGGACCCCGGGGCGGGTTCGGTGCGCGTCGCCAGGGCGAGCACGAGCCCGCCGAGCACCACGATCACCGCCGACGCCAGCGCGATCCGGCCCGCGGCGCCGTGCGGCTCGGCGTCGGGATCACGCCGGGCGGCCACCTCGGCCGAGCGCGAACCGGGTTTCCGCGGTCGCGCCCCGGCCTCTCGCAGCAGTTCGTCGACCGTGACCCGGTCCCGCCGCCTGCGCGCCCTGCGCGTCATGCACGACCTCCGCCCCATCGCTGATCCGGATGGATCGTAGAAAGCCGCGCGGCAAAAGTAAACGCGCTGATCGCAGCGGTCTCGTTACCGTTTCGAGACATCCGGATCACGCTCCCGGCCGTAGTCGTCAACGAGAGGCGAAGCGACGCAGGAGAGCGCCCGCGCGCCGGGTCACCGGAGTGAACTCCGGGAGCCTCAGCAGTGCCAGCAAGCCGAACGGGACGGCCATCCCGAGCAAGGTCTGGACCGGCAGTTTCACCCAGGCCGCGGCGATCACGCCGAGCGAACCGGGCACCGCGTAGCCGGCGAGCACCGCGGCGCCGACGCCGAGGGCGCTGACGGAGAGGGTGATCATCCCGACCCGCAGGGATCGCTTGCTGCGCAGGTGCCCGAGCCGGACCCAGAGCCAGACCTGGCCGAGGACGGCGCCGACGACGAACCCGGCGCCGTTCACGAGCATCACGCCGAGGACGATGTGCTCGCCGTCGAGCAGCCCGCGGCAGAGCAGCAGCAGCGGGATCTTCACCGCGGTCATCACGAGCATGATCAGCGTGGGCGTGCGAGCGTCCTTCATCGCGTAGAACACCCGCAGCTGCAACATGACCAGCGCGAAGGGCAGCAGCCCGACGGCGGAGACGGCCAGGGTCTGGCCGAGCCGCTCGGCGTCGCCGAGGGTGCCGCGGCCCCAGGTGAAGATCGCGATGCCGACCGGCGTGCCGACCACCGCCAGCACGGCGGAGATCGGCACGAACAAGACCGTCGAGATGCGGGAAGCGAGCGAAAGGTCGCCGACGAGCGAGGCCGTGTCGCCGTCGGCGGCCGCGCGGCTCATCCGCGGCATCAGCGCGGTCAGCAGCGAGACGCCGAGAATGCCGTACGGGAGCTGGAAGAGCAGGGACGCGTAGCTGTAGGCCGTGACGCCGCCGCTGGTCCCGTGGGTCAGCACGCGGGTGGTGACGACGAACCCGACGTGGCTGACCACGACGTAGCCGAGGATCCACGCGGCGAGCCCGCCGAACTCCTTGATCCGCGGGTCGAAGCCCCAGCGCCAGCGGAACCGGAACCCGGTGCGCAGCAACGCCGGGACCAGCACCGCGGCCTGCACGACGATGCCGAGCGTGGTGCCGAGGCCGAGGACCAGCAGCTTCGGGTCGCCCATCCGGACCGGGTCGAGCGTCAGCTCCCCCGGCACGACGGCGAACAGGACGAGCGTGGCGGTGACGACGACGTTGTTCAGCACCGGCGCCCAGGCCGGCGGGCCGAAGACGTTCTGCGCGTTGAGGATCGCCGAAAGCAGCGCGAAGAGGCCGTAGAACAGGATCTGCGGCAGCAGCAGGTACGCCAGGGCGGTGGTGAGCCCCGAATTGGCCGTCGCGGACGATTTGTCGACGTAGAGCGCGGTGAACAGCGGCGCGATCGCCACCGCGACGGCCGTGCCGACGGTGAGCAGCACCAGCGCCATCGTGATGAGCCGCTGGGTGTAGGCGCGGCCGCCGTCCGGGTCGTCCTGGGAGCGGACGAGCAGCGGCACGACGACGCTCGCGAGCACGCCGCCGAAGAGCAGCTCGAAGACGATGTTGGGCAGGGTGTTCGCGACGGTGAAGGAGTCGTTGACGACCCCGGTCCCGACGACGGCGGCCAGCAGCAGCTTCGCGACGAACCCGGTGATCCGGCTGACGGTCGAGGCGACGGCCATCCGGCCGCTGGAGCGGGCCAGCGACGAGCCGGCGCCCTCGCCGCGGCCGGCGCTGACGGGCGAGGCGGGCGGCCGCGCGACGATCTGGGTGGCGAACTCGTCGTAGGGCCGCCGGGAGACGTCGGGGTCGCGGGTCGGCCAGTGGGCGCCGCGCAGGTCGCTGGGGAGGAAGACCGTCGCTTCGTCGTCCGCCGCTGGTGGGGGTTCCGCCATGGCTCAAGCCTGCCAGGTCGGACGGCCTTCCGGGCGCTCCGGCGGGCAGCCGGTCCCGCCTGGTATTTCTATACCGGAGCCGTGCTACGGTTCCGGTATAACTATACCGACAACGGGGGACGCGAGGGTTTCGTGATCGAACTGAAGACGCGTGCGGAGATCGAGCGCATGCACGTGACGGGGCGCTTCGTCGCCGAGGTGCTCTCGGAGGTCGGCGAGCTCGCCGACGTGGGCGTCAACCTCATGGACCTGGAGCACCACGTGCGCGGCATGATCAAGCGCCGCGGGGCGGAGTCGTGCTACTGGGACTACGCGCCGTCGTTCGGCGAGGGCCCGTTCCGCAACGTCATCTGCCTGTCGGTCAACGACGCCGTCCTGCACGGCCTGCCGCACGACTACGTGCTGCGCGACGGCGACGTGCTCACCGCCGACCTCGCGGTCACCATCGACGGGTGGGCGGCCGACTCGGCGCGCACGGTCATCGTCGGCACCCCCGCCGAGGAGGACCTGCGGATCATCCGCGCCACCGAAGAAGCGCTGGAGGCGGCGATCGGGGTGGCCCTGGCCGGCAACCGGCTGGGCGACATTTCGGCGGCGATCGGGGCCGTGGCCCGCGACTACGGCTACCCGGTCAACACCCAGTTCGGCGGGCACGGCATCGGCCGGACCATGCACGAGGACCTGCACGTCTCCAACACGGGCACGGCCGGGCGCGGGATGAAGCTCAAGCCGGGCCTGACGCTCGCGCTCGAGCCCTGGTTCGCCCGAACCACCGACCGGATCGTCTTCGACCCCGACGGCTGGACCATCCGTTCGGCCGACGGCTCCCGCACGGCCCATTCCGAGCACACGGTCGCCATCACCGACGGCGATGCCCTGGTCTTGACCCGGCGGGAATCGGAATCGAACACATGAGCGAGTCCACGACACTGCGTGACACGCGCGCGGGCGCTCAGGCGGCGGCGGTGATCTCCAGCGCGGCGCGCCCGGCCTCGGTCAGCTCGGCCGGGACGCGCCCGGCGGCGGCCTCGACGGCGGGACGCAGGTAGCCACCGTGCGCCAGCGCGTGGGCCGTCATCTGATCGCAACAGGCGAATCCGTCGATGAAGAGGTCGGGCTCGCAGCTGCAGGACATCTGCGCACGGCCTGCTGCCACTGCCTTCAGCATCGCCATCGCTCGGTGGGTGAGCTCGACTCCTGAACCGGACACCGGACTGCCTTCCTCTGCGTACTTGCTACGTATAGTCATTCGCCCGTTGGGCCGATTGTGTTACTTACAACACTATGACGCTTCGGACCCGGGTGGGGTTCCGGATTGGTCCGGCGTGTCGCCGACCGGTTCAGGGGTCACGGCGAGCGGTTCAGACCACCGGCCCGTCGGCGGCACACCGAAACCGCCGGGCGCGCCGGGGTGTCGACCGACCGCCGGACGAGCTTTCGCACGGCAGGAGACCGGCGGGTGGCATGTCGGCCACGGCCTCGATGCCGGTCCCCATGCCCACGACAGCGGGGGACGGCCGGGTGCCGGCGTCGTCCCGGCACCCGGCCGGCGGTCAGCGGCGGGCTTCGAGCTTCAGCTCCCCGCGCATCACCGCGCGGATGTGGTCCCCGGCCAGCAGATCGTGCGGATAGCCGAGGTCGATCGCGCTCGCCTCGTCGAGGCGCGTCAGCTGGGCCGCGGTGAACTCGACCGCCAGCGCGCCCAGGTTGCCCTCCAGCTGCTCCGGAGTCCGGGCACCGACGATCGGCGCCGTCACGCCCGGGTTCCGCAGGGTCCAGGCCAGCGCGACCTGGGCGGGCGTGTGGCCCAGCTCCACCGCGACCTCCGCCACGACGTCGGCGATGGCCAGGTTCCGTTCGGTGACCACGCCCAGCCCGGCGTTGAAGCTCGCCCGGGTCCCCGCGGCGGGAGCGGTGCGGTACTTGCCCGTCAGCACCCCACCCGCCAGCGGCGAATACGGCGTCACGCCCAGCCCCATCGCCCGCGCCATCGGGATCAGGTCGCGCTCCGCGGCCCGGTTGACCAGGTTGTACTCGACCTGCAGCCCGACCAGCGGCGACCAGCCGCGCAGGTCGGCGATCGCCTGCATGCGCGAGATCTCCCAGGCCGGGACGTTGGACATCGCCACGTACAGGACCTTGCCCCGGCGGACCAGGTCGTCGAGGCCGCGCAGGATCTCCTCGACCGGCGTCGCGAAGTCCCACACGTGCAGGTACAGCAGGTCGAGGTAGTCCGTGCCCAGCTGCCGCAGGCTGGCTTCCACCGACGCGAACAGGCTCTTGCGGTGCGAGCCCGCGGAGTTCGGGTCGCCGGGCCGGCGCAGCGTCGTGTACTTCGTGGCCAGCACCAGGCTCTCGCGGCGGTCGCGGGCGAACTCGCCCAGCTGGCGCTCGGCACTGCCGTTCGTGTACGTGTTCGCGGTGTCGATGAAGTTGCCGCCACGCTCGACGTAGGTGTCGAACAGCTTGCGGGCCTCGGACTTCTCGGCGCCCCAGCCCCACTCGGTGCCGAAGGTCGCCGTGCCCAGCGCGAGCGGGGAAACCCGCAGCCCGGAACGGCCCAGCAGCCGGTAGCTGTCGAGGGTGAGCGACATGGTGTCCTCCTTGGTTCGTCGTCGGTTCGTCGTCGGCAGCGAGTCTCCGTGCGCGCGGCGGCCGGGGTAAGGGAAGGACTTTCCTGGGAACACCGGTCCCACCCCGGCGGTTGCAGCGATCATGACGACACCCACCGTGGAGCTGGGCGCGTTCCTGCGGGCCCGGCGCGAACGCCTGGACCCGAGGGACTTCGGCCTGCCGCCGCGCCGGCGGACCCCGGGGCTGCGCCGCGAAGACGTCGCCGAGCTGGCCGGCATCAGCGTCGACTACATAGTGCGGCTGGAGCAGGCCCGCGGACTGCGGCCCTCGGCGGACGTCGTGGAAGCGCTGGCCGGGGCACTGCGCCTGGCTCCCGACGAGCGCGCGTACCTTTTCGACCTGGCGCGGCAGCGTCCCCGCGACACCGACCGGCTCGCCACCACCGCGGCGCCGCCGCTGGCCCGGCTGGTCGCCGACCTCTCCCCGCTGCCGGCCATGCTGCTGAACCACCGCTACGACGTCCTGGCCTGGAACGCCGGGATGGCGAGGCTGATGGTGGATTTCGGCACGCTGCCGCCATCGCGGCGCAACGCCGTGTGGATCTGCCTCATGCACCCGCGGGTGCGCGAGTTCTACGTCGACCGGGAACGCGTGGTGCGGGACGGGATCGCGCACCTACGCGCCGCGTGGGCCGCGCACCCGGACGACCGGGCGCTGACCGGCCTCATCGCCGAGCTGACCGACGGCGACGCGGAGTTCGCGCGCCTGTGGGCCGAACGGGACGTCAAGGTCAACGCCCGCGGGCGCAAGGTCGTGCGGCACCCCGAGGCCGGGGTGCTGGCCCTGCACTTCGAGACGCTCAGGCCGGTCCAGGACCCGGACCAGCTGCTGGTCATCCACCGCGCCGCCGACGAAGAGAGCCAGGCGGCGCTGGACCGGCTCACCCGAGCCGCAGCTCCAGCGTCCGCGCCCATTCCCGCACGATCTGCTTCCGGCGCCGCGTGTCGTCCGTGAGCAGGTTCGCCAGGCCCAGCCCGCGCGCCAGGTCGAGGGTGGCCTGGACCAGCTCGCGCACTCCCGCGCGGGACTCGTCGACGCCGAGGAGCTCCACCGTCACCCGGTGGGCCTCGCGCCCGACCCGCGCTTCCAGCGGTACCAGCACGTCCCGCAACGCGTCGTCGGTCGCCGCGACGGACCACAGCTGCAGGGCCGCGCGGAACAGCGGCCCGGTGTAGAGGTTCAGCACCATCTCGACGACGCGCTCGATGCGCGACGCCCCGCTCGGCAGGTCCGCGGCCTGGGCCCGCAGCTCGTCGATCTGCGCTTCGCCGAGGAGGTCCACGGCGGCCGCGACGAGGGCTTCCCGGGTCGGGAAGTGGTGCTGCGCGGCGCCCCGGGAGACGCCCGCGCGCTCGGCGATCACGGCGACCGTGACGCCGTGCCAGCCGCGCTCGCCGAAGCTGTCGAGCGCGGCCTCGATCAGCCGCCGCCGCGTGGTGCGGCTGCGTTCCTGCTGGGGTTCGCGGACGCCGGTCAAGCCGGATCGACCCAGAAGTCGAGCTGGAGGTCCTCCTCCGAACCCCCGATGCGGTACTTCGCGAAGTCCGTGACGCCGGCCGCGCGCAGCACCTCGTCGTCGAGGAAGAAGTTCCCGGTCGCTTCGCCGCTCGGCTTGGTGAGGATCGCGTACGCGGCGTCGGCCATGATCTCCGGCGTCCGGCTGCGGTCGGCCAGTTCGGCGCCGACGACGTTGCGGATCGCCGCCGTGTCGATGGTCGTGCGCGGCCACAGGGAGTTGACCGCGACGCCGTCCTTCTTGAGTTCGGCCGCGAGCCCGACGGTCACCAGGCTCATCGAGTACTTCGCGATGCTGTACGCGAGGTGTCCGGCGGTGAACCACTTCTCGTCCAGGCTGATCGGCGGCGACAGCGTCAGGATGTGCGCGTTCGCCGACTTCCGCAGGTGCGGGATGGCCAGCTTGGACAGCAGGAACGTGCCGCGCGCGTTGATGTCCTGCATCAGGTCGTAGCGCTTCATGCTGACCTGCTCGGTCGGCGTCAGGTCGATCGCGCTCGCGTTGTTCACGACGATGTCGATGCCGCCGAACTGCTCGACGGTCTTCGCAACGGCCGCCGCCACGCCGTCGTCGTCGCGGACGTCGCCGAGGATCGGCAGCGCGTGCCCGCCGGCCTTCTCGATGGCTTCCGCGGCGGTGTAGATGGTGCCGGGCAGCTTCGGATGCGGTTCGGCGGTCTTGGCCAGCAGCGCGACGTTCGCGCCGTCCTTCGCCCCCCGGAGCGCGATCGCCTCGCCGATGCCACGGCTGCCGCCGGACATGATGATCGTCTTGCCGTCCAATGTAGACATAGCGACTCTCCTAGTAGGACTTCGGGAGGCCGAGGCTGTGCTGGCCGACGAAGTTGAGCACCATCTCGCGGCTGACCGGCGCGATCCGGCCGAGCCGGACGGCCGTGACCAGCGTCCCGAGGCCGTATTCGGTCGCGAGCCCGTTGCCGCCGTGGGTCTGCACGGCCTGGTCGGTCGCGCGGATGGCCACCTCGGCGGCGGCGTACTTGGCCATGTTGGCCGACTCCCCCGCGCCGAAGTCGTCGCCGGAGTCGTAGAGCGACGCCGCCTTCTGCGTCATCAGCTTCGCGAGCTCCAGCTCGATCTTGATCTCGGCCAGGGGGTGCGCGAGGCCCTGGTGGGCGCCGATCGGGGTGCCCCAGACCTGCCTCTGGTTGGCGTAGGAGGTGGCCTTGGCCAGCGCGTACCGGGCGATGCCGAGGGAGAACGACGCGCCCATGATGCGTTCCGGGTTGAGGCCGGCGAACAGCTGCGCGATCGCCGCGTCCTCCTCGCCGACCAGCGCCTCGGCCGGCAGCTTGACGTCGTCGAGGAACAGCGAGAACTGGTTCTCCGGCGCGACGATGTCCATCGGGATCTTCGTGTACTCGAAGCCCTCGGTGCCGGTCGGCAGGATGAACAGCGCAGGCTTGAGCCGGCCGGTCTTCGAGTCCTCCATGCGGCCGACGACGAGCACCGCGTCGGCCTCGTCGACGCCGGAGATGTAGACCTTGCGTCCACTGAGGACCCAGCCGTCGCCGTCGCGCTTGGCGGTGGTGGTGATCTTGTGCGAGTTCGACCCGGCGTCCGGCTCGGTGATCGCGAAGACCATCCGCTTGCTGCCGTCGGCGATGCCCGGCAGCCACTGCTTCTTCTGCTCCTCGGTGCCGAACCGGGAGATGACGGTGCCGCAGATGGCCGGCGAGACGACCATGAGCAGCAGCGGCGAGCCCGCGGCGGCCAGCTCTTCGAGGACCGCGGCGAGGTCGGCGATGCCCGCGCCCCCGCCGCCGTACTCCTCGGGGATGTTGACGCCGAGGTAGCCCAGGCGGCCGGCCTCGTCCCACAGCTCGTGGGTCTTCTCGCCGGCGCGGGCCTTCTTCGCGTAGTACTCGTGCCCGTACTTGGCGCCCAGTTCGGCGACGGCCTTGCGGAGCGCGATCCGCTCTTCGGGCTCGATGAAGTTCATGGCGTTCATTCTTCGTCTCCCACCACAGCCAGGATTGTGCCCACTTCGACCTGCTGTCCGACGGTCACCGGCAGCTCGGTCACCACGCCGTCGGCGGGTGCCGCGATGCGGTGTTCCATCTTCATCGCTTCGAGCCAGAGCAGGGGGTCGCCGGCCTTGACCGGGTCCCCGGCCCGCACGGCCAGCCGGACCACGGTGCCCGGCATCGGCGCGACCAGCGACCCGGCGGCCAGCGCCGCGTCCGGGTCGGCGAACCGCGGTGCCGCCGTCAGCGCCACCGAACCGAGCGCGGAGTCCACGTAGGACACTCCGTCGTGCCGGGCGACGTCGAAGGTGCGCCGCACCCCGGCGACGTCCAGGACGACCCGGCCGGGCTCGGCCGACACCAGCCCGGCGTCGATCCCGTCCGCTTCCAGCCCGTCGCGAGTCAGCGAGTAGACCACCTCGTACTCGCGGTCCGCGACGGAGAAGACCTTGCGCTGCCCGGCGGAGCGGACGTTGCGCCAGCCGCTGGGCAGCCTCCCCTGGGTGGTCGCCGACGCCCGGTTGCCCGCCGCGTCCGCGAGGGCCGCGGCCAGCGCCGAAAGCCGCTCGGTGTCCACAGTGGCCAGTGGCGCGGCCAGGGTGTCGAGGCCGTGGCGGTCGAAGAACGCGGTGTCGGTCTCCCCGGCCAGGAACGCCTCGTGCCGGAGGATGGTCACCAGCAGGTCGCGGTTGGTGACGACGCCGTGGATCTTCGACGCCACCAGTGCCTTCGCGAGCCGGCGGGCGGCCTCCGCGCGGGTCGGCGCCCAGGTGATCACCTTGGCGAGCATCGGGTCGTAGTGGACGCCGACCACGGACCCGCTCTCGAAGCCGGAGTCGAGCCGTAGCCCGGCGCCTTCGGTGAACCGGCGGTCCACATCGGGCACTTCGAACGTGTGCAGCGTGCCGCTCTGCGGCTGCCAGCCCGCGGCGGGGTCTTCGGCGTAGAGCCGGACCTCGATGGAGTGGCCGACGGTCGGCGGCGGGTCGGCGGGCAGTCGCTCCCCTTCCGCGACCCGCAGCTGCAGCGCGACCAGATCCAGCCCGGTGACGTTCTCGGTGACGGGGTGCTCGACCTGCAGCCGGGTGTTCATCTCGAGGAAGTAGAACCGGCCGTCGGGTCCGGCGAGGAACTCGACCGTGCCCGCGCCGACGTAGTCGATGGCCTTGGCGGCCTTGCGCGCGGCGTCGAACAGCTCTTCGCGCATCGCTTCGTCGACGAACGGCGACGGCGCTTCCTCGACGACCTTCTGGTGCCGGCGCTGGATCGAGCACTCGCGCTCCCCCACCGCCCACACCGTGCCGTGGGTGTCGGCGAGCACCTGGACCTCGATGTGGCGTCCGGTCTCCAGGTACCGCTCGCAGAACACGGTCGGGTCACCGAACGCCGACGCGGCCTCCGCACTCGCGCCCTCCACCGCCTCGGCCAGCTCGTCGAGGGAACGGACCACGCGCATCCCGCGTCCGCCACCCCCGGCCGAGGCCTTGACCAGCAGCGGCAGGTCTTCTGCCGTCACCGAGTCCGGGTCCAGTTCGGACAGCACGGGCACGCCCGCGGCGGACATCAGCCGCTTGGACTCCACTTTGGAGCCCATCGTCTCGATGGCTTCCGGCGGCGGTCCGACCCAGGTCAGCCCGGCGTCGAGGACGGCACGGGCGAACGCGGCGTTCTCGGACAGGAAGCCGTAGCCGGGGTGGACGGCGTCGGCGCCGGTGTCGGCCGCGGCCTTCACCAGCAGCTCGGCCCGCAGGTACGTCTCGCTCGGCGCGTTGCCGGGAAGACGCACGGCCGCGTCGGCTTCGAGGGTGTGCGGCGCGCCGGCATCGGCGTCGGAGAACACCGCGACCGTGCCGATCCCGGCGTCGCGACAGCTGCGGAACACACGGCGGGCGATCTCACCGCGGTTGGCGACCAGCAGGTTCTGGATCATCGCTCACTCACATCCGGAAGACGCCGAAGCCCTCGGCGCCCTTCACTGGTCCATTGTGGATCGCCGACAGGCTGAGCCCCAGCACGGTGCGGGTGTCGCGCGGGTCGATGATGCCGTCGTCGTAGAGCATGCCGGAGAGGAACATCGGCATCGACTCGGCCTCGATCTGGCCTTCGACCATGGCGCGCATGGCCTTGTCGTGCTCCTCGTTGTACTCCTGGCCGCGCGACTCAGCTGCCGCGCGAGCCACGATGGACAGCACGCCGGCCAGCTGCGCCGGGCCCATCACCGCGGATTTCGCGCTCGGCCAGGCGAAGAGGAACCGGGGATCGTAGGCGCGGCCGCACATCCCGTAGTGCCCGGCGCCGTAGGACGCTCCCATCAGGACGGACAGGTGCGGCACCTTCGAGTTCGACACGGCGTTGATCATCATCGCGCCGTGCTTGATGATGCCGCTCTGCTCGTACTCCTTGCCGACCATGTAGCCGGTCGTGTTGTGCAGGAACACCAGCGGCGTGTGGATCTGGTTGGCCAGCTGGATGAACTGCGCGGCCTTCTGCGACTCCTCGCCGAACAGCACGCCCTGGGCGTTGGCCAGCACGCCGACCGGGTAGCCGTGGATGCTCGCCCAGCCTGTGACGAGCGAAGAGCCGTACAGCGGCTTGAACTCGTCGAAGTCGGAGCCGTCGACGACGCGGGCGATCACCTCGCGCGGGTCGAACGGCACCTTGAGGTCGGTCGGCACGATGCCGAGCAGGTCCTCGGCGTCGTACAGCGGCTCGTCGTACTCCGGCTTCGGGGAGGGCCCCTGCTTCGTCCAGTTGAGACGTTTGATGATGTTGCGGCCCAGGCGGATCGCGTCCTGCTCGTCGACGGCCAGGTAGTCGGCCAGGCCGGACGTCCGCGCGTGCATCTCGGCGCCGCCGAGCGACTCGTCGTCGGACTCCTCGCCGGTGGCCATCTTGACCAGCGGCGGCCCGCCGAGGAACACCTTGGCGCGCTCCTTGACCATCACGACGTAGTCCGACATGCCCGGCAGGTACGCCCCGCCGGCGGTGGAGTTGCCGAAGACCAGCGCGACCGTCGGGCAGCCCGCGGCCGAGGCCCGCGTGATGTCCCGGAAGATCCGGCCGCCGGGGATGAAGATCTCCTTCTGCGTCGGCAGGTCCGCGCCACCCGACTCGACGAGGTTGATCGACGGGAGCCGGTTCTGCGCGGCGATGTCCGCCGCCCGGAAGCTCTTCTTCGTCGTCCACGGGTTGCTCGCGCCGCCCTTGACCGTCGGGTCGCTGGCCGAGATCAGGCACTCGACGCCTTCGACGACCCCGATGCCGGTCACGAGGCTCGCGCCGACGCGGTAGTCGGTGCCCCACGCGGCCAGCGGCGACAGCTCCAGGAACGGCGAGTCCTCGTCGAGCAGCAGCTCGATCCGCTCACGGGCCAGGAGCTTGCCGCGCTTGCGGTGGCGCTCGACGTACTTGTCGCCGCCGCCGGCCACGGCTTTGGCCTGCTCGATGTCGATCTCGGCGAGCTTCTCCAGCATCGCCTCGCGGTTGGCACCGAACTCGGCGGCTCGCGTGTCCACTGTGGACCTCAGAGTAGTCACGACGTGTATCCCAATCGCTTCGCGGCCAGGCCGGTGAGGATCTCGGTGGTGCCGCCGCCGATGCCGAGGATCCGGACGTCGCGGTAGTGGCGCTCCACTTCGGACTCGCGCATGTAGCCGAGCCCGCCGTGCAGCTGGACGGCCTCGTTGACCACCCACTCGGCGGCCTCGACGGCGGTGTTCTTGGCAAAGCAGGCCTCGGCGATGACCTCCTCGCCCGAGACGTGCCGGATCGCGGCTTGCCGGGCGTAGGTGCGGGCCACGTCCACGCGACGAGCCATCTCCGTGAGCTTGTGCTGCACGACCTGCCGCGAGATGAGCGGACGGCCGAACGTCTCGCGCAGCCGGCACCAGTCCAGCGTCAGGTCGAGGGCCCGCTGGGCGTGCGAATACGCCTGCACGGCAAGCGAAAGACGCTCGGTGACGAACTGCGTGGCCACCTGCGCGAACCCGCTGTTCTCGGCGCCCACCAGGTTCTCCACCGGCACCCGGACGTCCACGTAGGACAGTTCGGCGGTGTCGGAGCAGAGCCAGCCCATCTTCTCCAGCTTGCGCGACACGGTGAAGCCGGGCGTCCCGCGCTCGACGACGATCAGCGAGAGCCCGTGCGCGCCGTCGCCGCCGGTGCGCACGACCGTCGTGACGAAGTCGGCGCGGCAACCGGACGTGATGTAGGTCTTGGCGCCGTTGATGACGTACTCGTCGCCCTCGCGCACGGCGGTGGTGCGGATCCCGGCGACGTCCGACCCGCCGTCCGGCTCGGTGACGGCCAGCGAGCCGATCTTGTCGCCCGCCAGCGTCGGCCGGACCCAGCGCTCGATCTGGACGGGGTCGCCCGCCTCGGCGATGTGCGGGACGGCGATGCCGCAGGTGAACAGCGACGCGAACAGCCCGCCGGAACCGCCCGCGTAGTGCATCTCCTCGGCGATCACCAAAGCGTCCAGGTAGTTGCCGTCCCCGCCGCCGACCTCTTCGGGGAAGCCGACGCCCAGCAGGCCGAGGTCGCCGGCCTTGCGGTGCAGGTCGCGCGGCAGCTCGCCCTCGCGCTCCCAGTCGTCGAGGTGCGGCAGGACCTCCTGCTCGACGAACTTGCGGACGGTCTCGCGCAGCTCGGCCCGCTCGGGCGTCCGGAACGGATCAGTCACAGGAGCACCTCGGGGACGTCGATTTCGCGGGACCGCAGCCATTCCCCGAAGGCCTTGGCCTGCGGGTCGAACCGCGCCTGCGACGCGACACCCTCGCCGAGGATGCCTTCGACGACGAAGTTCATCGCGCGCAGGTTCGGCAGCAGGTAACGCGTCACCGGCAGGTCGGCGGTCTCGGGCAGCAGCAGCTTGAACTCCGCGACGGTCAGCCGGTGCACCAGCCACCGCCAGGCCTCTTCGGACCGGACCCAGACGCCGAGGTTGGCGTTGCCGCCCTTGTCGCCGCTGCGGGCGCCCGCGATCGTGCCCAGCGGCACCCGGCGCACCGGCCCGTGGTCGAGCGGCTCGGGCAGGGCGGGCTCGTCCACTTCGGACAAGTCCAGAGTGGACGACGAAGGCGCTATGTCGACACGCATGCCGTCCGGCAGCACGGCGACGTGCGGGACCTGCCCGGCGTCCACGTAGGCCGCGGTGTAGACGCCGTAGGGCGAGGCGTCCGACGGCGGCGCGGTGACGTGGAACCCGGGGTAGCTGGCCAGCGCCAGCTCGACGGCGGCGCCGGTGAACGCGCGGCCGGCGACCTTGGGGTCGGCGTCCTTGACGGCGACGTGCAGCAGGGCGCTCGCGGTCTGCTCGGTGTCGGCGTCGGCGTGGTCGGTGCGGGCCAGGGTCCACTTGACGTCGGCGGGCGGCCGGTCCTTCAGCGCCGCTTCGAGCTGTTCGCGCACCAGCGCGGCTTTCGCGTCGATGTCGAGTCCGGTGAGGACGAACGTCGTCTCGTTCCGGAAGCCGCCGAGGGTGTTGAGCGCGACCTTCAGCGTCGGGGGCGGAGCCTCCCCGCGGACGCCGGAGATCCGGACGCGATCCGGCCCGTCTTCGGCGAGCGAGAGCGTGTCGAACCGGGTCGTGACATCCGGCCCGGCGTAGCGCGCGCCGGTGATCTCGTACAGCAGCTGCGCGGTGACGGTCCCGGCGTTCACCACTCCCCCGGTGCCCGGGTGCTTGGTGATGACGCTGGAGCCGTCGGCCTCGATCTCGGCGATCGGGAAGCCCGGGACGCCCAGGGAGTGCTCGGTGAAGAAGGCGTAGTTCCCGCCGGTGGCCTGCGCGCCGCACTCGATGACGTGCCCGGCGGCGACGGCGCCGGCGAGGGCGTCGTAGTCGTCGCGGGCCCAGCCGTAGTGCGCGGCGGCCGGGCCGACGATCACCGAGGCGTCGGTGACGCGCCCGGTGACGACGACGTCCGCGCCCGCGTTCAGGCATTCGACGATGCCCCAGGCGCCGAGGTAGGCGTTGGCCGTCAAGGGTTTTCCGAGGTTCAACTCGTCGGCGCGCGCGACCAGGTCGTCGCCTTCGACGTGCGCGATCTTGACGTCGAGCCCGAGCTTCGCCGCCAGCTCGCGGAGGGCGTCCGCGAGCCCGGCGGGGTTGAGCCCGCCCGCGTTGGCGACGATCTTGACGCCCTTTTCCCGCGCCAGGCCGAGGTTTTCCTCCATCTGGCGCAGGAACGTCTTGGCGTAGCCGCGGTTCGCGTCCTTCATCCGGTCGCGGCCGAGGATGAGCATGGTCAGCTCGGCCAGGTAGTCCCCGGTGAGCACGTCCAGGGGGCCGCCGGTGAGCATCTCCCGGACGGCGGAGAACCGGTCGCCGTAGAAGCCGGACGCGTTGCCGATCCGGTAAGTCATGCGAACTGCCCCGGCTTGCGGCCTTCCCCGGGCGGACCCGCGAAGGCCTGCGCGATGGTCAGCCATTCTTCGACGTCGGCGCCGTGCGCGACGAGGTCCGTGTCGGCCGGGTGCCGCCGCTGCGTGACGACCAGGCAGAAGTCGACGGCGCTGCCGGTGAGCTTCTGCTCGGCGTCCTCGGGCCCGAACGCCCAGGTAGATCCGTCGGGCGCGATCAGCTCGACGCGAAACTCTTCGGACGGCGGCGCGAGGGAGTTGAGCAGGTAGGCGAAGTCGCGGGTGCGGGTGCCGAAGCGGGCGATGTGCCACAGCCGCGCGGTCGGCTCACGCGTCAGGCCGAGAGCGTCGAAGATGTCCTGGCCGTGGGCCCACGTTTCCATCAGCCGGGCGGTGACCATGGAGGCCGCGCTCATCGGCGGGCCGTACCAGGGCAGCTTCTGCCCGTCCGGCACGGCGGCGAGCGCCGCGGCCAGCTCGGCCCGCCCGGCGCGCCAGTCGTCGAGGATCTCCTGCGGCGGGCGCTCGGCCCCGGCCGCGGCGCCGTCGTCGACGTAGGTCTCCCCCACCTTGAGGAGCTCTTCGACCTCGGCCTGCCAGTCCTCCGGGTGGGCCGCCGCGATGAGCGCCTTGCGGTCGGTCCAGGCCAGGTGGGCGATGGTGTGCGCGATAGTCCACCCCTCGGCCGGCGTCGCGCGCGCCCAGTCGGACGCGGGCAGGTTCGCCACCACGTCGTCGATAGTCCGTGATTCCGCGTCGAGATCCCCGAGGATCACGCCGAGGTCCGCCATCCGCCGCCTCCTTGCGTCCTGGTGCCCAGCGTCGCACCGGCCGCCGGAAAAATCAAGCGCGCCTGATTGTTTCGCCTCGGACGCTGCGGACCCACTATTGACATCTTGCCAGTAGTGGCGGACTGCAATACGTTCCTCACCATGGCCGAGACCACCTACGCCGTCGCGGACCGGATCGCCACGGTGACGCTGAACCGCCCCGAGGCGCGCAACGGCTACACGATCCGGATGGCCGACGAGCTCGGCGCCGCGATGGATCGCGCGGACCGCGACGAAGACGTCCGCGTGGTGGTGTTGACCGGGGCGGGCAAGGACTTCTGCGTCGGCGCCGACCTGTCACAGGGCGGCTTCGACTTCGACCCGGCGACCGGCCCGGACGCGGCCTGGCAGGAGCCCGCCGGCCGGTGCTCGAAGCGGATCTTCACGATGAACAAGCCGGTGATCGCGGCCCTGCACGGCGCGGCGGTCGGCGCCGGCAGCACCATCACGCTCCCCTGCGACTACCGCCTCGCGTCCGAGGACTCCCGGTTCGGCTTCGTGTTCACCCGCCGCGGCATCTACCCCGAGGGCGCGTCGGCGTGGTTCCTCCCCCGGCTCGTCGGGATGGGTACGGCGCTGGACTGGATGATCAGCGGCCGCGTCTTCCCCGCCGCCGAGGCGCTCGAAAAGGGCTTGGTGCACCAGGTGTTCCCGGCCGGGACGGTGCTCGACGAGGCGTACGCGCTGGCCCGCGAGATCATCGCGAACACCGCACCGGTGTCGGTCGCGGTCACCCGCCAGCTGCTCTACCGGATGGCCAGCGCCGACTCGCCGTTCCCGGTGCACGAGCTCGACTCCCGGCTGATCGGCGGGCTGGGCACGAACCCGGACGCCGTCGAAGGCGTCATGTCGTTCTTGCAGAAGCGGCCGCCGTCGTTCGGTCTGCGCGTCGACAAGGACCTCCCCGACTACTTGCCCTGGTTGGACGCATGAGCCTCTATCCCCCGCAGCCCTGGGCCCTGACCGCCGACGCGCGGGTGTCGATCTGGCGCGTGCCGCCGTCCGAGCTGCCCGCTTTGCCGGAAGGCGCTTCGCCGTTGCTCGTCGCGGGCCGGGCGTCGGTGTTCACGGCGTGGATCGACTACACCCCGCCGGGGCAGCTGGCGTACCACGAGCTGCTCGCCGCGGTGTCGATCAAGGCACGGCGCGTGTCCTGCTCGATCACGGAGATCTGGGTCGACAGCGAGGCCTCCCTGGCGGGCGGGCGCGAGCTGTGGGCGATCCCGAAGGACCTGGCGACGCTGGACTTCACCGGCGGCCGCACGTTCCAGGCCACGGCGGCGACGGCGGACGACTGGATCGCGACGGCGGCGTTCAAGCCCCGGCCCGCACTGCCGCTGCGCGTGCCGACGACGTTCGAGGTGGTCCAGGAACGCGACGGCCTCCTGCGGACCCCGGTCGGCGCGAAGATCCGGCCCCGCCCGGCATCGGCCGACTGGAGCTTCAACCCGGACGGCCCCCTCGGCTACCTCGCCGGACGGCGGCCGGTGACGAGCCTGGAGCTCCCGAAGTCCGAACTCCGCTTCGGCGCCTGAACGTGCCGAGCGGACCGGAAAACTACCCCCTGAACGCACGTCCCGCGGCCTGAACAGCACCTCTGGGTGATCGCGTAACCCGCCAGGGTGAGAGCGCGACACGCCACCCCTTGGGTCCCGCGCGGGGGATCACCCCTACATGTAGTCTCTGATGACCGGCAGCGCCCAGCGACGGGGAGACCGCTGCAGAGTACTGCCGGGCAGCTTTGAAGAACCTGCAGCGCACGGCCTCGCGAGGCCGTGCGGCGATCGAACGCGCCCGAAAGCTTGGAGACACGCATGTCAGTCGATACCGGTCAGCGGCCCGCCGCCGCCGACACCCCCACCGCGATCCGGGTCATCCGGCGGGACGGCAGCGTGTCGCCGTTCGACGCCGGGAAGATCTCGGTCGCGCTGACCAAGGCGTTCCTCGCGGTCGAGGGCGGCGACGCCGCCGCGTCCTCCCGCGTGCACCACGTCGTCGCGGAGCTGACCCAGCAGGTGGAGACCACCCTGCTGCGCCACGCCGGCCCCGAGACCGCCCTGCACATCGAGCAGATCCAGGACATCGTCGAGCTGGCCCTGATGCGCGGCGAGCACCACAAGGTCGCCCGCGCGTACGTCCTCTACCGCGACGAGCGCAGCAAGGCCCGCGAGGCCACCAAGCCCGCCACCACCGAGGTCGCGCTGAACGTCAAGGGCGCCGACGGCGTCCTGCGCCCGCTCGACTGGGCCCGCGTTTCCCACGTCGTGGGCGAGGCCGTCGCCGGCCTCGAGGACGTCTCGGCCGAGCCGGTGCTGGCCGAGGCCAAGCGCAACCTCTACGACGGCATCAGCGCCGACGAGCTGGCCCTCGCCCAGGTCCTCGCCGCCCGCGTGCTGGTCGAGCAGGAGCCGAACTACTCCTACGTCTCCGCCCGGCTGCTGCTGGACAAGCTGCGTGGCGAAGCACTGAGCTACCTGGCGAAGAAGCCGCGCCTGGCCAGCCAGGACGAGATGGCGACCGAGTACCCCGCGTACTTCCGCGCCTACCTGCGCCGCGCGGTCGAGCTGGCGCTGGTCGACGGCGAGCTGCTGTCGTTCGACCTCGACAAGATCACCGCCGCGATCCACGCCGAGCGGGACCTCGACTTCGGCTTCCTCGGCCTGCAGACGCTGTACGACCGGTACTTCCAGCACCACAACGGCACGCGCTTCGAGCTGCCGCAGGCGTTCTTCATGCGCGTCGCGATGGGCCTCGCCATCCGCGAGGACGACCGCGAAGCCCGCGCCATCGAGTTCTACGAGCTGCTCTCGACGTTCCACTTCATGGCCTCGACGCCGACGCTGTTCAACTCGGGCACCACCCGCGCGCAGCTGTCGTCCTGCTTCCTGACCACGGTGGACGACGACCTGGACTCGATCTTCCAGGCCTACAAGAACAACGCGCTGCTGGCGAAGTACTCGGGCGGCCTCGGCAACGACTGGACCCCGGTCCGCGGCCTCGGCGCGCACATCAAGGGCACCAACGGCCAGTCGCAGGGCGTCGTGCCGTTCCTCAAGATCGCCAACGACACCGCGGTCGCGGTCAACCAGGGCGGCAAGCGCAAGGGCGCGGCCTGCGCGTACCTCGAGACCTGGCACGTGGACATCGAGGAGTTCCTCGACCTGCGCAAGAACACCGGTGACGACCGCCGTCGCACGCACGACATGAACACGGCGAACTGGGTGCCGGACGAGTTCCTCCGCCGCGTCGAGGCCAACGCCGAGTGGACGCTGTTCTCGCCGAACGAGACCCCGGACCTGCACGACCTCTACGGCAACGAGTTCTCCGCCCGTTACCGCGAGTACGAGGCGATGGCCGACCGCGGCGAGATCAAGGTCTTCCGCCGGATCCGCGCGGTGGAGCTGTGGCGCCGCATGCTCACCATGCTGTTCGAGACCGGCCACCCGTGGATCACGTTCAAGGACCCGTGCAACCTGCGCTCGCCGCAGCAGCACGTCGGCGTCGTGCACTCGTCCAACCTGTGCACCGAGATCACGCTGAACACCACCACCGACGAGGTCGCGGTCTGCAACCTCGGCTCGGTGAACCTGCTCAAGCACGTCACCCCCGAGGGCCTGGACACGAAGCGCCTCGAGAAGACCGTGCGCACGGCCGTCCGCATGCTGGACAACGTGATCGACATCAACTTCTACACGATCCCGGAGGCGCGCCGCTCCAACCTGCGCCACCGCCCGGTCGGCCTGGGCATCATGGGCTTCCAGGACGCGCTGTTCGAGATCGGCGTCCCGTTCGCCTCCGACGAGGCCGTGAAGTTCGCCGACACCTCGATGGAGCACCTCTCCTACTACGCGATCTCGGCGTCGACCGACCTCGCCGAAGAGCGCGGGCAGTACCAGTCGTTCGAGGGATCGCTGTGGAGCAAGGGCATCCTGCCGATCGACTCGATGCAGCTGCTCATCGACGCGCGCCGCGGTGACGGCCTCGACGTCGACCTCTCGTCCACTTTGGACTGGGCGCCGCTGCGCGAGCGCGTCAAGACCGTCGGCATGCGCAACTCCAACGTGATGGCGATCGCGCCGACCGCGACGATCTCCAACATCTCGGGGGTCGGACAGTCGATCGAGCCGCTGTTCCAGAACCTGTTCGTCAAGTCGAACATGTCCGGCGACTTCACCGTCGTCAACCCGCACCTGGTCAAGAGCCTCAAGGCCCGCGGCCTGTGGGACGAGGTCATGGTCAGCGACCTCAAGTACTTCGACGGCAGCCTCGGCCAGATCGACCGCGTCCCGGACGACCTGAAGGCGCTGTACGCGACCGCGTTCGAGATCGAGTCGAAGTGGATCGTCGACGCCGGTTCGGTGCGCCAGAAGTGGATCGACCAGGCGCAGTCGCTGAACCTGTACATCGCGGCGCCGAGCGGCCGCAAGCTCGACGAGCTGTACCGCTACGCGTGGCACAAGGGCCTCAAGACCACGTACTACCTGCGGGCGCAGTCCGCGACGCACGTGGAGAAGAGCACCCTGCGCGGCACCGACGGCAAGCTGAACGCCGTCTCGGCCACCCCGGCTCCCGCCGCGCCGGCGGCCACCCCGGCGCCCGCGGCCGCTGTCCCGGCGGTGCCGGTGACCGCGCCGGAGCCGAAGGAGATGCCCACGACGGACGTCGACTTCGTCACCACCGAAGGCGCCGCCTGCCGCATCGACGACCCCGACTGCGAATCCTGCCAGTAAGGAACCCGAGAACATGACCAACGTGGAGACGACCGGCGCCACCGGCCTCGGCGAGATCGAGGTCGGGGCCGCCCGGATCAACGTCGACGACAAGCGCATGATCAACGCGCGCGCCGACGTCAACCAGCTGCTGCCGATGAAGTACACCTGGGCCTGGGAGAAGTACCTGGCCGGCTGCAACAACCACTGGATGCCGACCGAGGTCGCCATGCAGGCCGACATCGCGCTGTGGAAGTCGAAGGACGGCCTCACCGAGGACGAGCGGCAGATGCTCAAGCGCAACCTGGGCTTCTTCGCGACCGCGGAGTCCCTGGTGGCCAACAACATCGTGCTCGCGGTGTACCGGCAGATCACCAACCCCGAGTGCCGCCAGTACCTGCTGCGCCAGGCGTTCGAGGAGGCCGTGCACACGCACACCTTCCAGTACATCTGCGAGAGCCTCGGCCTGGTCGAGGGCGAGCTGTTCAACATGTACCGCGAGGTCCCGTCCATTTCGGACAAGGACGCGTGGGCGCTGAAGTACACGCAGCACCTCGAGGACCCGGACTTCGAGACCGGGACGCCGGAAGCCGACACGGCGTTCCTGCGCGACCTCGTCGCGTTCTACGTGATCTTCGAGGGCATGTGGTTCTACACCGGCTTCGCGCAGATCCTGTCGCTGGGCCGCCGGAACAAGATGGTCGGCATCGCCGAGCAGTACCAGTACATCCTGCGCGACGAGTCGATCCACCTGAACTTCGGCATCGACTGCATCAACCAGATCAAGATCGAGAACCCGCACCTGTGGACGCCCGAGTTCCAGGAAGAGGTCCGCGGGATGCTGAAGGACGCGTGCGAGCTGGAGGTCAACTACGCGCGCGACACCATGCCCCGCGGCATGCTCGGCCTGTCGGCGCAGCTGTGCGAGCAGTACATGCACTTCATCACCGACCGGCGCGCGCAGCAGATCGGCCTCCAGCCGATCTTCGGCGAGACCGAGAACCCGTTCCCGTGGATGTCCGAGGCGATGGACCTGAAGAAGGAGAAGAACTTCTTCGAGACCCGCGTCATCGAGTACCAGTCGGGCGGCGCGCTCGACTGGGACTGATCTCCCGACACCGGGTTCCTGCCTGGGAAGGATCCTTCCCAGGCAGGAACCCGCGGCTTTTCCGCGGCACGGCCCGGGGTGAAGGTGTCCTCATGACCAAGACCACCGTCACCTTCACCAGCGCCGGCCTCGACATCGCCGCCCACCTCTACGTTCCCGACCATGCCGACGGCCGGGCCCTCGTCGTCGGTCACCCCGGCACCGGGGTCAAGGAACAGACCTCCGGGACCTACGCGCGGCTGCTGGCCGAGCAGGGCTTCGTGACCCTCGCCTTCGACGCCGCCCACCAGGGCGAGTCCGGCGGACTGCCGCGCGGCCTGGAAGATCCCGCTCAACGCATCGAAGACTTCAAGGCCGCCGTCTCCTTCCTCACCACCCGGCCGGAGGTCGACGCCGACCGGATCGAGCTGCTGGGCATCTGCGCCTCCGGCGGTTACTCGCTCGCCGCCACCGGCGGTGACCACCGGGTCAAGGCCGTCGCGACCGTGTGCACCGCCGAGCCCGCCCGCCAGTTCCGCTACGGCGCCGACGGCACCCAGGACCCGGCCGTCTTCCAGGGCCTGCTCGACGCCGCCGCCCAGGCCCGCACGACCGCCGCCCGCGGCGAGGACCCCGGGGTGCTCACCATGTTCCCCGAGACGGCCGAACAGGCCGGTGCGCTCGGTGGTGAGCACGGCGTCGAGGGCTGGGAGTACTACTGCGGCGCCCGCGGTCACCACGAGCGTTCGGCGAAGTTCCTCACCTGGGACAGCGTCGACAAGATGGCCGCGAGCGACGTCTTCCACGCCGTCCCGCTGATCGGCCCGCGCCCGATCCTGCAGATCCTCGGGGAGCGCGCCGTCACCGCCTGGATGGGCCTGGAAGCCCACCGCCGCGCCACCGGCCCGGCGGAGATCCACTGGATCAAGGGTGCGAGCCACGTCGACCTCTACGACAAGCGCGAGTACATCGACCAGGCTGTCGGCAAGCTCACCGATTTCTCCACCGGCACCCTGGACAAGTGACCTAGACTCGGGCTCGCCACTGGTTCCCCGGGGTTCGCCCCGGGGAGGCAACAGGGAACCCGGTGCGAATCCGGGACTGCCCCGCAGCGGTGAGTGGGAACGAAAGCCGTCATGAAGCACTGAGCGACACAGCTTGGGAAGCGACGGCCGGTAGGCGAAAGCACGGCGCCCACGAGTCCGAAGACCTGCCCGTGGTGCGCGCGCCGACGGCGTGCGCGAGTCCGGGCCTCGCGGGATGGGCACGACCGAAACGCTCGCCTTCGCGCGCGTCCGGACTCTTCGGACTAGCTCGCGAGGAGAGAGCTGTGACCATCGGCACCACTGTGCTGGGCTACCCCCGGATCGGCCCGGACCGGGAGCTCAAGCGCGCCCTGGAACGCTACTGGGCGGGCAAGATCGACGAGGCCGCGTTGCTGGCCGTCGGGCGCGAACTGCGCCGGCGGACCTGGCTCGACCTGCGGGACGCCGGCCTGGATTCGATCCCGTCCAACACGTTCTCGCACTACGACCACGTGCTCGACACGGCCGAGCTGTTCGGCGTGCTGCCCGCACGGCCGGGTCTTTCGCCGCTCGACACGTACTTCGCCGCCGCGCGAGGCGTCCAGGACGCGCCGGCGCTCGAGATGACCAAGTGGTTCGACACCAACTACCACTACCTGGTCCCGGAACTGGGCCCGGACACCGAGTTCACGCTCGCCGGGACCAAGCCCCTCGACGAGTACCGGGAGGCCCGCGCGCTCGGCATCGAGACGCGGCCGGTGCTCGTCGGGCCGGTGACGTTCCTGCTGCTGAGCAAGGGGATCGGCGGGTTCCGGCCCCTGGACCTGCTCGACGCGCTGCTGCCCCGCTACGCCGATCTGCTGGCGCGGCTGCACGACGAGGGTGTCGAGTGGGTGCAGCTCGACGAGCCCGCGTTCGCCGCCGACCGCACCGAGGCCGAGCTGAACGCGCTGATCCGCGCGTACCACTGGCTCGGCAAGACGAGCGCGCGGCCGAAGCTGCTGGTCGCCGGGTACTTCGGCGGCTTGGGCCGCGGGCTCGGCGTGCTGGCCCGCTCCCCCGTCGACGCGCTGGCCGTCGACCTGGTCTCCGACGAGTCCTTTGTGGACGCGGTGGCGGCCGAACCGGCGTTGCGGGACAAGGAGCTGCTGGCCGGGGTCGTCGACGGGCGCAACGTCTGGCGGACCGACCCGCAGCGCGCGCTGAGCCGGGCCGCGACCCTGCTCGGCGTCGCGAAGTCCGTCAGCGTGTCGACGTCGTGCTCGCTGCTGCACGTGCCCTACGACGTTTCCCGGGAAGACCTGCACCCGCGGCTCGCGAGCTGGCTTTCGTTCGCGCGGCAGAAGGTCGACGAGGTCGTGCTGCTCGGCCGCGCCCTGCGGGGCGAATCCCCGGACCTGACCGCCGCGCGGGCCGCCGTCGCGGACCGGGCCTCGGCGGCCGAGCTGGCCGACTCGAGCGTCCGCGACCGGCTGGCCGCGCTTCCGGACGTCGGCCGGGCGCCGTACGCGGAACGGGCGGCGGCGCAGGCCGCACTCGGGCTGCCGCCGCTGCCGACCACGACGATCGGGTCGTTCCCGCAGACCCCGGACGTCCGGCGCGCGCGGGCCGCGCACCGCGCCGGCACCCTCGACGACGCGGGCTACATCGCCGCGATGCGGGCCGAGGTCGAGCGCGTCATCCGGCTGCAGGAGGAGCTGGGGCTCGACGTCCTCGTGCACGGCGAGCCCGAGCGCAACGACATGGTGCAGTACTTCGCCGAGCAGCTGACCGGGTTCGCCGCGACCGCGCACGGCTGGGTGCAGTCCTACGGCTCCCGCTGCGTCCGGCCGCCGATCCTCTACGGCGACGTCTCGCGGCCGGCGCCGATGACGGTCGAGTGGGCGCGCTACGCCCAGGGCCTGACCGCGAAGCCGGTCAAGGGCATGCTGACCGGCCCGGTGACGATCCTGGCGTGGTCGTTCGTCCGCGACGACCAGCCGCTCGGCGAGACGGCGCGGCAGGTGGCGCTGGCGATCCGCGACGAGGTGCACGACCTGGAGGCGGCCGGCATCCGCGTCGTCCAGGTCGACGAGCCGGCGCTGCGGGAACTGCTGCCGCTGCGCGCCCGCGCACACCGGGCGTACTTCGACTGGGCGGTGTCGGCGTTCCGGCTGGCGACGTCCGGCATCGCCGACGCGACGCAGATCCACACCCACATGTGTTATTCGGAGTTCGGCGAGGTGCTGCCGGCGATCGACGCTTTGGACGCGGACGTCACGTCGATCGAGGCGGCGCGGTCGAAGATGGAGGTGCTCACGGACCTGAACGCGGGCGGCTTCGGCCGCGGCGTCGGGCCGGGGGTGTACGACATCCACTCGCCGCGGGTGCCTTCGGCTTCGGAAGTCGGCGCTCTGCTGCGGACGGCGGTGGGGGCGGTACCGGCTTCGCGGGTGTGGGTGAACCCGGACTGCGGGTTGAAGACGCGGGGTTATGCGGAGGTCGAGCCGGCGCTGCGGAACCTGGTGGCGGCGGCCCGGGAGGTGCGCGCCGAGCTGGACTGAGGCCGGAGCCCCGGGCGGGAGCATCCGCCCGGGGCCCGTTCAGTACGCGTAGCGGTGCACGGTTTCCGGGTGGAGCACCAGCCGGACCTGGTCCACCGCCAGGATTCCGGCGAGATCCGCGGCCCGGGCCGGGTCGTCGAGGTCCCAGTACCGCGCGGCCAGCCGGGACGCCAGGTCGTGCGCGCCGCCTTCTTCCACCGTGACGCGGCCGGCGACCGAAACCCACCGTTCGCGCTCCCCCACCGGCGCGGCGACCACCAGGGAGGCGCGGGCGTCGCGGCGCAGGCGTCGCACCTTGGGCGCGTCCGGCTCGGTGAACAGCTGGAGCGTGCGGTCGGCGGCCGCCTCGAACCACACCGGGCGGGGCCGGCCGCCGGCCACGGTCAGGAACCCGTGCAGGGGCCGGCGGAGGAACTCGAGGTCGTCTTCGGTCAACGCGGTCATGCCGTCGAGTCAACCCGATCCGCTCGGACGATCCCATGGGCGAGAAGCCGGAATCCCTGCGCGATCGTCTAATCTCGGGGACGTGGACGCGTTCGGTGACCTGCGGGCGCACGGCTCGCTGTTCGGCAGTTCGGCCCTCTCCGCGCCCTGGGCGCTGCACTTCGTCGACGGCGCGCCGCTGACCCTGTGCACCGTCCTCGACGGCGGCGGCTGGGTCGTGCCGGAGCACGGCGAGCCCGAGCCGCTGAACGCCTACGACACGGTCGTCGTGCGCGGGCCCGGGACCTTCTCCTTCGTCGACGAGGTCGGCACACCGGCCGAGCCGGTCGCCTGCGGCGAGCACTGCGCGGCACCCGAAGAAGGCGGGACCCGGCACCGGCGTGGCTGGCACGACCCGGGCGACGGCGCGACGACGCTGATCGTCGGCGCCTACCCGGTGCGCGGCGAGATCGGCGCGCGGCTGCTGGACGCGCTGCCCGCCGTCCTGCGCGTCGCCGGTGGCGGCACGGGCGACGCCGTGCTCGACCACCTCGCCGCCGAGGTCGCCGTCGACGCGCCCGGGCAGCAGGTGGTGCTCGACCGGCTGCTCGACTGGATGCTGGTCTGCACGCTGCGCGAGTGGTTCGACCGGCCCGGCGGCGAACCCCCGGCCTGGTGGACCGCCCAGCGCGACCCGGTGGTCGGCCACGCGCTGCGCCTCCTGCACGCCGAGCCGGCCGCGCCGTGGACGGTCGGATCGCTGGCCGGCCGCACCGGCGTGTCGCGGTCGACGCTGGCCAAGCGGTTCGCCGACCTCGTCGGCGAACCGCCGCTGACCTACCTCACCCACCGGCGGATGGCACTCGCCGCCGACCTGCTGGCCGAGCGCGCGGACCGGACGGTCGCGGACGTCGCCCGCGCCGTCGGGTACTCCGACGCCTTCGGGTTCAGCGCCGCGTTCAAGCGGGTCCGCGGCGCCAACCCGAGCGAGTTCCGCCGCGCGGCACGCTGAGAAGCCACCCGAAAAGAGGACACGCCCTACTGTTGTCAGGTCGTCAACAAGGGTGCATCGTGGAGGGATCGCCGATCTCGACGAGGAGATGGTCACTTTGCCGGGCACCGTGAGCCGAGCCGCCGAAGCACTGCGCGAGCGCGTGCCGCCGCTGACCGCGCTTCCCCTCCCCCACCGGGTCGACGAACGCTGGCTGCAGTCGCGCTGGCCCGTCAAGGAATTGGCGACGCCGCCCGCGGGCAGCGGCCTCAAGCCCGTCCTCGGCGACGAGGGCCCGCCGGTCGTCGGGCACATGCTGGAGATGATGCGCTTCGGCCCCGCTTTCGGCCTGCGCCGCTTCGAGCTCTACGGCCCGGTGTCGTGGACCGGCGGCTTCGGCCGGCGGATCGTCGCGCTGTCCGGACCCGAGGCGACGCAGATCGCGCTCGTCAACAAGGACAAGGCGTTCTCGCAGGAGGGCTGGAAGTTCTTCATCGAGAAGTTCTTCGAGCGCGGCCTGATGCTGATGGACTTCGGCGAGCACCACCTGCACCGCCGCATCATGCAGGAGGCCTTCACCCGCTCCCGGCTCACCGGTTACGTCAACGAGATGGGCCCGGCGCTGCGCGAGGGCGTCGCGAGCTGGGGGTCGGCCGAGCGGCCCCGGCTGTACTGGGCGCTCAAGCAGCTGACCCTCGACGTCGCGACGCGGGTCTTCATGGGCATGCGCAGCGGCGGCGACGCGCACCGGATCAACCGCGCGTTCGTCAGCTCCGTGCGCGCCGGCACCGCGCTGGTGCGCTTCCCGGTGCCCGGCGGGCGCTGGTCGGCCGGGCTGCACGGGCGCAAGGTCCTCGAGCGCTACTTCAGCGAAACCCTGCCCGCCAAGCGGAAATCGGACGGCAACGACCTGTTCACCGCGCTCTGCCACGCCACCACCGAGGACGGCGACCGGTTCACCGACACCGACATCGTCAACCACATGATCTTCCTGATGATGGCCGCGCACGACACGACGACCATCACCAGCAGCGCCATGGCGTACTACCTCGCCAAGCACCCCGAATGGCAGGAACGCGCCCGCGAGGAGTCCCTCGCCCTCGGCGACGACATCCTCGACATCGACGCCATCGACAAGCTGGAAACCCTCGACCTCGTCATGAAGGAGGCACTGCGGCTGGTCGCGCCGGTGCCGACGCTGACCCGGCAGACCGTCAAGGACACCGAGGTGCTCGGCCACTACATCCCCGCGGGCACGCTGTGCGGCGTCTCGCCCACGGTGAACCACTTCTCGCCGGAGTGCTGGACGAACCCCTTCGAGTTCGACCCCGAGCGGTTCGCCGAGCCGCGTCGCGAGGACAAGTCCCACCGGATGGCGTGGATGCCGTTCGGCGGCGGCGCGCACAAGTGCATCGGACTCCACTTCGGCGGGCTCGAGGTGAAGTTGCTGATGCACGAAATGCTGCGCGCCCACCGCTGGTCGGTTCCGGAGAGTTACACCGCGAAGTGGGATTACGTGTCCCTGCCGGTGCCCGCCGACGGTCTCCCGGTGCGGCTGACCCCTCGCTGACCCCGGCCGCGTCCACCACTGCATACGCCGTGTGACAAAAAGTTACCGCATGTGGATGTTCGTTCACTCGTTCAGCCGGTAGACACCCCGTTACACACATGATGGCGTGGCATCGGTCGCGGGCGAGGGGTACCCGGTGTGGCTTCATGATCCCCTGGCACCGTGCTTGAACTGGCCTGACTTGCACGTGAAGAGGTGGAGTGTGCCTGAGTCCGGTGCCGCGCCAGGACTGCTGGACGTGGCGCGCCGGTGGGCGGCGACGTTGGCCGACACCAAAGGAGTAACACTTCCCCTGGAGGAGCTGGAGCCCCTGCTGCTGGAGATCGCGCACGACGCGGTCGACCACGCCGGCTCGGGTCACGGTGGCGCCCTGCACCGGTTCACGGCGCTGTACGCCGCGTCCCCGATGGGGATCGCGCTGGCCGGGCCGGACGGCGAGATCGTGGAGGCCAACCTCGCGCTCGGCCAGCTCCTCGGCTGCTCGCCGAACCGGTTGCGGGGCCGCCACATCACCGACCTCGGCTCGACCGACCACGACGTCTCGCGGCTCAAGGCGGGGCTCGAGCAGGTCCGCAACGGGCGTGAGCGCTACCAGGAGCGGATGCTGCTCGACCACACCGAGGACGGGCAGCTCTGGACCGACGTCACCCTCGCCCGGCTGCCGGGCGACCGGCCGGGTTCGGTCTACCCGGTGCTGATGGTGTCCGACGCGAACGAGCTGCACCTGCTGCAGGAACGGCTGCTGCACCAGAACGTGCACGACCCGCTGACCGGGCTGCCCAACGCGTCCTCGTTCACGACCAAGCTCGAAGCGGCGCTCGGCGCCGGCGCGCGGGACGACATCGCGCTGATCTACCTCGACGTCGACGGCTTCAAGGTGGTCAACGACGGCCTCGGCGCCGGCGTCGGCGACCAGGTGCTGCGCGGGGTCGCGGGCAAGCTGTCGGCGGTGTTCACCGGCCACCACGACGGGTTCGTCGCGCGGCTGTCCGGCGACGGCTTCGCGGTGCTGCTGCGGGGCGAGCTGACCGCCACCGAGGTCGTCGAGCTCGTCGAACGGGCGCTGGAAGACCTCAACGAGCCGATCTACCTGGGCGGGCACGGCATCGGCGTGAGCGCGAGCGCGGGCATCGTGGTGCGCGCGGCCGTCGAGGACGGCGGCGCGGAGCTGCTGCGGGCGGCGGAGATCGCGCTGCACCGGGCCAAGGAGGCCGGCAAGGCGCAGTGGATGCTGTTCGACCCCGAGCTGGACGCCCGCGACCGCGGCCGCTACCAGCTGGGCGCGGTGATCGCCGGGGCGCTGGAGAACGGCGAGTTCTCGCTCGTCTACCAGCCGACGGTCAACCTCGCCGACCCCGACCGCCTCGCCGCGGTCAACGCGGGGCTGCGCTGGAACCACCCGGAGAAGGGCGAGCTCGGCTCGGACGAGTTCTACCCGCTCGCCCAGACCACGGGCATGACGGTGCCGCTGGGCCGCTGGCTCCTGGCGGAGTCCCTGGCGGCGACGGCCCGCTGGCGGGCGCGCTTCGGCGCGGCGGCCCCGGACGTGTGCGTCCAGCTGCCGACCCGGCTGGCGATCGACCCCGACCTGGTGCTGCTGGTGAAGGAGCAGCTGGACAAGCACGAGCTGCCGCCCAACGCGCTGCGGCTGTGCACGGACCGCGCGTCGGTCCTCGACCCGCGCGGCGAGGTCCTGGACTCGTTCGCGGTGCTGTCCGACCTGGGCACGCAGCTGGTGCTGACGATCACGGGCTCGGCGGACCTGGAGCTGATCCCCCGCCACCGGCTGCCGGTCCACCACGTGATCCTCTCGGGCGCGGTGGTCGACGCGCTGGACTCGGACGCGCCGCCGGAGCCGGCGCTGCGGCACCTGACGCAGCTGGTGACGCGGGCCCGGGAGCTGAAGCTCCGGGTGGGCGCGGAGGGCGTCCGCACGCACGAGCAGGCCGCCCGGCTGCGGCAGCTGGGCGTGCTGGCGGCCCGGGGCCCGTTCGTGACCGACTCGGCCACCGGCGACGAGGTCGACGAGCTGATCGCCCGGCACCCCGCCCGCTGATCCGGAGCGGGACCAAGCCGGGTGCGCGGCGGCTCCGAAGACCCGGCAGGATGGGTTCTGCCGCCGACGAGAAGGGACCTCCATGGAAGCCGGAGACCTCGCCCCCGATTTCACGCTGCCCGACGACCAGGGCGCCGACCGCACGCTGTCGGACTTCCTGGCCACCGGCCCGGTGGTGCTGTTCTTCTACCCGGCCGCGATGACCGGCGGCTGCACGGCGGAGAGCTGCCACTTCCGCGACCTGGCGGCCGAGTTCGCCGAGGTCGGCGCGCACCGCATCGGCATCAGCCCGGACGGCGTCACCAAGCAGCGCCAGTTCTCCGAGGCCAACGGCTTCGACTACCCCCTGCTGTCCGATGTGGAGGGTGAGGTCGCCAAGCAGTTCGGCGTCTGGCGGAAACTGCTGCCGCTGCACGCCAAGCGCGCGACGTTCGTGATCGGCGAGGACCGGAAGGTGCTCGAGAAGATCAAGAGCGAACTGAACTTCACGGTCCACGCCGACCAGGCGCTGAAGGTGCTGCGCGAGCGCAACAAGGTTTCCTGAGCCGGTCAGCGGCGCCACCCGCGGGGCGGCCAGCCCGGCGGGCGGCGCACCCCGGCCGACGGCCACCCCCTCGGGCGGTCACGCCGGCGCCGCCGGAACGCGTACTCGTGGGCCTCCGCGCGGTTCCCGCGCTTCTCGGCCCGGTTCGCGAAATCGCGTCGCTCGCACAGCCACCGGTGGCTCGGCTGGACTACTCCGGCAAAGACCGGATTCACGGCTTCTCCTTCCGCCACACGCGGTACGTGCCACTGCACGACGGTGCCCAGGGTGCCTGCATGGGCTCCACACCCGCTTTCGTGAACCCGAGCCGCGCGGGCACCGCTCCGCTTCGGACGTTTCGCTCGTCGTGCTTGATCTCGACGTACCCGGCGCCGAGCCGGAACGCCTCCTCGGTCAGCAGCGAAACCGCGCGCGTCATCAAGCCGCGGCCGGTGACGTCCCGCGTGAGCCAGTAGCCGATCTCGACGCCGCCTTCCCGGGCCATCAAGCCGACGGCGCCCACGATGGTCCCGCCGGCGCGGAGGGCGAAGTCGTGGGTTTCGCCGGTCTCCCACTGCTTTCGGGTGCGCTGCAGGAACTCCTCGGCGTCGGCGGCCGTGTAGCCACCCGTGGCCCAGATCAGCCAGGCACCGAGGTGCTCCACGGACCCGGCGACCGTCGCGAGCAGCTCCGCCGCGTCGGCGGTCTGCCAACGGGTCAGCGAAAACTCGTCACGGGCGTACGACTCGGCCGGGGTCTCCATGGCTTCCATGGTGCCCCGGCCGAGTGCGAAAGCGCTCCCGAATTAATTGACGATGACGCTGTCCGGGATCTCCGTGTCGTTCTTCAGCGCGTCGAACATCTGCTTCGACTTGGCCTTGTCCCAGTTCTCGGCCGACCCGCTGGTCACCGGGACCGTCGTCGTCACCACGCCACCGGAAGAGATCCCGCGCATCGCGAGCGCCAGGCCGGCCAGGTTGTGCACGTGGTCGCCCGAGTCCATGGTCAGCGCGTCCGGCCCGGAACCCAGCAGCGGGAAGAAGTGGAACGGGTTGAGCAGCGTGCCGGGGCTGGCGATCTGGCTGACCAGTGCGCCGATGAACTTGCGCTGGTTGGCGACGCGGTCGAGGTCCGAGCGCGGCGTCGCATCGCTGTGGCGCATCCGGACGAAGCCCAGCGCCGACCGGCCGTCGAGCGTCTGGGGGCAGCCCGCCTTGATGCTGATCCCGGTGACCGTGTCGTTCATGTCCTTGTCGATGCACATGTCGACGCCGCCGATCGCGTCGACGATCTTGGCGAACCCGCCGAAGCCGATCTCCGCGTAGTGGTCGATGTGCAGGCCGGTGGCACCTTCGACGGTCTGCGCCAGCAGCTTCGGGCCGCCCAGCGAGAACGCCGCGTTGATCTTGTTCTTGCCGTGCCCGGGGATAGCCACCTGCGAGTCGCGCGGCAGCGACAGCAGCGTCGGCTTGGTGGAGTTGTCCGGGATGTGCGCGACCATGATCGTGTCGGTGCGCTGCCCGCCGCCCGCCGCGGCGACGTCGCCGGTGGCGAGCCGCTCCTCGTCCTCCGCGGTCAGGCCCTCGCGGCTGTCCGAGCCGACGATCAGCCAGTTGGTGCCGGACGCGGCGACCGGGCGGCCGGAGTAGTCGGCGAGCGCGTCGACGCGCTTGATGGAGAACTCCAGGTAGACCCAGATGCCGGCGAGGAAGACGACGAACACCAGCGCCAGCGTCAGCAGGATCCGGCCGAAGCCCCAGCGACGCCGGCGCGGCGGCCGGGACGGCGGGTAGTCGTCGTCGGCCGCGCGCCGGGGCGGGTCCTGGCGCGGCGGTGCCGGCGCGTACTGCCGCTCGTCCTCACGGGTGCCCATCGGGCGGGTGCGCTCGTCGTACGGGCTCTGGCCGCGCCCGGGCAGCGGCATCATCTGCGCGCGCTGGTGGTCCCGGGATCGCCCGGCGGGCCGGGGCGGCGGCATCCGGCGCCCGCCGTCGTCGCCACGGTACGTCATCACCATCACCCAATCCCGATCCGGACAAATGTGTCGTCATCAGTAGACCGCACGCCCTCGTAAGGGGCTCGTAAGGGGGACGTGCGGCACCGGGGTCGGGTTGTCCGGCGCGGTTACTCGCCGGTCGCTTCGTAGCCGAACTGGTGGACCTTGAGGTACCCGGAGCGGAACCCGGCCTCGGAATAGGCCAGGTAGAACTCCCACATCCGGCGGAAGACGTCGTCGAACCCGAACCCGGCGATGTCGGCCCAGCGGTGCAGGAACCGTTCGCGCCACAACCGTAGCGTGTGCGCGTAGTCCTGGCCGAACTCGCGCATCCCGGCCAGCTTGAGCCGGGTGTTCGCGACCAGGCCGTCCTCGATCGAGCGGACCGACGGGATGATGCCGCCGGGGAAGATGTACTTGTGGATCCAGGTGTAGGCGCGCGACGACGCCATCATCCGGTCGTGGTCCATCGTGATGGCCTGCAGGCCGAAGCGCCCGCCGGGGCGCAGCCGCTCCCCGATCGTGGCGTAGAACGTCGGCCAGTACGACGCGCCGACGGCCTCGATCATCTCGACGCTGACCACGGCGTCGAACTGCCCGCTCGACTCGCGGTAGTCGCACAGCTTGACCTCGACGCGGTCGCTGAACCCGGCCGCGGCGATCCGCTCGGTGGCCAGCGCGCGCTGTTCCTCCGAAATGGTCAGTGACGTCACGTGGGCGCCGCGGGCCGCGGCGCGGATGGCGAGTTCACCCCATCCGGTACCGATTTCGAGGACTTCGCTGCCCTCGCGGACGCCGGCGTAGTCCAGCACGCTGTCGATCTTGCGGTGCTGAGCGGCGGTGAGGTCCTCGCCGGGGCCGAAGAGCGCCGAGGAGTACGTCATCGATTCGTCGAGGAACGCGCCGAACAGGTCGTTGGACAGGTCGTAGTGGCGGTGGATGTTGGCCCGCGCGCCCTCGAGGCTGTTCTCCTCGGACGGCGGCTGCGTGCGCTCGGCGATCTTCCGGAACTTCTGCAGCACCGGCGGCACGAGGGTGGCCATCCGCGCGGCGAACGGCGTCAGCACCTCGGCCAGGTCGGACGCGGTCCAGTCGCCGGCCATGTAGGACTCGCCGAAGCCGATCTTGGCGTCGACGCCGAGGCGGTGGAAGAACGCCTCCGGGCGCAGAATGCGCATTTCGGGTGATTCGGGCCCGCCGGCGCCGAGCACGGTGCCGTCCGGGAACGTCACCCGCAGGTCGAGCGGGCGAACCGCGCGACGGAACAGCGTGGCGGCGATCCGCGCGCGCAGCGCGGACCGCGGCGGGGTGGCCAAGCCCGGCCAGCGGGACTCGTCGGGGATTTCCTGAGCGCGGTCGACACTCGAGGTGGTCACGGTTCTCCCTCCGCCGGCCTGGTTCGCCGGTGAACGATCGTAGTCGCCGCACCCCCGCGGCGCGCTTCGCTGTATGCCCTGTTCGGGGCGGTCCTATACGGGTATTCGGAGCCGCTCGGGCCCCGGCGCGGCCCAGGCGCCGCGCAGCTCGTCACCGGTGCCCCCGGCGAGCACTTCCAGTGTGAAAGCAATCGTCAGCCGGGTCCACACGGACGAGCGACGCAGCATCGCGTGTCCCTCGTTGGCGATCTCGAACCGGGCGACGCGCGCGGCGACGCCTTCGGCGCGTTCGGCGAAGGCGTGCGATTCCACGGGGCTGGTCATCCGGTCACGGGTGCCGTGCACGATGAGCACCGACCGTCCCGTGACGGCGTCCACCGGCTCACCCCGCGGCGTCCACGGCGCCAGCGCGCAGACCCCGCGCACGGCCGGGTCGTCCGCCACCCGCAGCGCCACCCGCGCACCCATGGAGTGACCGACCAGCACCACCGGCAGGCCGGGGTGGTCGGCGCGGATGCGCTCGAGGGCCCAGCGGGCGTCGTCGAGCGGGTCCATCGCCGGGGCGTTCCAGCCGTAGCGGCGGTTGCGCAGCAGCCGCACCTCGACGCCGTTCTTGCGGCCGGCCCGGTGCAGGGCGCGCGCGATCGGGACCATCCGCAGGTAGGCGAGCTTCCAGGGCGGCACGCTGCCCGTGCCGCGCTCGGCGCCGCCGTGGAGCACGAGCACGACCGCTTCGGTCCGCCCGCGTGCCGGCCACACCGACACCGCCGGTTCCGCTTCGCTCACCCGCGTCCTCCTGTCGCACCCGCATCCGGGTCAACCCCGTCCGCCCACCGGGCTATTCCACCGCGTACCACCATCTTCGCGGTAGATTCGGCGCCCGGTCCCCTACGGAAGGGTGGGTGTGGTGAGCGCCACGGACATCTCGGGCAGCGTCGCGAAGCAACTGGCGGACGTCGAGCAGGCCAACGTCGAGGCGGTGCGCGAAGCGGCGGATCTGGTGCTGGGGGTGATCCGGGCCGACGCACTGGTCTATACCGCCGGCGCCGGGCACTCGCTGGCGGCCGTCGCCGAGACGTTCTACCGGGCCGGCGGCCTGGCCTGCGTCTACCCGCTGTACCACCCGGACCTGCTCCCGCTGCACGGCGCGGTGAGCAGCACGAAGACCGAGCGGCGCAGCGGCCTGGCCGCCGAGGTGCTGGCCGAGCGCGCGCCGGGGCCGGACGACGTGCTGGTCGTGTTCTCGACGTCCGGGTCGAACCCGTACCCGGTCGAGCTGTGCATCGAGGCCCGCGAGCGCGGAGCGGCGGTCATCGCGATCACGTCGCGGGCGTGCGTGGCGGCGGCGCCGCGGCGGTCGTCGAGCACGCTGGTCGAGCAGGGCACCGTCGTGCTGGACTCGCTGGTCATCCCGGGCGACGCGAGCTACCCGCCGGACGCGCCGCGCACCGCGCCGCTGTCCACTATGGTCAACGCGTTCCTGTGGAACCTCGTGCTCGCGCAGGTCTACGACCGCGGGACGGCCGAGGGCCTCGACGTCCCGCTGTGGCGCAGCTCCAATGTGGAGGGTGGCGACGAGGCGAACGCGGCGCTGCTGGAGAAGTACAGCGCGATCGTGCCACGGCTGAAGTAGCCCGTTTCGTGCCGCCAGTTCGTGAAGAAGCACCGGCCGGGCACACCTTGACGGGCGTGCCCGGCCCCCTTTAGCGTCGACATACCGACTGGTCGGTGTGCTCAACGACGAGCTGAGGAGATCCCATGGACGGTGCCACGGCGACGGTGCACGGCGAGTGCGCTCCCGGGTTCGAGCCGGTGCGCGAAGCCTTCGAAGCGAACTTCCGCGAGCGCGGCGAGCTGGGCGCCGCGTTCACGGCCCTCCGCCACGGCGAGGTCGTCGTCGACCTGTGGGGTGGCTGGTCCGGACCGGACCGCGCGCGTCCGTGGCAGCCGGACACGCTGGCCAACGTCTGGTCGACGACCAAGGGCATGACCGCGATCTGCGCGCACCGCCTCGCCGACGCCGGCGAGCTGGACGTCGACGCGCCGGTCGCGAAGTACTGGCCCGAGTTCGCCGCGGCGGGCAAGGGCGAGATCCCGGTGCGGTGGCTGCTCACGCACCGCTCCGGCGTCCCCGGGATCGGCCTCGACCGGCCGGTGGCCGTCGAGGAGCTGTACGACTGGGACCTGATGACGTCGCTGTACGCGGCCCAGGAACCGTTGTACGAACCGGGTTCCGCGGGCGGGTACCACGCGCTGGCGTACGGCTGGCTCGTCGGCGAGGTCGTGCGGCGGATCGCCGGTCAGGGCATCCGCGAGTTCTTCGCCGAGCAGGTCGCCGGGCCGCTGGGCGCGGACTTCTCGATCGGGCTGGGCCCCGACGCCGACCTGGACCGGTGCGCGACCCTCGTCGACCCCGTCATGACCGAAGAGATGGCGAACGCGCTGGCCACGGCCTTCGCCGCGGCCGGCCCGGTCGCCCAGGCGGCGTTGACCAACCCGCGGCTCGCGGGCCACCACGCGAACGAACCGGCTTTCCGCCACGCCGTCATGCCGGCGCTGAACGGCCACGGCACGGCCCGCGCGATCGCCACGATCTACAACGGGCTCGTCGACGGCACGCTCCTGTCCGCATCGGCGCTGGCGCTCGCCCGCGAGAGCCAGGGCAAGGAGATCGACGCGGTGCTCGGCCTCCCGAACGAGTGGGGCCTGGGCTTCTACCTCGGCAGCGACGCCCGCGGCTTCGGGCCCAACCCGAACGCGTTCGGCCACGACGGCCTCGGCGGCTCCACCGGCGCCGCGGATCCGGAAAACGGCATCGCCTTCGGCTACACCCTCAACCAGCTGGGCCCGTTGATCCGCGACGACCCCCGCAAAATGGCCCTGGTCCAAGCCCTCTACACGTGCGTGAAGGGGCATCAGGCGTGATCAAAGAGGCATCACGCGTGATTGGCGGGGTCACACGCGTGATTGGCGGGGCATCGCGCTGATGCCCGCCCAATCGCGTGATGCCCGTCCAATCACACGTGATGCCCGCCTGATCACGTGTGATGCCCGGCTGATCACGCCACGGCTGGTTCTTCTTCGGCGAACTGGGTTGCGTGGAGGGTTGCGTAGCGGCCGTTGGCGGCCAGGAGTTCCTCGTGCGTTCCGCGCTCGACGATCTCGCCGTGCTCCAGGACCAGGATCTGGTCGGCCGCGCGGACCGTCGAGAGCCGGTGCGCGATGACCAGCGCCGTACGGCCGGCCAGCGCGTGCGTCAGGGCTTCGCCGACCGCCGCCTCGGACTCGGAGTCCAGGTGCGCGGTCGCCTCGTCCAGCACGACGACCTTGGGCTGCGCCAGCAGCAACCGCGCGATCGTCAGCCGCTGGCGTTCGCCGCCGGAGAGGCGGTAGCCGCGCTCCCCCACCGTCGTGTCGAGGCCGTCCGGCAGCGAATGCACCAGCTCACCGAGCCGGGCCCGCTCCAGCGCCGCCCAGATCTCGTCGTCGGTGACGCCCGGACGCGCGTAGGCCAGGTTCGCGCGGATCGTCTCGTGGAAGAGGTGCCCGTCCTGCGTCACGACGCCGACGGTCTCCCGCAGCGAAGCGAAACTCAGGTCCCGGACGTCCACATCGGACAGCCGCACCGAGCCGGAGTCGACGTCGTAGAGCCGCGGCAGCAGCGACGCGATCGTCGACTTCCCCGCGCCCGACGACCCGACCAGCGCGACCATCTGTCCCGGCTCGGCGCGGAACGAGATCCCGTGCAGCACCTCGTCCCCGCCGCGGTGGTCGAGCGTCGCGACGTCCTCCAGCGACGCCAGCGAGTACCGGTCCGCCGCCGGGTAACCGAAGCGGACGTCGGAGAACTCGACGGAAACTCCGGAAGAAGCTGGCAAAGTACGCGCGGACGGCTTCTCCTCGATCATCGGCTTCAGGTCGAGGACCTCGAAGACCCGCTCGAACGACACCAGCGCCGTCATGACGTCGACGCGCACGTTGGCCAGCGCGGTCAGCGGCGCGTAGAGCCGGGTCAGCAGCAGCGCGAGCGCGACCACGGTGCCCGGCGCGAGCTTGCCGGTCAGCGCGAGGTACCCGCCGAGACCGTAGACGAGCGCCTGCGCCAGCGCCGAAACCAGGGTCAGGCTGGTCATGAACCAGCGGGTCAGCATCGCGGTCCGCACGCCGATGTCGCGCACGCGCCCCGCGCGCACCCCGAAGTCGTCCGCTTCCTGCACCGGACGGCCGAAGAGCTTCACCAGGGTCGCGCCCGGCGCGGAGAACCGCTCGGTCATCTGCGTGGTCATGCCCGCGTTGAGGTTCGCGGCTTCCCGCTGCAGCCCGGCCATCCGGCGGCCGAGCCGGCGCGCGGGCAGCACGAAGATCGGCAGCAGCACCAGCGCGAGCAGCGTGACCTGCCACGACAGCGTCAGCATGACGGCCAGCGAGAGCGCCAGCTGGATCGTGTTGGTGACCAGGCCGGACAGCGTCGCGGTGAACGTCCGCTGCGCGCCGATGACGTCGTTGTTCAGACGGGAAACGAGCGCCCCGGTGCGGGTGCGCGTGAAGAAGGCGATCGGCATCCGTTGCACGTGCTCGAACACGGCGCGCCGCAGGTCGTAGATGATGCCTTCGCCGATGCGCGCGGACTGCCAGCGCTCGATGAGGCCGAAGCCGGCGTCGGCGACCGCGAGCAGGGCGATGACGACCGCGAGCCAGACGACCAGCGGCAGGTCACGGCCGCCGACGATCGCGTCGACCACCTTGCCGGCCAGGACCGGTGTCGACACCGCGAGGACCGCCGAGACCACGGTCAGGACGAGGAAGGCCAGCAGCCGCCGCCAGTGCGGCCGGGCGAACCGCGCGACGCGTTTGAGCGTGCCGCGGGTCAGCCCCTTCGGGACGTCGTTGGCGCGCATCGCCGAGCTCAGCAGCGCCCAGGTGTTGTCCATGAGGAACCCCCAGTGTCAAAACCTCTACTATAGCTGAGGTTTTCTCCGGATATGACCTGGACAACGTCGTCGTTGCCCGTTTGCTTCCCGTCGCCGTTCACTCCCCGCGAACAACGCGGTGCAGTGCGGCGCGCAGCCGTTCCGCATCTCCTTCGCCGAGCGGCGCCAGCAGCGCACCCTCCGCCTGCCGGGTGACTTCCTCGCCCGTCACACGAACGCGCTCGCCCTCGGCGGTCAGCGTAACGAGGCGCTTCCGGCGATCACCCGGCGCGACCTCGCGCCGGACCAGCTCCTTGTCCTCCAGCTCGTCGACCAGGGCGACCATCGTCGTCCGGTCGATGCCGAGGCGCGCCGCACCCTCCTGCTGCGACAACGCCGGCCCGTCGCCGAACAGCGTGAGCAAGGCGAGCTGACGGCCGGTGATCCCGAGCGGCGCGTACAGCGGCTCGGCCAGCTCGGCGAGCCGCAGCTGGGCGTGCTTGAGCAGGTAGCCGAGCCGGCGGTGGACGGCGAGATCGCTGGACATGCGAGAACTCTACCCTTACGCTGATCGTCAGTTTCACTGATGATTTGTAACGCTGATAATCAGGAGCACATCATGGTCACCGTCGGACTCAAGCCGCCGCAGCAGCACATCGGCATCGCCGCGCTCCGCGAGATCTGGGCCATCGCCGACGACGCCGGATTCGACGGCTGCTGGGTCTTCGACCACCTCGCCCCGATGGGCCCGGACCGCACCGGCGACATCTTCGACGGCTGGTCACTCCTCGCAGCGATGGCCGAGGCGACGCAGCGGGTGCGCATCGGATGTCTGGTGTCCGGAAACACGAACCGCCACCCGGGCACGTTCGCGAAGATCGCGGCGACGGTCGACCACCTCTCCGACGGCCGGCTCGACATCGGCCTCGGCGCGGGCGGCGACGCGCACACCGACGCGATGATGGGCACGCCGACGCCGCCACCGGTCGAACGTGTCGAAAGGCTGGCCGAGACGTGCGAAATCCTCAGTCTGCTGTGGACCCGGAAAGAAACCGATTACCGCGGCCGCCACTACGCCTTGACCGCCGCGCGCAGCGATCCGAAGCCCCGCCAGCCGAAGCCACCGCTGTGGCTGGGCAGCAGCGGCGAGAAGCTCGGCCTGCGGGTGGTGGCCGCCCACGCCGACGTGTGGCTGAACGCGGCGCTGCCGGGCACGGAAATCGCCGAGCTGCAACGGCTTTCGCGCGTGCTGGACGACCATTGCGCGGCGGCGGATCGTGACCCGGCGACGATCCGCCGGGCAGTGCAGTTCCGGCTGCCGCCCGAGGGGGATGCCGCCGTGCGGCTCGCGGAGGGGTACGTCGAGGCGGGGTTCACCGAGCTGGTCCTGATGCCGACGGGCCACGACAACGTCGTCAAGGCGGCCGAAGCCGCCGCGGATCTGCTTCCGCGGCTGCGAAAGCTCGGCTGAGAAGGCGACTGCGGCATGCCAAAGCGGCCACAGATCTGGTCCCCCGCCTGCGAGAACTCGGCTGACGAGCCAACCTCTTGCCCGGCGGCATGCCAAGGCCGCCGCAAATCTGCACCCCCGCGTGCGAGAACTCGGCTGACCCTCTCGCCCGGCAGTCCGCCAAGGTCGCTCCCCCACCCGCGAAGGCCGACCAAGCCCCGCCGACAAAATCCCGCCGCGGCCGCCGCCATCCCCGGCAGCGGGCGCCTCACCCGCCACCCGCACCCCATCCACCGCCGAAGCCCGCCACGAACCCCGCCTGCGTGACGGCGGCTGAACCGGGCGAAGGGCCCCTCGGTAGCCTGGCCGGGTGGGAACGGAGGTGGGCCGGGCGCCCGCATGGCGGCGCGCGGCACGGCTCTTCACGGCCCCCGCGGCCACGCTCGACCGGGCCCCGCTGCGGTGGGACCTCGGCTTCTACCTCGCCTGTCTCGCCTTCGCCCTGCCGACCGCGCTCAAGTCCGAGTTCTACGGCTACCGCGTCTGGGGCAACTTCGCGACCGTCGCCTACGCCCTCGGCGCGCTGCACAGCGGGTGGCTGCTCTGGTCGGCGCGGAAGGGCCGCACGCCGCGCGGGCTGCTCGGGTCGCGCTGGTGCGGCATCGCCGCCGTTGCCCTGTTGGCAATGATCCTTCCGTTGCTGCTTCTGGTGATCCGGCGACTGACCGGAGTGGACTGGCTGATCACGCCGTTCTCGTGGGCCGCGCAGCCCGAGGTCTGGGTGATCGAGCGCTCCGCGGATCTGCTGCTGCACCACGGAACCCCGTACGTCGACGTCACCGCGCTCGGCCGGGCGCCCGTGGTCAACGACTACACCCCCTACGGCCCGGTGATGGCGGTCTTCGGCCTGCCGCGCGCGCTGTTCGGCGGCACCCCGCTGGGCGACGCGCTCACCGACGCCCGCTGGATGTTCGCCCTGGCCGCCGTCGCGTGCGTGCTGGGCACGCTGAAGCTGCTGAAGTGGCCGAAGGTTCCCGTGGGTGCCGCGCAGCTCGCGCTGGCCTGCCCGCTCACCGCACTCACCTGGGCGGTCGCCGGGCCGGACCTGGCGATCGTCGGGCTGCTCGTGCTCGCCTGCGCGCTCGCCGCCACCGGGCGGGCCGCCTGGGCGGGCCTGGTGCTCGCGCTGGTCGTCAGCGCGAAGCTCATCGTCGCGCCCGCGGCCGCGGTCCTGGCCGTGTTCGTGCTGGTACGCCGGGCCGGCCACGAAACCGGGCTCGACTGGCCCGCGGTGGCGCGGTTCGCCTCAGCGCTGGTGGCCACCACGGCCGCGCTGCACCTGCCCGTGTACCTCGTGGACCCGGCGGCGTTCGTGGAGCACGTCTTCCGCTTTCCCCTCGGGATGGGCGTTGTGCGGTCGCCCGCGGCGAGCCCGTTGCCGGGCCACCTGATCGCCGAACTCGGCCCGGTGGGCCAGGTGGCGGCGTTCGCGCTCGTCGGCGCCGCGGCCGTGGCCATGGTGATCTGGCTGGTGCGCCGGCCCCCCGCGAACGGCTCCGGCGCAGTCCTGCGCATCGCCGTCGGACTCGGCGCGTTGATCCTGCTCACCCCGGCCACTCGGTACGGTTACCTGGTGTACCCCCTGGTCCTGCTCGGGGCGTACCTGACGTTCCGTGCGGCCGAAGCTTCCACTGCGCGCCCCCCGCGCAGCAGTTCCTGACTACTTCTTCTTGACCCGCGTGGCCCCGCCGCGCCCCCGCAGCTGGACCCCGGACTCCGACAGCACCCGGTGGACGAACCCGTAGGAACGCCCCGTCGACTCCGCGAGCGCCCGGATGCTCGAGCCCTTCTCGTATTTCTTCTTGAGGTCAGCGGCCAGCTTGTCGCGCGTGTTGCCGGTGATCCGCGCGCCTTTCTTGAGATCAGCCACGTCGATCGCCTTCCCGCCGAGAGTGTTCTGGGCCACATATCGACCCCTGCCGGGGCAATGATCGAACACCGAGCGCCGGAATGCCAGACGACAGACGTAAAACAGCCGAAACTGCGATCACATTGGGCCATTCCAGTGCCCGGCCGTAGCGATCTTGCACCCGAATGGACGCATAGAGTCACGCAAGCTGGACAAGTTCCAGATAGTCGGCCGACCAGTGATCCTCGGTGCCGTCGGGCAGCAGGATGACCCGCTCGGGCTCCAGCGCCTCGACCGCGCCGGGGTCGTGCGTGACCAGGACGACGGCGCCGGCGAAGCTGCGCAAAGCGTCCAGGACCTGGGCACGGCTGGCCGGGTCCAGGTTGTTCGTCGGCTCGTCGAGGAGCAAGACGTTGGCAGCACTGGAGACCAGGCTCGCGAGGGCGAGCCGGGTCTTCTCGCCGCCGGAAAGGGTGCCGGCGGGCTGGTCGAGTTGTTCGCCGGTGAAGAGGAACGAGCCGAGCAGGTTCCGCAACTCCTGAGCACCGGTGTCCGGTGAGAGATGTCGGATGTTTTCCCACACCGACGCATCATGATCAAGAGTTTCGTGTTCCTGTGCGTAATAGCCCAAACGCATTCCGTGACCCGGCACGATCTCCCCGGTGTCGGGAGTTTCCATTCCGCCGAGGAGCCGGAGCAAAGTCGTCTTTCCCGCACCGTTCAGGCCGAGTACGACGACCTTCGAACCGCGGTCGATCGCGAGATCGACCCCGGTGAAGATTTCCAGTGAGCCGTACGACTTCGAGAGGCCCTCGGCGGTGAGCGGGGTCCGGCCGCACGGGGCGGGCTCGGGGAACTTGATCCGGGCGACCTTGTCGGCCACCCGGGTCTCGTCGAGCGCGGACAGCATCTGCTCGGCGCGGCGCGCCATGTTCTTGGCCGCCACGGCCTTCGTCGCCTTCGCGCCGAGCTTCGCGGCCTGCTGCTGCAGCGCCGACGCCTTCTTCTCGGCGTTGGCGCGCTCGCGGCGGCGGCGCTTCTCGTCGGTCGCGCGCGCGTCGAGGTAGCGCTGCCAGCCCATGTTGTACAGGTCGAGCTCGCCGCGGGTGGCGTCGAGGAACCAGACCTTGTTGACGACGTCGGCCAGCAGCTCGACGTCGTGGCTGATCACGACCAGGCCGCCGTCGTGCTGCTTGAGGAACCCGCGCAGCCAGTTGATGGAGTCGGCGTCGAGGTGGTTGGTCGGCTCGTCGAGCAGCAGGATCGTCTCGGACTTGCCGCCGGCGCCCGCTTCGGCCGCCGCGAACAGGATCCGCGCCAGCTCGACGCGACGGCGCTGACCACCGGAGAGCGTCTGCAGCGTCTGCGCCAGGATCCGGTCGGCCAGGCCGAGGTTCGAGCAGATCCGCGCGGCTTCGCTCTCGGCGGCGTACCCGCCCAGCGAGGAGAACCGCTCTTCGAGCCGGGCGTAGCGGTTGATGGCCTTGTCGCGCGCGGCCTCGTCGACGAGCTCGGCCATCGAGGCCTGCGCCTTCTCCATGTCGCGCATCAGCTTGTCGAGTCCCCGCGCGGAGAGCACGCGGTCCTTCGCGGTGACCGAAAGATCACCTTCGCGCGGGTCCTGCGGCAGGTAGCCGAGCTCGCCGGTGCGGCGGACCTCGCCCGCGTGCGGCTCGCCCTCGCCGGCGAGGACCTTCAGCGAGGTGGTCTTGCCCGCGCCGTTGCGGCCGACGAGGCCGATGCGGTCGCCGGACTGGATGCGGACGGAGACGCCGTTGAGCAGGATGCGCGAACCCGCGCGCAGCTCAAGGCCGGTGGCCGTGATCAAGGAAAACTCCCGTGGAATGGGGGTGAACGGAGGACAGCGTCGAGCGGCCGGTCGGTCTCGACCGGCGCGGCGTCACTCCAGCTGGATGTCCACGGAGTCCAGTGTACGGGCCGGGGTCCAGCGGATTTTCCGGACGTGTGCGGTCTCACCCGTCGCGCAGCGTGACCTGCACCGACAGCGCCCGCACGGCGGCTTCGTCGAGAACGGCGCGGCTCGGCTCGCCGACCTCCAGCACGCGCGGCTCGGCGCGGGCGAACAGCGGGGCCAGCCGGCGGTCCTCGCGCAGGGCGTCGAGCGCCCGCCGGTCGCCGCCGAGCACCACGGCGTCCACTTCGGACAACCGCGGGACGAGCACCTCGAGGACGTCCTCGGCCGCGTCCTGGAGCGCGTGCCGCGCCTGGCCCGCGCGCCGCCGGGCGAAGCGCTGCTGCGACCAGCCGCCCGCGGCGGAGCGGCCCTGCACGAGGTGCCGGTCGGTGCGCGACAGCTCGACCCGGCCCCGGCTGGCGACACCGATGCTGTGCGCGCCCACCCGCACCAGCACGAGCGCGATCCGCCGGGGCGCGAGGGTGTGCGTCAGGAGTGCGTCGATCACCAGTCCCTCGAAGGTGCCCGACGGCGCGGCCAGGGGTCCGAAGGGGACGGTCGCGGTCGCCGTGGCCCCGTCGCCCGCGAGCGCGCGGACAGCGCGCGGGGCGACCTCGGTCGTCAGGATCCCGTCGTGCCGGGCGGAGAAGCGGTCGAACCAGCCGGCGAGACGATCGGGCGGCACCTCGACCGCGCGGCCGCCACCGGCGACCTGCCGCGGCTTCTCCATGGGGAAAACGGTACGGGGCCGCCGCGTCGCCGCGACGGCCCCGTTCGGGTTGTTCAGTTCACCCGCGTCGTCACAGCGGGTGCACCGGCCCGTTGTTCGTGTAGCCCCGCACGTTCGACGGCGCTCCGGCCGCCGGGGGCTGGACGAACCCGTTGATGTGCAGGGCGACCGAGCGGATCGAGCCGACGTCGCCGCCCGCCGCGTCGACCACGGCGAACGTCCACGTGCCGTCGACCGCCGCGGCGGTCAGGCCGCCGGTCAGCGACTGCGTCGGCCGCCACGTGCCGGTGAACGGCGCGTTCGCCGACGTCACCGTGCTGAACGCGGTCGCGGCGGTGTCGGCGAACACGACCTGGCACAGGTTCTTGCCGGAGCCGCCGTTGCGCTGGAACACCGTCGCCTTCGCCCCGGACGGCGCGATCAGCGTGCCGACCAGGTCACCGACGTAGGTGTGGTCCAGTCCCACGGTGGTCGAGGCGGTACCGGTGTTGCAGGCGGTGCCGTCGATGGAGAAGCCCACCTTGGACGCGCGGCCGACCCCGGTGACCGGGATGGTCACCGACGCCCCGACCGGGCTGTTGTCCGGGATCGCCACCGGCGCGCCGGTGTAGGCGAAGTCCTGCGCGACCGGCGACGGGGTGCCGACCGGGAGCGAGAACGTCGACGTCGTCGGCGAGTGCGCACCGGCGAAGCTGACGCGGGCGTTCAGGACGACCGGCGCGCCGAGCTGCTGCGTCGCCGGGACGGTGATGGTGAAGTCGTTGACGCCGGTCTGTCCCGGGCTGATGGTGCCGTAGGACTTGGACCGCGGCGCCACCGTGACACCCGGGGTCGGGCTGGTGAGCACGACGCTGGTGGAGACGGCGGTGCCGTCACCGTCGTTGGTCACCGGCAGCGTCACCTTGGCCGTGTCGCCCGGGTCGAGCGCGGAGCCGCCGTCGGCCGGGGTGACCGTCGGCTGCTTGGCCACCGCGAGCGGCTGCGGGCTGGCGCCGGTGTAGGCGAGCACCTTGTCCGCGAGGATGACGCCGGAGCCGGTGACGTTGTCGCGGCCCGGGGTTTCGATGTCGATCGCGGTGTTGATCAGCGCCTCGCGCACCTCGGACGGCGGCAGGCCGGGGTTGCCGGACAGCACGAGCGAGGCGATGGCGGCCGCGTGCGGTGCGGCGGCCGAGGTGCCGAAGAACGGGCTGAAGCCGGTCACGCTGGTCTTCACGCCGTCGGCCGCGGTGATCTCCGGCTTGTTCCGGACCTCGCCCCCGGTCGAAGACACGTTGCCCGGGGTGATCGGGGTGCCGTCGGCCTCGTAGAACACGCGGCGCGGGCCGTCGGAGCTGAACCGCTCGGCCTTGGTCGCCCCGCTGAAGGCGGCCGGGTACGGGCCGGTCGGGTTGGCCGGGTCGCCCGGCTCGAGGGGACGGCCGAACGCCGCCGCGGCCGGGGCGGCCGCGACGCTGAAGGCGTCCCGCGCGGCCGAGTGGCCGACCGTCACGCCCGGGGTGTTGTAGGCCTTGAGGCCGTCCGCCGAGTCCTTGAACCGCCCGCGCAGCGCGGACAGCGACAGGTAGCGGGCTTCACCGGAGAACTTCACGACGGCCAGGCGCAGCCCGGTGCCGCCGAAGACGGGCGTCTGCAGGATCTCGAACGGGTCCTGCGTGCCGTCCTGGACGTTCTGGCTGAAGCTGACCACGGCACCCGCGGAGTTGAGCAGGTAGAGGTCGTAGTCGTTCGCCGAGTGCCCGAGCGGGTCGGACCAGTGCAGCGTCACCGGGACACCGGCCGACGAGGCGTCGGAAACGGGCTCGTAGATCTGGTTGCCCGCGGTGCCGGCGAAGTTGTGCGCGGTGCCGGCGAACTTGCCGACGGACTTGCCGGAGTCGACGAAGTCGCCTTCCCAGTGCCCGGCGGTGCCGTCGAGGACGTTGCCCTCGTTGCCGGCCGACGAGAAGTACAGCGCGCCGTCGGCGGTCACGTCGTTCACGGCCTGGGCGATGATCCAGTCCTGGAACGGGGATTCCTTGAAGTAGATGACGTCGTCGACGATGACGTCGCAGTGCGACTCGAAGCGCAGCTTGCGGATGTTGTCCGCGAAGCTGGCGTCGGAGTTGAACGCCGAGGCGAAGCCGAGCGCGGCGTTGGGCGCGAGGTCGTGGATGATCTCGAGCATCGCGGTGCCCTCGTCGCCGTCGCCCTCCTGCCCGGCGATGACGTCGACGTTCGGCGGCAGCTCACCCTTGGCCTGCGAAGCGGCCAGGGAGTCGACGCCGTCCGACAGCGCGCACGCCTTGACGCCGACGCCGGTGACGCCGAACTGCTGGCGGGCGATGTCGGCGTTGTGGGCGCGGTCGCCTTCACTGGTCAGGGTCGCGGCGGCGGCAGCGCTGCGCTGCGACTTGCTCGCAACCGCTTTCTGCAGCTCGCCGGCGATGCGGTCGGCCTTCTGCTGCTTGGTTTCGGTCTTGGCCGGCGTCGTCGCCGGGGTGGCCAGCTCGCGGGCCGTCATGGCCTGGTCGGCCTGCTCGACGCGCTTGACGTCGCCGCGGGCCGCGATCGCGGCGAGCTGGTTCAGCGGCACCTCGGCGCGGACGCTGGCGTAGCGGTCGGACACCGCGCGGATGCCCGCCCCGGCCTTCGTCAGCGAGGAGATGAGGTCCGGCGAGACCTTGCTCGCGCGGATGTCGACCAGGACGGTGCCGGTCGAAGAGACCTGGGCCCCCGACTGCAGCGCGGTGAGCTGCTTGGTGACGCCCTTCTGGGCGGCGAGCAGATTGCTGTCCACTTTGGACTCGGCGGCGGTGCGGCCCGCCTTGACGGACTGCAGGGCGGCGATCTGCTGTTGCGCGGTTTCGGTGAAGGCGTCCGGAGTGGACGCCGAGGCGGCCCCCGCGACCGGCGGGGAAACCAGGCCGAGCGCGGCGAGCAACGCCGCCGCCCCGGCCGTGAGCACTGTGGATCTCGATCTCGTGGAACGGGTACGACGCACGTGCGCCCTCCGATATCTCCAGGCGCGTGCCCCGACTCACGCTGACCGACGCCGGTGATCACCGGCAAGTTCCAGCTAAGTACTGTGAGTTCCCTGTGAGCAGCGGCCGTTCGAGTGACATCGGATGGAGAATTTCCTGAATGGACCGTAAGTCGTAGGCCGTTCAGCGGAACCGCACAACCGTTACAGGACGAACGAAACGGACCAGCGCGTCAAGCGGTACCACTGCACGGGATCGCCGGATCGGACAAGAACCGGACAACTCCTCGATCAGAGGACGAAGGAGTCCGACCACGGCTGGGCGGCCCGCCCGGACAGGGCGTCCAAAAGGGTCACCGCCTGCTTGTCGGTCAGCGAAGCCACGAAGTCCACCACCGCGCGGCCCCGGGCCAGCCCGCGCACCGCGTCCGGCCCGGACACCGGCTCCCCGGTCGCCCCGACGAGCAGCTCCGGCGCCGACCGCGCCAAGCTCGTGTACTCCGCGTGCGCCAGCTCGACCAGGTCGTGCAACCGCCGCGGCAGCCGGGAAACCTCGTCGCGGTCGAGCAGCCACGCGTCGAGCGCGTCGACCAGGCTCGACACCGCCCCCGCCTGCCCGCGCTGGTGCAGCGCGAGGTCCGGGCGCAGCAGCACGAACCGGCGGTGCACGAACTTCAGCACCTGGACCTCGTGCCACTGGGCGGGGCGCAGCGACACGTGGCCGGTGCGGGTGGACGGGGACGCCAGCACGAAGACGCCGTCGACCAGGCGCGCCGTCCAGTTCGCCGAGAACGCCGCCGTCGCCTGCTCGGCTTCGATCGAGCCGTCGAACTCCGCGGCCAGCAGGCCGTCGACCAGCTCCGCGCGAACCCGGGCCACCGCCGCGGCGAACGCGTCGTCGTCGACGATCCAGGCGTCCTTGACGTGCATCCGGCGGCGGACGCGCTCGAGCGACCGGCCCGGCCGGCGCAGTTCCGCGTGCAGCGTCTCGTCGTCCAGCGCCGCCAGCTCGCCGGCGTGCTCGAGCCACTCCCCCAGCTCCGCCGCCACCGGCGCGTGCTGCAGGACGCCGATGCGGTGGAAGTCCTGCAGGTCGTGGATGGCGTAGGCGATGTCGTCGGCGGTGTCCATCACGGACGCTTCGACCGTCTGCTGCCAGCTTTCGACGCGCCCCGCGAACGCCGCGCGCGCCTGCTCGAAGTCGTCGAGCTCGGTGGCGTAGGCGGAGAACTTGGCCGCGCCGGTGCCGGGCGACGACTCCGGCTCGCCGGCGCCGCGCGGCGGCACGGCCATCGCGGACGGGTGCGGCGCCGGGTGGTGCAGCCGCAGCCACGGGTACTTCAGGACGGCCGCGCGCACCGCCGTGGTCAGGTCGAGCCCGATCGCCGACGGCCCGCGCACGTCGGTCGTGGTGATGATGCGGAACGTCTGGGCGTTGCCCTCGAAGCCGTCGGCCAGGCCGAAGCGGTGCCGGGCGATGCGGTCGAGGGTCTGCTCGCCGAGGTGGCCGAACGGCGGGTGGCCGAGGTCGTGGGCGAGCGCGGCGGCCTCGGCGACGTCGAGGTCGCAGCCGCCCAGCTTGTCGACGAGGCCGGCGTCGTCGCCGGCGGTGATCCGCTCGGCGATGGCGCGGGCGACCTGCGCGACCTTCAGGCTGTGGGTGAGCCGGTTGTGCAGCAGCCCGGCGCCGCCGGCGCTGACCACCTGCGTCACCCCGCCGAGGCGGGCGAAGAACGGCGAGGCGGCGATGCGGTCGCGGTCGATCCGGAACGGGCTGGTCGCCAGGTCGGTGAACCCGCCGGCGTTCGCCACCGGGTCGCGCCGCACCACCCTCGGGTCGGTCTGCTCGCTGCCCTGATCCATGCGCCCGACCTTATCCGGCTTCACCCGAACGGCGGGCAGGTGCGTGGGTACCTTCAGGTATGCCCCGAGCGATGGTCACGACGCTGGCAGCACTCGCGTTCACCCTGGTCGCGTGCGGCACGCCGCCCGGCGATCCCGGCACGGCTCCCACCTCGGCCTCGGCGTCTTCCTCGACGTCCAAGCCGGCCAAGCGGATCAAGGTCCCGGACGTTTCCGGCATGAACCACCAGGACGCCCAGGACGCGATGCAGAAGGCCGGGCTCTACAACCTGCGCGAGGTCGACGGCACGGGCCAGGGCCGCATGCTGGTCATCGACCGCAACTGGGTCCAGACGGGCCAGGACCCGCCGGCCGGCACCGAGGTCCCGGCCGACGCGGTGATCACCCTGACCGCGGTCAAGGCCGGCGAACGCTGACCCGTGTCGACCCTCCAATCACGAGTGATGCCCCTCTAATCACACGTGATGCCCCTCTGATCACGCGAGAAGCCGTTCGGCCTCGGTGCGTGGGAAGGTCACACCCGTGAGCCGCGAGGCATCACGCGTGATTGCAGGGGCATCACGCGTGATCAGAGGGTCGACTCGCGTGATTGGCGGGTCGACACGGTGCGGGTCAGGCCTCCGGCGGGGTCGTGTACGCCTTGAGCGTGCGGTCGGCCGCCGCCCGGGCCTTCGCCGGGTCCGCGCCCGACGCGACGTCGGCCTCGTACCAGGCCTCGTTCGACGCCGTCATGAAGCGGATGCCCTCCGGGGACATCATCCAGGCCATCGCCGCCTCCGGGTCGACGGAAGAGCCCGGGGTGGCCAGGTGGAGGACCAGGCCGACCAGCGCGCCGTCCCAGCCGATGCCGACCGCGCCGGGGCCGAACTCGTCCCAGCGCTCGTCGATGTGCGCGACGTGCTCCAGCTCGAACCGGGTCCCGTCGCCCTCGGGCGTGAGACGGACCTCGATCCAGCTGACGTTGCCGCCGAACTCCCACGTCGCGGCGAAGCTCTTCGGCGGGTCGCAACGCTCGACCGTGCCGCCCGCGTTGCCCTCCAGCTGGTACTTCCCACCCAGCTTCAGCTCGCCGCTGACCGGGAGGAACCAGCGCGGGATGCGCTCGGGGTTCGTGCAGGCGTCCCACAGGTCGTCGACGTCGGTGTCGTAGACCTGGCTGATGGTCAGGACGCGGGCTTCCTCCCCCTCGACGACCCGGTCGCCGAGCGTGCGGCGGACGGCGCTGATCTGGTGGCTGACGTCGATCACGAACCTTCTCCTTCGGTGCGGCGCCGCGCGCGCTTGCCGCGGGCGATTTCGGTGGCCAGTGCGTCCAGCGGCGGCGTCCAGAACCGGCGGAACCGGTCGAGCCAGACTTCGATGTCGTGCAGCGGCTCGTGCCCGACCGCGTACAGCCGCCGCGTCCCGTCCTGGCGGACGACCGCGAAACCGTTGTCGCGCAGTACTTTCAGGTGCTGGGACACCGCGGGCTGCGAGATGCCGAACTCGGCCCGGATCACCTCGGTCACCGCGCCGGCGGCGCGCTCGCCGTCGGCCAGCAGCTCGAGGATCCGGCGGCGGACCGGGTCACCGAGAACGTCGAACGCGTGCACCCGGCCAAGCTACAAGTATCGACTTATATAAGTCAACTCTGAACTAGTGGCCGACGTCACCCTCCGTTACTCCGATTCGGGTATCGGCGGTGAACATCAGTCGACATCGGTTTCGTTTCGCCGCCCGACCCGCGACGATCGGGGCGTGAAGTCGCCACGCGCGGTCCGCTTCGCTTTCCAGCCGCTGTACAGCCTCCACACGGGAGGCGTCGTGGCTCACGAAGCGCTGGCCAGGCCGGGCCAGGGCACCGTCCCCGAACTGCTCACGCAGGCGCGCCGCGACGGGCGCCTCGCCGAGGTCGACCTCGGGCTCGCGATCGCCGCCGTCCGGCAGGACGAGTCGGCACTCCCCCTGCACCTCAACCTCTCCGCCCGCACCCTCGCCGCGCCGCAGGCGATGTACGACGACCTGCTGGCCGAGCTCGGCGACGCCGGGCGCCGCACGCGCGACGTCGTCCTCGAGATCGGCCCGCCGTTCGCGCCGCTGCCCGCCGCCCGTGCGCTGTCCGGGATGCGGACGCTCACCGAGCTCGGCTTCCGGCTCGCCCTCGACGGCCTCGGCCGCGGCGACCTGCCGCTCGGCCTGCTCGTCGAGGCGCCGGTCGACCTGGTCAAGCTCGACCGCACGGTGCTGCGCGGCCTGCCGGACGACCCGGGACCGGCGGCCATCGTCGAGGCGCTGCTGCACTTCACCAACCGCACCGACACCCGGCTCGTCGCGACCGGTGTGGAGACCGATGCCCAGCTCGACGCCGTCCGGAGCCTCGGCATCCGGATCGCGCAGGGCAACCTGCTGGCCCCGCCCACCGCCGCCGGCCCGGCCCCGGCGCTGCTCACGCGCTCACCGGCCACCCCGCGCGCGGCGGGTCCGGCGCAGTGCGTCGGCGACTTCCTCCGCCCGGCCACGACGCTGCCGGAAACCGCGACCTGCGACGAGGTCCGCGAGGTGCTGGCGGCGGCGGACGCGCCCAGCGGCGTCATCGGGGTCGACGAGCTGAACCGGCCGCGCTGGTCGGTCGACCGGACACGGTTCCTGGTCGCGGTCACCGGCCCGTACGGGCACGCGCTGCACGCGAAGCGCCCGGCGGCGCGGCTCGCGGACACCCCGCGCACCATGGAAGCCCGCGCGGGCGCGATGGAGTTCCTCGAGCTGGTCACCGACGCCGACTGGGGGCGCACCGGCGACGACGTCGTCGTGGTCGACGACGTCGGCCGCTGCCTCGGCGTGGTGCTGGTGACCGAGGTGGTGCGCGGCGTGGCCGAGGCGAAGGTCGAAGCCGCGGCGGCGCTGAACCCGCTCACCCGGCTGCCGGGCAGCGACACGGTCGCCCGCGACGTCGCCCGCCGGATCACGATCGGCGAGCCGTTCGTGGCGGCGTGGCTGGACATCGACGCGTTCAAGGCGGTCAACGACACGGCCGGGTTCGCCGCGGGCGACGACCTGATCCGCGAGCTGGGCGGCGCGCTCACCGGGCTGACCGGGCAGCTGCGCCGGATGCGGGTCAGCCACGTCGGCGGCGACGACTTCCTGGTGGTCTGCGACGTCGACGAGATCGCGACGGTGGCGGCCGCGCTGCTGGACCGCCACTGGACGGCGGACGGCATGCCGGTGACGGTTTCCCTGGCGACGCTGGTGTGCGCGAGCGGCTCGATCCGCTCGTACCAAGAGGTTTCGCGCTTGCTGGCGCCGCTGAAGAAGCGCGCCAAGGCGGTGCCCGGGTCGAGCTGGGTGCTCAGCCGGCCGGGCTCGGAGCGGGTGGAAGTGCTGCGCGGCATCGGAACACGCGGTCTGCAGGCCGCCGCGGGTTAGGAGTCTGCCGCAGCCGGTCGTGAGTGAGAAACCGTGTTCTGACCCGGTTTCCCGCTCACGACCCGCCGAGCCCGAGCTGAGCCTGGATGGCCTCGGCCGTCCACGTCACGTAGTCCTCGTGCGGCCAGCCGCACACCGCCGTCAGGTGGTCGTACGCCTCGTGCGAGGTCAGCAAGCCGATCGCGTCCGCGAGCCGGCCGGAAGCCGGCATTCCCGCCGCTTCCAGGCGCGCCACGATCTCCGCGCGGCGGGCCACCGCCAGCTTCGCGCGGACCGCCGCCACCGCCGGGTCGGCCATCGCCGCCGTCGTGAACGCGCGCCAGATCGGCAGCGACCTCCGCACCCCCTCGGCCACGCGCCCGACCACCACCGGCAGCTCCGCGGCCGAGCCCACGAGCGCGTCCAGGTTCACCGCGTCCGGGTCACCCGCGAAGCCCTCCTGGAACGCGGCGAGCAGCAGGTCCGCCTTGCGCCCGGCCTGCGTCACGGTCTCGAGGCTCACGCCGGCCGCCGCGGCGATCTGCCGCATGCTCGTCCCCGCGTAGCCGCGTTCGGCGAACAGGCGCCCGGCCGTCGCCACCACGTGCGCGCGGGTTTGCCGCGCTCGCGCCGCGCGCACCGGTGACGAGTAGCGGCGCCGTTCGGGTATCGTCATCAATTGGATGGTACAGCGTATCGGTCAATCCAGGGGGAGCCATGACCCGCGTACTCGTTTGCGTGCAACCCGCTCGCGGCCACGTCGGCCCGACCAAGCCGATCGTCGAGGCCCTGCTGGCCGCCGGGCACGACGTCACCGTCGTCACCGGCGCGCGCTACCGGGAGGCTTTCGGGAACGCCACCGTAAAACTCCTGCCGCCGGAAGCCGACTTCGACGAGACCGACCTCGACGGCTCGATCCCCGGCCGCGCCGGCCTCAAGGGACTGAAGCTCGCCCGGTTCGAGCTGACGAACTTCGTCCGCGCGATGCCGGCCCAGCTGAGCGTCCTGGACCTCGACGTCGACGTCGACGTCGTGCTCTGCGACCCGCTCTTCATGGCGGGCCTGGCCCTCGTGCGCCGCGAGCACCGGCCGCGCGTGCTCGTGCTGGGCTTCCTGCCCTTCATGCCCCCGGTCCCGAGCGGCCCGGACAGCGCGATCCTGAAGGTGCTCGCCCCCTGGGTCCTGCGGCCGGCGCAGAAGCAAGCCCGCACCGCACTGGGCGAAGACCCCGGCATGCTCTTCGCGGACTGGCCACTGCACAGCGACGGCGTCCTGCAGATGACCTGCCCGGGCTTCGAATACCCGCGGGCGAACGCACCCCTGCACTTCATCGGGCCGACGACGGTCAGCGCGACGGCCGAGCACCCGCTGCCACCGTGGTGGGCCGACCTGGACGGCTCCCGCCCGATCGTGCACGTCACCCAGGGGACCGTGGCGAACGACGACCTGGGCCGGCTCGTCGAGCCTGCGATCGCCGCCCTGGCCGGCGAAGACGTGCTGGTCGTCGCGACGACGTGCGGCGGCAAGCTGAGCCCGGGTCCGCTGCCGGACAACGTCCGCGTCGCCGAATTCCTGCCCTACGACGAGCTGCTCCCCCGCTGCGCCGCGATGGTCAGCAACGGCGGGTACGGCGGCGTCAACCAGGCGCTCCGCTACGGCGTCCCGCTGGTCGTCGTCGGGGCCAGCGAGGACAAGCGCGAGGTGGCCGCCCGCGTCCGGTGGTCCGGCGCCGGGATCGGCCGCACCCGCGCGTCGGTCCCGCCGAAAACGCTGCGCCGCGACATCCGCGCGATCCTGGACGAGCCGCGCTACCGGGCCCGGGCGAAAGAACTGGCCGCCGAGATGGCCGCCGGACCGTCGATGGACGACGTCGTCAAGCTGATCACGGCGTAGGGTTTCCGGCATGGACGCCGAGATCCGCGCCGCGATCGTCGAGCACTGGACCGCTTCGGAACAAGGCGACGTCGAGCGCGAGCACGCGATCTACGCCGACGACGCGATCCTGGACTACCCGCAGTCCGGCGAGCGCTTCCGCGGCCGCGCGAAGATCCAGGCCCAGCGCGGCGGTCATCCGGCCGAGCGCCACTTCACGATCCGCCGCATCCAGGGCGGCGGCGGCCTGTGGGTCAGCGAGTGCGTGATCACCTACGACGGCGTGCCGACCCGCACGGTGAGCATCATGGAGTTCGACGGCGGCCTCGTGACGCACGAGACGCAGTACTTCGCCGACCCGTTCCCGGCGGCGCCCTCGCGCGCGGCTCTCGCGGAGCCCATCCCGGCCGGCTAGAAGTACGTGCGGAGGTAGCGCGCGAAGCGCTCGTCGACTTCCTCGGGCGTCAGGCCGAAGTCCGCCAGACTGTAGCGGTGGGCCGGTTTCCGCTCCCCCGAACGGCTCTTGGTGTGCAGCGCGGTCATCGCCGCCCGGGCGTCGTCGGTGAGCGTCAGTCCGAAGTGGTCGTACACAGTGGACACCGTGCCGATGGGGTCCGCGACGAAGTCCTCGTACCGGACGTCGCAGAACCGGGCCGCGTCGTACCGGGTGCGCGCCGCGTCGAACTCGTCGGCGCCGCGGGCCCACAGGCCGAGCTGGGACCTGCCGATCACCTCGCCGCGGAACTTCGTGGACCAGCCGTCGGCGGCCTTCTCCGCGAGGCTGCACATCGAGCCCATGATCGTCCCGGGCGCGCGGTGCGTCTGGACCACCAGCGCGTCCGGGTACGCCGCCATCAACGCGTCCAAGGCGAAGAGGTGACTCGGGTTTTTCAGGACCCACCGCTTGCCCGCGTCCGGCAGCCCGATGAGCTGCAGGTTGCGCCGGTGGCGGGCGTAGGCGTCGGTCCAGTCCTGCTTCGCGAGCCAATTCGAGTAGCGCGGCACGTGCGCGAGGCACTCGAACGACAGCGAGCGCATCGACTGGCGCAGCAGCTGCCAGCACTCCTCCACCTGGTCCGCGGACATGTGGTGCACGCCCATGAACTCCGGGTGCTCGACGTGGTGCCGCTCGTAACCGGCCTGAATCCCCTGGTACACCGGGTTGTCCGCCCACGTCTCGCGCGGCGGCCGCGGCTGCGGAACCTCGGCCAGCCAGACCTCCAGCCCCTGGTGCCCCGGATCCTCGGCGAGCAGCCGGTGCAGCGCCGTCGTGCCCGTGCGGGGCAGGCCGGTGACGAAGATCGGCCGCTCGATCGCCACCGAAGCCGACGCCGGGTGCTGCTTCCAGCCCGCCTCGCTGAGCAGCCGGGCGACGAGCGCGCCGCGCAGCATCGCCCGGTGCACCTTGTTGCCGAACGGCGTGAGGTCCTCGTCCGCCTCGTACGCCTCCAGCAGCACGCGCATGCCTTCGACGTGCTCGTCGCCGCCGAAGTCGTCGAGCCCGGTGAGCTTGGTGGCCGACGCGTGCAGGTCCTCGACGGTGCCGACGTCTTCGCGGCCGGGGAGCATGGATCCTCCTAGTGGTGGTACTCGCCGCCGTTGACGTCGAGGCACTGCCCGGTGATCGCGCGCGCCATCGGCGAGGCGAGGAACACCACGGCGTCGGCGATTTCGTCGGGCTCCGGCAGCTTCCGCAGGTCTATTGTGGACGCCGTTTCGGCGTACACCTCTTCCGGCGTGATTCCGCGTTCCTTGGCCAGGTAGTTGAAGTACCACTTGAGGTTCGGCGCCCAGATGTACCCGGGTGCGACGGTGTTGACGCGGATCCCGTCCGGCCCGAGTTCGCTGGCGAGGCTCTGCGAAAGCGAGAGCAGCGCGGACTTCGCCATCTTGTACGCGCCGAACGTGCGCCGCGAATGCCGCAGGACCGCCGAGTTGATCATCACCAGCGAGCCCTTGCTCTCCTTGAGCGCGGGCAGGAACAGCCGGGTCAGCCGGAGCACCGAGATCCCGGCCGTCTCGAACCCGGCGCGGACGGCGTCCAGGTCCACAGTGGCCAGATCGGTCAGCGGCGGGACGGCGAAGGCGTTGTGCACCACCGCGTCCACCCGGCCGAAGGCCTCGACAGCCTCGCTCACCAAGTGAGCAGCGGAGTCTTCGTCGTCGATGTCGGTGCGAACCGCGACGGCACGACGGCCGAGGTCGGTGACCTCCTTCGCGACCTCGGTCAGCCGCGACTCGGTGCGCGCCGCGAGCACGACGTCCGCGCCGGCGAGCGCGCTGCGCACGGCGATCGACCGGCCGAGCCCCGGGCCGATACCCGAGACCACGACCACCTTGCCCTGCAACAACTCCGCCACGCTCACCCCAGCATCCGGGCGGCGACGGCGTCCTGCCGGGCCGCGATCCTCGACGCCCATTCCTCAGGCGTCACCCGGGCGTCGTCGTAAAACGGCAGCCGGTCGGGCAGCTCGTCCACCTTGACCACCTCGACGACCGGCCCGTCGGCCGGGCCGAGGTCCCGCGCGAGCCGCTGCCACCGGATCTGGACGTACCCGCGGTCGTGGCCGTTGCGCTCCAGCCAGTTCGCCACGCCGGGGTCGCGCTCGCTGATGACGAACCGGATCTTGCCGTCCGGGTCGACGCGCGCCTGGTCGGCGGTGAGGCTCGTCTGGTGGTTGATGTAGTCCAGCGAGACGTACCAGAGGCTGCCGAGCTGGATGCCCTGGTACGGCGCGTCGGCACAGCGCGGCACGGTGACGATCATCGCCTCTTCGTCACCCAGCTCGTAGTGCCCGGCCGAGGAGAACTGCGTGGTCAGCCCGCCCGGCGTCGAGCGCGGCTCGGTCATCGTGTTCACCGGCAGGTTGTCGTAGAACCACTTCGGGAAGGCCAGGAACGTCCGGAGCCGGCTCAGCAGGATCTTGCCGGTGACGCCGTAGCGCTTCGCCATCGCCGAGCGGTCCGGCACCGGCGGCGCCTGCCCGGCGGTGTCGACGCACCGGATCCGGATCTCGCCGCGCTTCTCGGTCGCCCAGTCGCTGTGGACCTCGCGGACGACGAGCATCGACGAGCCCTCGCCGAGGACGAAGTAGTTCGGCCCCGGGTTGTCGCGCGCCGGTCCGAAGCGCAGCTCGAACCGGCCGTCTTCGCCGATTTCGATGGCGCGGTCGTCGAACGCGGCGAGGCTGTCGGGCACCACGACCGGCGAGTAGTCGCCGTTGAGGATCTGGAAGCTCAGGTCGGCGGTGGTCCCGCGGACGCCGGTGACGAGGTATTCGCGGTCGGCGCGGATGTTCGCGTTGAAGTAGAGCGTGTCCGGGTTGTCCAGGCCCATCTTGGTGTACGGCCCGGTGGACGCGGTGAAGTACGGGAAGTCGCGCTGGTAGGCCCAGGCCATCTGCAGCGACGCGCGGATGCTGCCGGCGAGGTAGTCGTAGCCCTCGAGGAGGCCCTGCTCGGTCTGCGCCGGCGGCGCTTCGGCGATCAGCTTCTCGGCCTCGGCGATGGCGTCGGCGAACGACCGGGTCAACGAGAACTCGTTCTCGATCATGCCGGAACAGCCCAGCGGTTCGCGAGCAGCCGGAAGCCCGGGGTGTCCTTCCACGAGACCATCGACTCGTACGTCCGGACGTAGCCGATGTGCGTCATCCGCCACGCGCCGTCGGTCTCGCGGCGGTAGGTGTCCTCGTAGAACGCGGCGCCCTCGATGATCACCTTGTGCTCGGGCACGATGACCTTGTCGGTGAACGACCAGCGCCCGGTCGCGGTGTCGCCGTCGACCTCGATCTCGGGCTGACCTGCGTGATGGACGGTGATGATGCCGTTGCCGAGGCTCTCGATGAGGAACGCGACGATGGCGTCGCGACCCTCGAAGTGCTTCCCGTCCTCCCCCGTCGCGCGGGTCCCGTAGTCGGCCGTGGCGTCGGCGGTGAAGGTGTCGGCCACCTCGTCCCACTGCTTCAGGTCGACCGCGCGGAGGTAGCGGTACTTCAGCCGGCGGATCTCTTCGAGTACGACCAGGTCCATCGTCCCAGGATCGCGCACCGCTTGACCGATGACAAGAACATGTTCTACTTTTTTCCGGTGTCCGTGGCCTATGAACTCTCGCACCTGGCCGCGCTCGAAGCGGAGGCCGTGCACGTCTTCCGCGAGGTCGCGGCGACCTTCGAACGTCCGGTGCTGCTCTTCTCCGGTGGCAAGGACTCGGTGGTGATGCTGCACGCCGCCGCGAAGGCCTTCTGGCCGGCCCCACTGCCCTTTCCCGTGCTGCACGTCGACACGGGCCACAACTTCGACGAGGTGCTGCGGTTCCGCGACGAGACCGTCGCCGCCTTGAACCTCCGGCTCGAGGTGGCGAGCGTGCAGGACGACCTCGACGCCGGCCGCGTCGTCGAGGAGACCGGCCCGGGAGCCAGCCGCAACCGGCTGCAGACCGTCACGCTGTTGCGGGCGATCCGCGAAGGCGGCTTCGACGCCGTGTTCGGCGGCGCCCGCCGCGACGAGGAGAAGGCACGGGCGAAGGAACGCGTCTTCAGCTTCCGCGACGAGCACGGCCAGTGGGACCCGCGGGCGCAACGCCCGGAGCTGTGGAACCTCTACAACGGGCGGCACCGGCGCGGCGAGCACATCCGCGTCTTCCCGCTGTCGAACTGGACCGAGCTGGACATTTGGCAGTACATCCGCGACGAGCGGATCGCGCTGCCACCGCTGTACTACGCGCACCGGCGTCCGGTCGTCCAGCGCGACGGCATGCTGCTGGCGGCGACCCGTTTTCTGTCTCTTGTGGACGGTGAGACGCCGTACGAAGCGACCGTCCGCTTCCGGACCGTCGGCGACGCGACGTGCACCGGCTGCGTCGAATCGTCGGCGGCGACACCGTCCGAAGTGGTCGCCGAGGTGGCCGCGACGCGCGTCACCGAACGTGGCGCGACGCGGGCGGACGACCGGATTTCCGAAGCAGGCATGGAAGACCGCAAGCGGGAAGGCTACTTCTGATGCAGCTGCTGCGGATCGCCACGGCGGGCAGCGTCGACGACGGCAAGTCGACGCTGATCGGGCGGCTGCTGTTCGACTCGAAGGCGATCTTCACCGACCAGCTCGCCGCCGTCGAACGCGCCAGCCGGGAGCGCGGCGAGGACTACCCGGACCTCGCGCTGCTGACCGACGGCCTGCGCGCCGAGCGCGAGCAGGGCATCACCATCGACGTCGCGCACCGCTACTTCGCCACGCCCCAGCGGAAGTTCATCATCGCGGACACGCCGGGGCACCTGCAGTACACGCGGAACATGGTGACCGGCGCGTCGACGGCCGACCTGGCACTGGTCCTCGTCGACGCACGCAAGGGCGTGCTGGAGCAGTCGCGGCGGCACGCGTTCCTCGCGTCCCTGCTCGGGATCGGGCACCTCGTGGTGTGCGTGAACAAGATGGACCTCGTCGGCTGGTCGCAGGAGCGGTTCGACGAGATCCGCGAGGACTTCCGCCGGTTCGCGATGAAGCTGGACGTCGCCGACCTGACGTTCGTGCCGGTTTCGGCGTTGCACGGCGACAACGTCGTCCACCGCAGCGCGAGCATGCCTTGGTACGAAGGAACTTCGCTGCTGCACCAGCTGGAGGAGGTGCACGTCGCGTCCGACCGCAACCTGATCGACGCGCGGTTCCCGGTGCAGTACGTCATCCGCCGGTCGGACTTCCGCGGCTACGCGGGCACCATCGCCGGCGGGGTGTTCAAGCCGGGCGACGAGGTCGTGGCGCTGCCGTCCGGGTTCACCTCCCGGGTCCGGGCGGTGTGGGGGCCCGGCGGGACCCCGCTTCAGGAGGCCTTCACCGGGCAGGCGGTGGCGGTCGAGCTGGCCGACGACCTCGATCTGGGCCGGGGCGCGATGCTCTGCCGGCCGGGCAATCGCGCGGAGTCGGCGCGCGAGGTCGACGCGCTGGTGTGCTGGTTCTCGGCTCGGTCCTCGCTGACGCCGGGCGCTTCGTACGTCGTCCGGCACACGACCACCGAAACGCGGGGTTCGGTGGAGCGGCTGGAGTACCGCCTCGACGTGACCACGCTGCACCGTGACTCCGCGGAGTCGTTGTCGTTGAACGACATCGGCCGGATCCGGCTGCGCACGCGCGCGCCGCTGCTGTTCGACCCGTACCGCCGCAACCGCGCCACGGGCGGGTTCCTGCTGGTGGACGAGCACACCGGCGACACGGTCGCGGCGGGCATGATCACCGGCGCACCGCTGTCCCCGGTCGTCTGGCACACGGCGGCGGTCCGCCGCGAGGACCGCCCGACCCGTGGCGCGACGGTGTGGCTGACCGGGCTGTCGGCGTCGGGCAAGTCGTCGGTGGCGGTGGAGCTGGAACGCCGCCTGGTGGCGGCGGGCCGCCCGGCGTACCTCCTGGACGGCGACAACTTGCGCCACGGCCTGAACGCGGGCTTGGGTTTCAGCCCCGAGGACCGCGCGGAGAACGTCCGGCGGGTGGCCGAGGTGGCGCGCCTGTTCGCGGACGCGGGCGTGGTGGCGATCGCGTCGCTGATCAGCCCGTACGAGTCGGATCGCGCTTCGGCGCGGGCGATTTCCGGCGATCTGCCGTTCGTGGAGATCTTCGTGGACACGCCCCTCGAAGTGTGCGAGGCGCGGGACCCGAAGGGGATGTACGCGAAGGCGCGGGCCGGGGAGATCCGAGGGTTCACCGGGATCGACGCACCGTACGAGCGCCCGTCGGCGCCGGACCTGGTGCTGCGCCCGGGCGACGGCGACCCGGCCGCGATGGCGGCGGCGATCCAGGCCCTGCTCGAAGGTCTCGACTGACGAGACCGGCCCGTTGCATGATCGAGATCGCCCGAAGGTGATCAAAGGCTAGATTACCGGCATGCGCTTTCTCGGGGGGATCCTCGCTGCCTGCCTGCTGACCGGTGTCGCCGCGTGTTCAGGTGGCACTCCGGCCGTGGCACCGCCGCCCGCGACGTCGACACCGCCGTCCAGCACGGTGAGCAAGCCGAAGACGACGGCCCCGACCTTCACACCGGCGGCCTCGCCGGCGTCGGTCACCGCGGCCTGCCCGTTCCTCAGCGCCGAGGAGATCATGCAGGCGCTCACCCAGGTACTCACCGGTGGATCGACCGAGCAAGATCCGGTACAGACCGGCGTCGGCAAGGCCTACTCCTGCGATTACGGCAAGGGGCTGACCGGAAGCCTGTTCGTCGCCACGGATTCCAGCACGCCGGCCCGGTTCCTCTCCCGGTCGGAAAAGGACTGTGCGGACGTGGTGCCGATGCCCGGCATCGGCGAGGGCGCGATGCACTGCGAGACGAAGGACGCCGGCACGCAGATCGCGGTCGCCAAGCACAGCCACGGCCAACTGCGTACCGCGACCCTGTTCGTGCGCTCCGAGGGCCGCGCGGACAGCTACACCACCCTCGCGAAGCTGCTGGCTGACCGGCTCTGAGACCGGTCAGCCAGCCGGCCACGCGGTGGACGCGGGTCGAGCTAGTAAGCGACCTTTTGGGAAGCGGCCGCGGTAGCCGCGAAACCGTTCACCCACAACGACTGCACCTTCGCCGCCTCGGCCGCCGACGGCTTCGCGTTCGTGCACGCCGTTCCCGGGCCGTGGCCGGACATCAACTCCGTGCACGGGCCCGTGTAGTGGTCCGGCAGACCCAGGTTGTGGCCCAGCTCGTGCGCCGCGATGCGGGTCGGGTCGAAGCCCTCCGCCACCTGGCTCGTGTCCAGGTAGATGTCGCCGCGGCCGTGGCCGTTCGTGTTCGTGTACGAACCGCCGCTGTGGATCTCGTGGAACTTGATCGTCGCCCCCGAGGTCCGCTTGACCAGCTTCACGTCGGTGACCGCGGCGTTCCAGTTGGCCGCGCCCTGGTCGATCTGGCCCAGGTAGTCCGGCGCGCCCGACGAGCTGTAGTACAACGTCGTGACCGCGGCCGCCGAAGCGGCGGGGGCGACCGCGAGCCCCAAGCCCAGCGGGGCCGCGACTGCCGTGGCCAGTGCCACGATCCGGCCGATCGCGCGTCCGTTCATCGTGTCTCCTTCGTCCGGTTTAGAGAACACTTCACCGTGGTTCGCGCGGTCAGGTTAGAAGTCCACGGACGATCGGGGCCACGGCCGAAAGTACCCTGCTGGCGATCAGCGCACCGGTGGAGCTGCTTTTCGCCGTCCTCCGGCGTTCCGGACGACGGTCACGATCAGCCCGATGAACCCGCCGACGAACAGCACGAACCCACCGAGGATCCACCACCGCAAGCCAGGCAGGGTCCCGTCGGAGTTCGGCGCTCCCGGCAGGCCCGCGTCGGTGAACGAGGTGACCGGGGTCAGGGCCTTCGGGGTGACCACCGTGCCGGTCGCGACCACCAACCCGACGACGCCGGACGACCGCACCGGGCCGCTGAACCGCGAGTCGTCGGAATTGCCGCGGTTGTCGCCCTCGACGAAGATCGTGCCTTCGGGCACCGTGGCCGAGAACTCGAAGAGCCCCTCGAAGCCGGGCGTGATGTAGGGCTCGGTGATCGGCTTGCCGTTGACCGAGAGGTGCTCGTCGGTGCAGCAGGCGACCGTGTCCCCGGCGACCCCGACCACGCGGACGACACTGACGCCCTCGTGGCTCGCCTCGGCGTACGCGCTCAGGTCGATCGCAACGACGTCCCCGCGGTGCACCTCGTCGACCGGGCGCACGACGAGCCGGTCGCCGGTCGCCAGCGTCGGGCTCATGTTCCCGCTCTGCATCACGTAGGCCTCGTACCCCAGCATCAGCCGCCCGAGGCCGTAGCCGCCGGCGGCCACGCCGAGCACCATGACGGCGATCATCACCAGCAGGACGGGCGAAACTCGGCGCCGCTTCGGCGCAGGGGGTGGTGCGGGCGGGAAGACGGGTTCGGTCACCAAGATCTATCGGCGCGAAGCGGACGGCGTTACCCCGTCCGGGGCGCGTACATGATCACCGCGACGCCGGCCAGGCACAACAGCGCGCCGATCACGTCATACCGGTCGGGACGGTAACCGTCCGCGACCATCCCCCACACCAGTGAACCGGCCACGAACACGCCGCCGTACGCCGCGAGGATGCGGCCGAAGTGGGCGTCCGGCTGGAGCGTCGCCACGAAGCCGTAGAGGCCGAGGGCCACCAGGCCACCGCCGATCCAGAGCCAGCCGCGGTTTTCGCGGACGCCTTGCCAGATCAGCCACGCGCCGCCGATTTCGCAGACCGCCGCGGCCAGGAACAGGAGGATCGACCGCAGGACCACCCCGGGATACTAGCTCCCGTGCCGTTCACGCTGAGTCATCCCGCCGCCGTGCTCCCGCTGGCGAGACGACCGCTGGTCCCGGCCGCGCTCGTCGCCGGGTCGGTCGCCCCGGACGTCTTCTGGTTCGTGCCGCGGCTGCCCGGCGTCGGCCTGACCAGGACCCACGAACTGACTTCCGTCCTCTGGCTCGACCCGCTGCTCGCGCTCGTCCTGCTGGCGGTCTTCCAGATCGTCCTGAAGGAACCTCTGCTGGCCCTGGCACCGAGGCCCCTGGCCGAACGGCTCCCCCGCCGCTTCAGCTGGCGGCGGCCGGGCTGGATCGCGCTGTCGCTGGTCGTCGGCGCCGCCACCCACGTCGGCTGGGACGCTTTCACCCACGAAAGCGGCGGGTTTCCGTTCCTGCGGATCCCGCTCGTCACCGGAGTCGACGTCGGACGGCTGATCCAGCTGGTCAGCACGGTCGCGGGCGCCGGGATCCTCGGCTGGTGGCTCGTGCGCTGGTACCGCACCGCGCCCACCGGACGCGCGCCGAGAGCCACTCGTCACCGCAAGCCCGTGCTCGCGTTCCTGGCCGCCGGTGCGGTCATCGGCGGCCTGGCCGAGGTGCTGCCCTTCCTGGCCCACCACGACCCGATGACCCGCGCCGGCGTCGTCGGCAACGCGACCTACCTCGCGGTCACCGGCGCCGGAAGCGGGTTTCTCGCCGCGCTCGTCGCTTACGCGCTGGCCTGGCACGCGCGGTATAGCTCGTTATACACAAAGCGGGCCACCCCGGAGGGTGACCCGCTCGATGAAAAGACCGTCAGACGGTGAAGCCGAGGGCGCGCAGCTGCTCGCGGCCGTCCTCGGTGATCTTCTCCGGGCCCCACGGCGGCATCCAGACCCAGTTGATCCGGAAGTCCTTGACGAGGCCGCCGGACGTCAGCGCCGCTGACGTCTGGTCTTCGATGACGTCGGTCAGCGGGCAGGCCGCCGAGGTGAGCGTCATGTCGATGGTGGCGGTGTTGTCCTGCTCGACGCGGATGTCGTAGACCAGGCCCAGGTCGACGACGTTGATGCCGAGCTCGGGGTCGACGACGTCGCGCATGGCTTCCTCGACGTCCTCGAGCTTGGCGAGGTCGAGGTCCTGCGTGGCCGTCGTCTCGGCGTCGAGGTCGGCGGCGGTCCGGCCCTCGCGGGTGTCGGTGGCGGTGTCTTCGGTCATGCTGTCTCAGCTCCACTGGTGGTCCGGGCGACGGCGTCCTTGAAAGCCATCCAGCCGAGGAGGGCGCACTTGACGCGGGCCGGGTACTTGGCAACGCCCGCGAAGGCGATCCCGTCCTCCAGCACGTCCTCGTCCGGCTCGATCTTTCCCTTGCCCTGCATCAGTTCCACGAAGGCGTCCATGGTGGTGAACGCCTCCTCAAGGGTGTGGCCGACCACGAGATCCGTCAAGACCGACGTCGAAGCCTGGCTGATCGAGCAGCCCTGGCCGTCGTAGGAGACGTCGGCGACCTTCCCGTCGTCGAGCTTGACCCGCAGGGTCACCTCGTCGCCGCAGGTCGGGTTGACCTGGAACGATTCGGCGTCGAACGGGTCGCGCAGGCCGCGCCCGTGCGGGTTCTTGTAGTGGTCCAGGATGATCTCCTGGTACATGCTCTCCAGGTTCACTGGGCCACCCCGAAGAACTTCTGGGCCTCGCGCACACCCGCTACCAGGGCGTCCACTTCGGACAGCGTGTTGTAGAGGTAGAACGACGCGCGCACGGTCGCCTGCGCGTTGCAGGCCCGGTGCAGGGGCCACGCGCAGTGGTGGCCGACGCGGACGGCGATGCCGAGGCTGTCGAGCACCTGGCCGGCGTCGTGCGGGTGCACGCCGTCGATCACGAACGACACGGTCGCGCCGCGGTCCTTCAGGTCGGTCGGCCCGATGATCCGGACGCCCGGGATGGCGCCGACGCCTTCGAGGGCGGCCGCGGCCAGCTCGTGCTCGTGGGCGGCGATCCGGTCCATGCCGATGGCCGAGAGGTAGTCGACGGCCGCGCCGAGGCCGATGGCCTGCGACGTCATCGGCACGCCGGCCTCGAACCGCTGCGGCGGCGGCGCGAAGGTGGAGCCCTCCATGCGGACCATCTCGATCATCGACCCGCCGGTGAGGAACGGCGGCATGGCCGACAGCAGCTCGGTGCGGCCGTAGAGCACACCGATGCCGGACGGGCCGAGCATCTTGTGGCCGGAGAACACCGCGAAGTCGACGCCCAGCGCGTGGAAGTCGACCGGGAAGTGCGGAACGGACTGACAGGCGTCGAGCACGGTGAGCGCGCCGACGGCCTTGGCCTTCTCGACGAGCAGCGACACCGGGTTGACCGTGCCGAGCACGTTCGACTGGTGCGCGAACGCGACGACCTTGGTGCGCGGCGTGATCAGCTCGTCCGCATCGGACAGATCCAGGCGGCCTTCGGGCGTCACCTTGAACCACTTCAGCGTCGCCCCGGTGCGCTGGCACAACTGCTGCCAGGGCACGAGGTTCGCGTGGTGCTCCATCTCGGTGATGACGATCTCGTCACCCGGGCCCACGACGAAGCGCGCGGCTTCGGGACCGGCGGTGGCGGCGTTGCTCATCGAGTACGCGACGAGGTTGATGCCCTCGGTCGCGTTCTTGGTGAACACCAGCTCTTCGGGGTCGGCGCCGACGAACTCGGCGATCTTCGCCCGAGCGGACTCGTACGCGTCGGTCGCTTCTTCCGACAGCTGGTGCGCGCCGCGGTGGACGGCGGCGTTCGACGTGAAGACGTAGTCGCGTTCGGCCTCGAACACGGCGGTCGGACGTTGGGACGTCGCCCCGGAGTCCAGGTACACCAAGGGTTTCCCGTCGCGGACGGTGCGCGACAGGATGGGGAAGTCGGCCCTCAGGGCCGCCACGTCGAGTGGCACAATCGCCGAAGCGCGCTTCTCAGGTGAGGCGGCATCAGCACTGCTGGCCGAGGTGGTGGTCATCGGGCCGACTCCTCTCATTCTCGGTGTGTACTGGCGAAAGTCAGAGCGCGGCCGGCTCGGGCTTGCCGGCGTACTTGACGTAGCCGTTCTCCTCCAGCTCGTCCGCCAGCTCCTTGCCGCCCGACTCGACGATCTGGCCGCCGGCGAAGACGTGCACGAAGTCCGGCGTGATGTGCCGCAGGATCCGGGTGTAGTGCGTGATCAGCATGACGCCGACCTCGCTCGAAGCCTTGTACGCGTTCACCCCGTCGGAAACGACGCGCAGGGCGTCGACGTCGAGACCGGAGTCGGTCTCGTCGAGGATGGCGAACTTCGGCTTGAGCAGCGCCAGCTGCAGGATCTCGTGGCGCTTCTTCTCGCCGCCGGAGAAGCCCTCGTTGACCGAGCGCTCGGCGAACTCCTGCGAGATCTCGAGCTTGCCCATCTCCTCCTTGACCTCCTTGACCCAGTGGCGCAGCTTGGGGGCCTCGCCACGGACCGCGGTGGCCGCGGTGCGGAGGAAGTTGGACATGGACACGCCGGGCACCTCGACGGGGTACTGCATGGCCAGGAACAGGCCGGCGCGGGCGCGCTCGTCGACGCTCATCTCGAGCACGTTCTCGCCGTCGAGCAGCACCTCGCCGGAGGTCACCTGGTACTTGGGGTGACCGGCGATCGCGTAGGACAGCGTGGACTTGCCGGAGCCGTTGGGGCCCATGATCGCGTGCGTCTCGCCCGACTTGATGGTCAGGTTGACGCCCTTGAGGATCTCCTTGGCGCCTTCGTCGGTGTCGACCGAGGCGTGGAGGTCCTTGATTTCGAGGGTAGCCATGTCTTTTCTTTCCTGAAGTCTGTGGTGGACGGCGTCAGGCGCCAACGGCTTCGAGCTCGGCCTCGATCGCGGCTTCGAGGCGCTCGCGCACCTCGGGGACGTCGATCTTCACCAGGATCTCGTGGAAGAACCCGCGCACGACCAGTCGCCGCGCGGCCTCTTCGCCGATCCCGCGCGACTGGAGGTAGAACAACTGCTCGTCGTCGAACCTTCCCGTCGCGCTCGCGTGGCCGGCGCCTTCGATCTCGCCGGTCTCGATCTCGAGGTTCGGCACCGAGTCCGCGCGCGCCCCGGGCGTGAGCACCAGGTTGCGGTTGAACTCGTAGGTGTCGGTCGACTCGGCCGCGGCGCGGATCAGCACGTCACCGATCCAGACCGTGTGCGCGCCCTCGCCCTGCAGCGCGCCCTTGTAGCCCACTCGCGACTTGCAGTTGGGCACCGCGTGGTCGACGAAGAGGCGGTGCTCCTGGTGCTGGCCGCCGTCGGCGAAGTAGACGCCGAGCATGTCGACGTCGCCGCCCTTGTCGGTGAAGGTCGCCGTCGGCGAGACGCGGACCAGGTCACCGCCCAGGGTGATCACGGTGTGCCGCAGCGCGGCGTCGCGGCCCAGCTTCAGGTGCTGCTCGGAGACGTGCACCGCGTCGTCGGCCCAGTCCTGGACGCTGACCACGGTGACCTTGGCGCCGTCGCCGATGACGAACTCGACGTTGTCGGCGTAGGTGCCGGAGCCGACGTGGTCGAGGACGACGACGGCTTCGGCGAACGCCTCGGCGCGGACCTGCAGGTGCCCGTAGGCGACCTGGTCCACACCGGGGCCGTGGATGCGCAGCACCGACGGCTTGGACGCCTTCGTCTCCTTGGGCACCGTCACGACGGTGGCCTTGGTGAACGAGGAGTACGCCTGGGCGGCGATCCGGTCGCTCGGCACGCCGGCCTGGCCCAGCCGCGAGTCGTCGCGGCCGACGGTCTCGATGGTCAGCTCGGGCGCGGCGTCGGCTTCGAGGGTGATCTCGCCGGTGGCGGGCGCACTGCCGTCGTGCAGGCCGCGCAGCCGCTTCATCGGCGTGAAGCGCCAGTTCTCCTCACGGCCGCCCGGGACCTCGAAGGCCTCGACGTCGTAGGAGGTGAAGCGCTCCGCGCGGGAGGCCGCCGGAATGACGGCCCCCTCGCGAAGAGCTTCGGAAACGTTGTTCTCGGTAACCGACATGACTAGCCGACGGACCCTTCCATCTGGAGCTCGATCAGGCGGTTCAGCTCGAGCGCGTACTCCATCGGCAGCTCGCGCGCGATGGGCTCGACGAACCCGCGCACGATCATCGCCATGGCCTCGGCCTCGTCGAGACCGCGCGACATCAGGTAGAACAGCTGCTCTTCGCTGACCTTCGACACCGTGGCCTCGTGGCCCATGGACACCTCGTCGTTGCGGATGTCCACGTACGGGTACGTGTCCGAGCGCGAGATCGTGTCCACCAGCAGCGCGTCGCAGACGACGCTGGAGCGCGAGTGGTGCGCGCGCTTCGCCACGCGGACCAGGCCGCGGTACGAGGTGCGGCCGCCGCCGCGCGCCACCGACTTCGACACGATCGTCGAGGAGGTGTACGGCGCGAGGTGCTCCATCTTGGCGCCCGCGTCCTGGTGCTGGCCCTCGCCCGCGAACGCGACCGAGAGGACCTCACCCTTGGCGTGCTCGCCCATGAGGAAGACCGACGGGTACTTCATGGTCACCTTGGAACCGATGTTGCCGTCGATCCATTCCATGGTCGCGCCCTCTTCGCACTTGGCGCGCTTGGTGACCAGGTTGTAGACGTTGTTCGACCAGTTCTGGATGGTCGTGTAGCGGCAGCGGGCGCCCTTCTTGACGATGATCTCCACGACCGCCGAGTGCAGCGAGTCGGACTGGTAGATCGGCGCCGTGCAGCCCTCGACGTAGTGCACGTAGGCGTCTTCGTCGACGATGATCAGGGTGCGCTCGAACTGGCCCATGTTCTCGGTGTTGATCCGGAAGTAGGCCTGCAGCGGGATGTCCACCTTGACGCCCTTGGGCACGTAGATGAACGAGCCGCCGGACCACACCGCGGTGTTCAGCGCGGAGAACTTGTTGTCACCGGCCGGGATGACCGAGCCGAAGTACTCCTGGAACAGCTCCGGGTGCGTCTTGAGCGCGGTGTCCGTGTCGAGGAAGAGCACGCCCTGCTTCTCGAGGTCCTCGCGGATCGAGTGGTAGACGACCTCGGACTCGTACTGCGCCGCGACACCGGCGACGAGGCGCTGCTTCTCCGCCTCGGGGATGCCCAGCTTGTCGTACGTGTTCTTGATGTCTTCGGGCAGGTCTTCCCAGCTCGCAGCCTGCTTCTCGCTGGAGCGGACGAAGTACTTGATGTTGTCGAAGTCGATCCCGGAGAGGTCCGCACCCCAGTTGGGCATGGGCTTCTTCTCGAAGAGCTTGAGCGCCTTCAGTCGCGCTTCGCGCATCCACTCCGGCTCGGACTTCTTCCCGGAGATGTCGGTGACGACATCTTCGTTCAGCCCGCGACGGGCGCTGGCGCCCGCTTCGTCGGAGTCGGCCCAGCCGAACGCGTACTTGCCAAGGGACTCGATGGTCTCTTCCTGGCTCAGTGGCGCGGTGGTGGGAGTGCGCTGCTCGGCAGCGGCAGTCATGCGGGTTTCCCTCCATTCGGGATCCGTGCTGTGCGCCCAGAGGGCACCGTGCTTCCCGGCTCGGGATGGGCCGGGTTGTTCCCCGTCGTGACGGGAACGTGGGTGGTGCACGCGGAGTCACCGCGTGCGATCGTCGCCAGCCGCTGGACGTGGGTGCCCAGCAGCTCGGCGAACGCCTCCGTCTCGGCCTCGCACAGCTGCGGGAACTCCGCGGCCACGTGGGCGACCGGACAGTGGTGCTGGCAGAGCTGAGCGCCGACGTTCTGACCGGGTGCCGGCGCGCCTACCTGACGGGTCGACGCAGCGTAGCCCTCCCTGGTCAGGGCGGTCGCCAGGGCCTCCGCGCGCGTCGCCGGATCACTCGATCCAGTGATCGCGGAACGGTGCGGCCCGACGAGCTTCTCGATGCGCTGCTCGGCGAAGGCGCGTACGGCGTCTTCGCCCGCGTGCTCGGCGAGGAAGCGGATGGCGGAGACGGCGAGGTCGTCGTAGGCGTGCCCGAACCGGGCGCGGCCGGGCTCGGTCAGCAGGAAGAGCTTGGCCGGACGACCCCGGCCGCGGGGCCCGCGGCGGGGGGCGTCGCGCGTCTCGGCTTCGCCGTCCGCGAGAAGAGCGTCCAGGTGCCGCCGGACGGCCGCGGGGCTGATCCCGAGCTGCTCGGCGACCACGACGGCGGTCATGGGACCCTGTTCCAGGAGCAGCCGGGCGACCTCGTTGCGGGTCTTGCCCTCGGCGCTGACCTGCGACGGGACAGCGTTGACCACGGCGCGGGGCATGTCGCCGCCCGCCGGATCACCCGCCTCCGTCTTTTTCACAACACAAGTGTGTCTTATTTCCCGGCGGTCGGCAAAGGCGGGGTGTCCGGCAGTGACCCGACTCACTCGAAGACGGCCCCGATACCCTGCACCCGTGGCAGTGGGTGAGCAGGACCAGCAGGCGGCGGTGATCGCGACGGAGAGTACGCATCCGGTGACGCTTTCGCCCGTCCGGCCCCTCGAACCCCTCCCCCTCGAAGCCGAGGAGCTGCGCGGGCTGAACGTCGTGCGCCGGTTCGGCACGGTCGGTTCGCTCTTCCTCGCGCTCGGCTCCCTCGGCGCCGGCGCCGCCCCGGTGATCAACCCGGTGCAGGAGATCCCGGTGCTGCGGCTGTTCACCCGGATCCCGACGGTGTCGCTGGCCATCGCGATCTCCGGGATGGGCATCCTCGTGCTCAGCTGGCTGATGCTCGGGAAGTTCGCCCGGCCCGACCGCGCCCGGCTCGCGTCGCAGGGCCAGCTCGCGCGCACGATCGCCCTGTGGGTGCTGCCGCTGCTGGTCATCCCGCCGCTGTTCTCCCGCGACGTCTACAGCTACCTCGCGCAGAGCGAGATCGTGCACCGCGGCATGGACCCGTACGTCCTGGGTCCGGCGCAGGCCCTCGGCGTCGCCGACCCGTTCACCGCGGGCGTGTCGAACATGTGGCGCGAGACGCCGGCGCCGTACGGGCCCCTGGTGCTGCGCCTCGGCGGCTGGCTCGCGCCGCTGGCGGGCAACAGCATCGCCGTCGGGGTGCTCCTGCAGCGCGTGCTCGCCCTGGCCGGCGTGGTCCTCATCGTCTGGGCCCTCCCCCGGCTGGCGCGCCGCTTCGGCGTCCAGCCCGCGACGGCCCTGTGGCTCGGCGCCCTGAACCCGCTGCTGATCTTCCACTTCGTCGCCGGCGCCCACAACGACGCGCTCGCCATCGGCCTCATGCTCGCCGGGCTCGAGGTGGGCATCCGGAAGCTGCCGATCCGGGTGAAGGGCGACACGCCGCCACCACTGGCGCACGGCGAGCTGCTCTACATCGGGCTCGGGGTGGCGATCATCACCCTGGGCGTCGCGGTGAAGCTGCCCGCCCTGTTCGCGTTGCCGTTCTTCGCCGTGATGGTCGCGCGACGCTGGCACGGCCGCCTCAAGGACCTCTTCTTCGCCGGCGCGCCGATGGCGCTGTGGTTCGGCGTCGTGCTCGTCGCCGTCTGCTTCGGCACCGGCCTCGGCTTCGGCTGGGTCGGCGCGACGTTCGACACCCCCGGCCTGGTCCGCTCCTGGATCTCCCCGACCGCCGAGCTGGCCAACCTCTCCGGCGTCCTCGGCATCGCCCTCGGGCTCGGCAACCACACCAACGCCCTGGTGCCGATCCTCGGCGCGCTCGGCTACCTGGTGGCCGTCGCCATCACGTTCAAGTTCCTGTGGGACAGCTTCAAGTGGCGCTACCGGCCGATCATCGGCCTCGGCGTCTCCCTCGGCGCGGTGATGATCCTGCAGATCAACCTGCAGCCCTGGTACGTGCTGTGGGCGGTGATCCCCCTGGCGGCCGCGGCCGGGACGTCCCGCTTCCGGGTGGCCGCGGCGGTGCTGTCCGCCGCCCTGCCGTTCCTCCTGCCGCCCACCGGCAGCACCTTCGACGGCCGCCCGTACGTGCTGCCGTTCGCCTACGTCGCGGCGATCGTCGTGTGCGGCGGCGGGATGCTGATCGTGCGGCGGCTCGCTCCCGTCTTGCTCTCCAGGCCGTCCCCGCGGGTGCCCGCGCGGGCCGAGCCCGTATCGTGACCCGATGTGAGTGCCCCCGCCGTCGAGATCACCGGGCTGGTCAAAAGCTACGGCTCCACCCGCGCGGTCGACGGTCTCGACCTGAGGATGGAGCGCGGCAGCCTGCTCGCCCTGCTCGGTCCGAACGGAGCAGGCAAGACCACCACCGTCGAGATCTGCGAAGGCTTCCTGAAGCCTGACGCGGGTTCGGTGCGCGTGCTCGGCCTCGACCCCGTGCGCGAGTCCGCCGCGCTGCGCCCCCGCGTCGGCATCATGCCCCAGGGCGGCGGCGCCTACCCCGGCGTCCGCGCCGACGAGATGCTCGGGCTGGTGGCGTCCTGCGCCGCCTCCCCGCTGGACCCGGCCTGGCTGCTGGAGGTCCTCGGCCTGGCCTCGTCGCGGCGGACGCCGTTCAAGCGCCTGTCCGGCGGGCAGCAGCAGCGGCTCTCGCTGGCGTGCGCGCTGGTCGGGCGGCCGGAGCTGGTGTTCCTCGACGAGCCGACCGCGGGCATGGACCCGCAGGCCCGGCGGCTGGTGTGGGACCTGCTGGGCGCGCTGCGCCGCGACGGCGTCTCGGTGCTGCTGACCACGCACCTGATGGAGGAGGCCGAGGCGCTGGCCGACACGGTGGTGATCGTGGACCACGGCAAGGTCGTGGTCTCCGGCGCGCCGCAGTCCCTGACGGTCGACGAGAGCGGCAACGCGGGCCTGCGCTTCAAGGCGCGCACGCGGCTGGACACGGCGCTGCTGACCGCGGCGCTGCCGGAGGGTTACGCGGTGCGCGAGTCGGCGCCGGGCACGTACGTCGTGGTGGGCTCGGTCGACCCGCAGGTCGTGTCGACGGTCACGGCGTGGTGCGCGCAGCAGGGCGTGCTGCCGGAGGAGCTGCAGGTCGGCAAGCGGACGCTCGAAGAGGTCTTCCTGGAGCTGACCGGACGGGAGCTGCGGGCATGAGCGTGTTCGAGCCCGGTGTTTTTGTTCCGGCACCCGGACGGGGGTCGCTGGGCCGGATGGTGCGCACCCACGCGAAGGTCGAGGCGAGCCTGACCCTGCGCCACGGCGAGCAGGTGCTGCTGACGCTGCTGATCCCGCTGGCGCTGCTCATCGGGTTGTCACTGCTGGACATCCTGCCGGCGTCTTCGGTCGGTTCGACGTCCAAAGTGGACTGGATCACCCCGCGCATCCTGGCGCTGGCGGTGATGTCGTCGGCGTTCACCGGCCAGGCGATCGCGCTGGGCTTCGACCGGCGTTACGGAGTGCTGAAGCGCCTTTCGGCGACGGCGTTGCCCCGCTGGCTGCTGGTGGCCGGCCGCCTCGCGGCGGCGCTCGTGGTCGTCGTCCTGCAGTCGGTGATCATCGGCGTGGTGGCGGCGTTCCTGGGGTGGTCACCTTCTCCGGCCGGACTCGCTTCGGCGGTGTTGCTGCTGGTGCTGGGCACCCTGGCCTTCGGCGCGCTGGGCGTGCTGCTGGGTGGGGCGCTGCGCGCGGAAGCCGTGCTGGCGCTGGCGAACATCGTCTGGTTCGTGCTCCTCCTGGCGGGCGGCATCCTGCTGGCGCCGTCGTCGCTGCCCTCGGGGCTGGCCCGGGTGGTGGAGCTGCTGCCGTCGGGAGCCCTGGCGGAGGGGATGCGGTCCGCTCTGGTGGACGGTTCTTTCGCGCCCGGGCCCATGCTGGTCCTGGCAGTGTGGGCAGTGCTCGCGGGAGCGCTGGCTTCCCGCACCACGAAACTCACCTGAGTCCGATCGGGACGGGTAGAAGTGACCTCACGGACCGCGCGCCGTCCTGGGAAGGTCGTCCGGACCCGCAACCGGCCCCCAGGGAGCAGTTCCACATGGTTTCGAAAACCCGCGTCTTCCTGATCATGCTGCTCCTGCTCGTGGTGGCGATCGGCTCGATCATCCTCTTGGTGAAGGTGGACGCGGGAGCGTTCTGGATCAGGACGGTTCCCCTCGCCGTGCTGGGCTTCGGTGCGGTCATCGCGCAGTCGATGGGCTTGTTCCAGAAGAAGGCCAAGAAAACCGAGTGACCTAGGTCCCTTGCGCCCGGCACGCCGTTCAGGGCGTCAGGACCTGCCGAAAGCCGTATTTCCGCGCGCTCTACCATCGATGGGTGCCGTTCACCAGCCTCGTCGCCCGCCTGCCGTATCCCTCCGCCACCGTGCAGCGGGCCGTCGGGATCGCCGCGGTCCTCGCGCAGGCGCTGATCGGCGTCACCGGCTCCATCGTGCGCGTCACCGGCTCGGGCCTCGGCTGCCCGACCTGGCCGCAGTGCGTCGCCGGCAGCCTGGTCCCGGTGGACCACCCCGGCATCCACGCGCTCAACCAGTGGATCGAGTTCGGCAACCGGATGCTGACCGGCGTCGTCATCGCCGTCGCCGCGGTCGCCGTCATCACGGCCTGGCGCGTGCAGATCGACCACCCGAGCCGCACCCGCCTGGTCAAGCTGGCCTGGACGATGCCCGGCGGCGTCGTCCTGCAGGCCGTCGTCGGCGGGATGACCGTGCTTGCCAAGCTCGAGTGGTGGACCGTCGCGATCCACTTCCTCGCCACCACTCCCCTCGTCTGGCTCGCGGTCCTGCTGCTGCGGGCGTTCCGCGAAGGCGACGAACCCGCCCGGCCACTGGTGCCCGGCCGCTCGGTCCTGGTCGCGCTGGCCGTCGTGATGTGGCTGGTGCTGGCCGCCGGCACGACGGTGACCGGCGCCGGCCCGCACAGCGGCGACATCAACACGCACCGCCTGGCCGTCTCGGTGGAGACCCTCGCCCAGGTCCACGGCGGACTGCTCGTGCTGTACATGCTCCTGCTCGCGGTGTTCGGCCTGCAGCTGCTGCGCGCCGGCGCGCCGAAGAGCCTGTGGCAGCGCTACATCGCGGTGTGGGTGGTCGCGCTCGCGCAGGGCGGGCTCGGCTCGCTGCAGTACGCGCTGGGCGTGCCGGAGGCGATGGTGTCGTTCCACGTCCTCGGCGCGATGGCGGTGATCATCGCGACGGCGACGCTGTGGACGGGCAGCCGCGACCGCGGCCCGGCCGTCTCGCTGACGGCGGCGCCTAAGGAACTCGCCACCGCCTGAGCAACCGCCGGTCACACCGCCTTAACTCGCACCGCATAGGGTCTGCGCATGACGACGCGCTCCGCGCCCAAGCCGCTCATCTCCCACCGTCGGGGGACCGGCGAGATGCTCGTGCTGAAGACGTTCCTGCTGGTGCCGTTCGCGGCACTCCTCGTCGCGGTCCCGCTGGTGTGGGGCTGGGGCATGACGTGGATCGACCTGGCGCTGGCGGCGGTGTTCTACGTGTTCGCGACGCTCGGCGTGACGGTGGGTTACCACCGCTACTTCACGCACGGCGCGTTCAAGGCGTCCCGGCCCCTGCGGGTGGCGCTGGCCATCGCGGGCAGCATGGCGGTCCAGGGCTCGGTGATCTTCTGGGTGGCGAGCCACCGCAGGCACCACGCGTTCGCCGACCGCGAGGGCGACCCGCACTCGCCGTGGCTGTTCGGCACGTCGCCGTCGGCGTTGCTGCGCGGGTTCTGGCACGCGCACATGGGATGGATGTTTTCCCGCGAGGTGACCAACGCGGACCGTTTCGCGCCGGATCTGGTGGCGGACGGGGATCTGCGGGTGGTCAACCGGTTCTTCTGGCTGTGGATCACGCTGAGCCTGGCGCTGCCGGCTCTTCTGGGTGGCCTGCTCACGTGGTCGTGGTGGGGCGCGGTGACGGCGTTCTTCTGGGCCGGGTTGGTGCGGATCGCTTTCCTGCACCACGTGTCGTGGTCGGTTAATTCGATTTGCCACCTGATCGGGGAAAGGCCGTTCGCTTCACGCGACAAGGCGGCCAACTTTTGGCCGCTGGCGGTGCTTTCGATGGGCGAGAGCTGGCACAACTCCCACCACGCTGACCCGACTTGCGCGCGGCACGGGGTGCTGCGGGGGCAGGTGGACATTTCGGCTCGGGTGATCCGGACTTTCGAGCAGCTCGGGTGGGCGACCGACGTGCGGTGGCCGCGGGCTGATCGTTTGGCGGCGAAGCGGGCAACCGCAGAAGCTTAATGTGCCCGGGACGACACGATCGAGCAGCTGAGTCCTCGATCGTGTCGACCGCTTTCTCTTACGGTGAGCCGGATTCCGATCACCTAAGGAGACCGATGAGCAAGGACAGCGGCAAAACAGGGCGCGGGAAAGACCGGCGGATCGTCACCGCGGCGAGCGCTCTGCTCCTCGTAGTGGCCGCGGCGATCTTCGTGGAGTCGATCGGCGACGAGCCGGCGAGCACCACAACCACCATCGCGGTTCCCGGCGGTGGCGGCGGCGGTGGCAACACCGGTAACTAGTTCAGCGGTCGCTTGAGGGAGGGTCTCGTGGCCGACGCGATCGCATCGGTCACGAGGATTTCCACCTGAAGGCGATGCCGTACTCCTCCCGTGGGTGACACCCGTCGGCGAAGGTGTGCCGGACGAACCCGTCCCCGACGGGCAGCAGGTGCGGATCACCTTCGGGCGGTTGCTGCGTCCGCTCGAATTCGAGCTGCTCGGCGTACCACCAGCACGCCTCGGGAAGGTGCTTCGGGTCGAAGTTCAGCTGGATGGTCAGGCCGCCGGGCGCAATGCCGTGGTGATCGATATCGACGTTGACCCACTCGCGTTCCTCGTCAAGCCGGCTGTCGAGCGCTTCGGAAACGAACGTGTAGCGCTCACCCTTGTGCAGCGTCCGGCGAAAGCGCAGGCGCGCCGGCACTGGGGCTCCCGGGTGCACCCTGGGTGAAGCGACCACCCGGCACGCCCACAACGCCCTCACCGGGATGTCCGCCGCGTCGTGCGTCCAGCCGATCAGCGCGTGAGCTTCATAGCCGTCGACGCCGTCCTCGCAGGCGGCGATATCGCGTTCGGTGATGCGGCGCTGCACCGTCCGGCGGTGCATGACCGCCGTGACGAGCATGCGTTCCACGAACACCGGCTGCGCCCCTCTCGACGCGGCCCGGGCCCGCCAGGCGACGCGCCCGGTCACGACTTCCACCGCCGCTCGTCCGATGTCGATGTAGGGCTGCCAGTCCGCCCCCGTCAGCGAGGCGAGCTTCGCCTCCAAGCGGCCGGCAAGGTCCTCGAGCGCGCGTCGCCAGGCTTGGTGCATCGGCGCCGTGGTCGTGGGCGGCGGGTCGCCGAAGACACCCGGCAGCAGCAGCAACTGCTTGAAACGATCGTTCAACGTGCTCTTCCACGCGGTTCCGCCCGGCGCCGGCGGCACGCGGAACGCCGCCGTGAGGGTGCTGTGGCGGCGGGCATCCGCGGCTGCGTTGATCTCGTCGAACATCAGTCCCCACGACGCGAGCGCGCGCGACTCCACCGTTGCCTCGGGGAGCGACGCTGTCGGCGTCACCAATGAGCAGAGCACAGGCGCCGCCTCGCTCGCCGGTTTTTCGATCGCGTCGCGGAGAAAGCGCAGGGGCACGCCGTCCTTGCGGGTCGCCAGCCAGCGCAGCGCGGCTTCGACCGACGGTGAAGCCCCCTTCTCGACGGTCATGACGCCTCCGCTACCCGGACGAAGATCGACAATTCCCCGGCAACGGCGAGATAAGCGACGACAACACTCCGGAAACGAAAAAACCGGCCCGAAAACAAAAGATCAGTTCCGGCCCGGCTCACCGCCGGTCACCATTGCCTGGGGCGTACTAGCACACCAATAAAGGGGTAGCACAGTGACCAAGGGCAGGACAAGCAAACCCGCGCGGAACCGCGGCGCACGGGAATTGATCAAAGTCGGCTTGAGCGGGATCGGCGGGCTCTACCTGCTCACCGGCTCGATCGCCGTGACGACGATCGGCGCCATCGTCGCCCTCGCGCTGGCCGCCGTGCGATGACTACGCCAGTTGCTGCCGCACCGCCGAGGCGAACCGCAGCGCCGCCGACGGGTCCGTCTGACGGAAGCCCAGCGACGGTTCCGTCAGCTCCAGCTCCAGCAGCAACGGCTTCCCGTCCGCACCGCGGACCACGTCCACCCGCGCGTACAGCAGCTCGGCCCGCAGGATCCCCAGCAACGCCGACGCCGCGTCCAGCACGTCCTCGGCCAACGCGACCGCGTCGGCGGGCGGCGAAGCCGGAGCCAGCTTCTCCGACAGGTACAGCCCCGACGAGTCCACTTCGGACCCCAGCATCGCGCTCTTGGTGAACGCGTGCGAGTAGAACCCGCCGATATACACCAGAGCCAGCTCACCGGAAGTGTCCACACTGGACTGGTACGGCTGGATCAGCGCCGTGTGGCCCTCGGCATGCAAGGTCGCCACGTGCGCGGAGGCGTCCTCACCAGCAGCGAACCGGGCCGCGCCGCGCGAACCCGCGCCCACCGATGGCTTCACCACGAAGTCCGAGGACGGGAAGCGTGCGTCGTCACCCGGCGAGACCAGCGTCGTCGGGACCACCGCCAAACCCGCGTCGAGCAGCTCGACAAGGTACGACTTGTCCGTGTTCCAGCGCACGACCGCCGCGGAGTTGAAGAGAGACGGGACCGACTCGCACCACGCGAGGAACTCCGAACGCCGCGACGGGTAGTCCCACGTCGCGCGCAGGATCACCGCGTCGGCGTCCTCGAACGCGGCGTCCGAGTCCCACGCTGCCCACGACACCGAGAAGCCCAGCGAAGACAAAGCAGGCACCAGAGCGTCGTCGTCGCCGTCACCGGAAGGAAGCTCCGCGCAGCCGACCAGGATCGCTGTGCGGTTCACCGGCCGGCCATCTTGCGGCGGTGCTCCGGGCCGATCTTCGTCGCCTTGACCGTCTCCGCGTCCCACGTCGCCGGGGAGAGGTCCTCGACCGCCTCGATCAGCGCCTCGCCGGTGGCCACGGACGGCACCACGACGTCGCCGAGGGCGCCGTCGGCGCCGACCAGCACCACACGCGCGCCCGCCCGGCCGATGTTCTCCACCACCGCGCGGGACGGCTTGCCGTGCGCCTTCACGAACTTGCGCGCCGCGCCCAGCTGCGCGCTGGTCGGCGAAACAGTCTCTTCGGAATCAGACACGTCCCGAACGATAACCAAAGACGCGCCGGAACGCGGAACAGCGTGGCGTCGGCCATAGTTGTGCCTGGGAGAACCGACCCGAGGAGGACGCATGCCCACCGCAGTGCAGGTGACGAAGACCGGCGGCCCGGAAGTGCTCGAAGCGGCCGAAGTGGACGTCCGCGCCCCGGAGGCCGGCGAGCTGCTGGTCGACGTCGCCGCGGCCGGCGTCAACTACATCGACACCTACCAGCGCCAGGGCATCTACCCGATCGACCTGCCGTTCGTGCTCGGCCTCGAGGGCGCGGGGACGGTGGTCGAGGCGGGCGCGGACACCGGGTTCGAGGCCGGCGACCGCGTCGCCTGGCAAGGCGACCTCGGCAGCTACGCCGCGCGCAAGGTCGTCCCCGCGTCGATCGCCGTGAAGGTACCCGAAGGTGTCTCGCTGGAGACGGCCGCCGCGATCATGCTGCAGGGCATGACCGCGCACTACCTGGTCGCGTCGACGTTCGAGGTCAAGCCCGGCCACGACGTGCTGGTGCACGCGGCCGCGGGCGGCGTCGGCCTGCTGCTGGTGCAGCTGGCGAAGGCGCGCGGCGCCCGCGTGATCGGCACCGTGTCGACCGAGGAGAAGGAGAAGCTCGCCCGTGAGGCCGGCGCCGACGAGGTGATCCGCTACGACCGGGACGACTTCGCGAAGGTCACCCGCGAGCTGACCGGCGGCGAGGGTGTCGACGTCGTGTACGACGGCGTCGGCAAGGACACCGTCGACGGCAGCCTGGCCAGCCTCAAGATCCGCGGCCTGCTCGCGCTGTTCGGCGCGGCCAGCGGCCCGGTCCCGCCGATCGACCCGCAGCGTCTCAACTCCGGCGGCTCGCTGTACCTGACCCGCCCGACGTCGGCGCACTACACGCGCAGCCGCGAGGAGATCGACTGGCGGTCGAAGGAGCTGTTCGACGCGATCCTGGCGGGCGACCTCACGGTCCGCATCGGCGGCAAGTACCCGCTCGCGGACGCGCGCAAGGCTCACGAGGACCTTCAGGGCCGCCGCACGACCGGCAAGCTGCTGCTCATCCCGTAAAGCCGTGGATGTCGCATTGAGGGACTTCGATTCCCTCAATGCGACCATTCACGGACCGGGCGGCTCAGGTCGGAACCGAAACCGCGTCGGTGACGAAGACCAGCGTCTCGTTCGGCTTGATGCCGCGGCCGCCCTCGCCGTACGCGAGGTCCGGCGGGATGATCAGCAGGCGGCGGCCGCCCTGCTTGATGCCCTCCAGGCCCTTGTCCCAGCCCGGGATGACCTCGCCCGCGCCCAGGTTCAGGTCGAACGTCTCGCCGCGGTCGAACGAGCTGTCCAGCTTCTGCTTGTCCGACCACGTCACCAGCAGGTAGTTCATCTTCAGCTGCTGCCCGGCCTTGGCCGCGCCGCCGGTGCCCTCGGACAGGTCCTTCGTGATCAACTTCTTCGGCGGGTCGCAGTCGTCGGGGATGGTGATGGTCGGCACCTCGCCGAACTTGCCCGTCGTCTTGATGTCGTCCGCCGTGCACTCGCGGCCCTTGCTCTGGGGCGCCTGGGCGGCGTCCGACGACGGCGGCACGGACGGTCCCGCCGGCGCGGCCGTCTGGGTCTTGGCGGCCTGGCCGCACGCGGCCAGCGACAACGCCGCCGCGGCGGTGACCACGATCTTCCCGATCTTCTGCATGCCGGGCACCCTAGCCAAGCACGGAGAGTGCCGGGACGTCGTCACCCGTGGCGACCACGCCGAGCCGCCGCGTAGCGCGCGTCAAGGCCACATACAGGTCGTTGAGCCCGCGCGGCGAACCCGAGACGACCTCGTCCGGCGCGACCAGCACCACCGAGTCGAACTCCAGGCCCTTCGCCCGCTCGACGGTCAGCACGCTCAGCCGCTCGTCGTGCTCCGAAAGCCACGACGAGACCTCGTCGAACCGGGCCGCGGGCACCAAGACCGCCACCGTCCCACCGTCCACTTCGGACAGTTCACGCTCGACCAGCCCTGGCAGCTCCGAGGCCAAGGACGAAGGCCGCGCCGACCACGGCGCCACCCCGGTCTCCCGCACCGAAGACGGCGCGGACAACGCCGGGTCGACCTCCGCGAGCACCCGGGCCGCGACCGCCATGATCTCCGCGGGCGTGCGGTAGTTCACGGTCAGCTGCTCGAGCCGCCACCGGTCCGCGACGTACGGCGAGAGCGCCTCGCCCCACGACCGCGCTCCCCCGGCCGCACCCGTCTGGGCGACGTCTCCGACCAGCGTCATCGACCGGTTCGGCGAACGCCGCATCAGCAGCCGCCAGTCCATCGCCGACAGCTCCTGGGCCTCGTCGACGATCACGTGCCCGAACGTCCAGGTCCGGTCCTGCGCGGCACGCTGGGCCGCGGTCAGCTCGCTGCGCTCCACCTGGCGCTCGGCGAACAGCTCGGCGTCGAGGACGTCGGAGACGCGCAGCAGCTCCTCGTCGATGATCTCCTCGTCCTGCTCGAGGATGTCGAGCACGCCCTCGGCGTACGCGCGGTCTTCGCGCTCACGGCGTTTGCGCTCGACGCGGGCCTCGGTGTCGTCGACGCCGATCAGCTCGGCCAGCTCGTCGAGCAGCGGCACGTCGGCCGGCGTCCACTTCGTGTCGCGGCCGCTCTCCAGCAGGGCGCGGTCTTCGGGCGAAAGCAGCTTCCGGGCCGCGCCGGAGAGCCGTTCGCGGTCGGCGAACAGGTCGTCGAGCACGCCTTCCGGGGTCAGCACCGGCCACAGCGAGTCGATGGCGGCCGTGACGTGCTCGTCCGCGGCCAGCTCGGCGCGGATGTCCTGCAGGTCCTGCCCGTCGAGGAGGTCGTCGCCCAGCTTCCGGGCGGCCTGGCGGGTCAGCGCGTCGAGGACGTCGGAGACGAACAGCCGCCGCGCCGGGTTGTGCGGCCGGCGCGACCGGCGGGCGCGGGTCCGGGCGTCGGTGCACGTCTTCCGGTCCAGCCGCAGCACGACGTGCTCGTACTCGATCTCCATGACGGGCTCGGGCACGCGCTGGCGATCGCGGACGGCGTTGGCCAGCACCTCGGCCATCACGAGCCGGCCCTTGACCTCGGTGGTCTCGCGCGGCTCGACGCCGTCGGCGTCCAGGCCCGGGTAGAGCTGCCCGACGGTGGCGAGCAGCACGCCGGTCTCGCCGAGCGACGGCAGCACCTGGCCGATGTAGCGCAGGAACGTGCTGTTCGGCCCGACGACGAGCACGCCGCGGGTCGTGAGCTGCTGGCGGTGCGTGTAGAGCAGGTAGGCCGCGCGGTGCAGCGCGACGGCGGTCTTGCCGGTGCCCGGCCCGCCCTGCACGACCATGACGCCGCCCAGCGGCGCGCGGATGATGCGGTCCTGCTCGGCCTGGATGGTCGCGACGATGTCGCTCATCTCGCCGGTGCGCCGCTGTTCGAGGGCGGCGAGCAGCGCGGCCTCGCCGGCCAGCCCGAGGTCCTGGCCCTGGTCGGCGGCGGTGAGGTCGAGGATCTCGTCGTCGAAGCCGGTGACCTTGCGGGTCAGCGACCGCAGGTGCCGTCGCCGCCGCACGCCGTCGGGCGAGGCGGCGGTGGCGAGGTAGAAGGGCCGCGCGACGGGCGCCCGCCAGTCGACGAGCAGCGGCCGGTAGTCGTCGTCTTCGTCGAACAGCCCGAGCCGGCCGATGTAGGTGGTCTCCTCGGCATTGCCGGGGACGAAGTCGAGTCGCCCGAAGGCCAGGCCCTGCTCGACGGAGCCGAGCTGGGCGAGCCGGTCGGTGTAGAGGGTGGTGGCGACGTCGCGTTCGGTGCGGGCCTGCGGGGTGCCGCCGGTCTGGCGGAGGGTGTCGTCGAGACGCCGCTGGGCCTCGGCGCGTTCGGCGTCGAGCTTCGCGTAGAGGGTGGTCACGTACGCCTGCTCGCGGGCGAGCTCGGCGATGAAGCCGTCCGAGGACACGGACAAGAGATCCTGCTTTCGCCTCAAGGAAAAGAGCCGGTCAAGTCTAACGGCCCCGGCGGCAGGATCATTCCGCCCCGAGGGCGCAGTACGGGTAGACCTCACTGCCGGCCGCGACGACGACCGGCAGTTCCTTCTCCCCCACCGCGCACGACACGCTCGCCGCACGCAGTTGCTCGCCACCGGTGAGCCGGCCGTTCGCGTCCCGGTGGAGGACGGCCGCGCCGTGGCTGGTCAGCGCCCGGCAGTTCGCCGAGTGGTAGCGGACGCCGCCGGGAACGATGGTCGCCGTCACCGGGGTGAAGCCGCCGAGGGACTCCGGGGGCAGCCACGTCGCCGGGCCCGGCTCGGGCCGGTCCAGGGCGACGCCGATCCGCTCCCCCGGCAGCAGCAGCGGCACTTCCACCGTCCGGGCGCCCGACATCACCGGAATCCGGTAAGCAGCCAGGGTGCTCGTGTTCTCCAGCTCAGCCGCGCCCGGGCCCTGTTCGGCGACCCGCACGACACCGCCGTCCGGGGCCGGGCCCGGGACCGCAGTGATCCGGGTGGGAATCGCGCAGGCAGTGCCGAGCAGCTCGTTCGTGTCGAGCGACACCTTCCCGCGGCCGATGAACGCCAGCAGGCCGAGGACCACGACGGCCGCCAGCACGGCCAGGACCCGGTCCTTGCCGAGGCGCGGCCTCATGGCTTGCTCGAGCTCGAGACGCTGTAGAGGTCACCGGCTTGCCCGTAGTAGGAGCCCGCGACCACGGAGACCAGGATCCCCGCGTCCGGCTGCCGGTAGGTGCGCATCTCGTCCGGGTCCGGCGGATAGGGCACCTCGTCCAGCCGCACGCCCCGCGCGGCGAGCAGCGCACTGACTTCGGCGAACGGCACCGGACCGTCGAAGGGGCCGTAGCGATCGCGGACCAGGCGATTGATCATCTCGGGGTCGCGGTACCGAAGCCGGTGCGCCTGGACCGAGAAGTGTGTCCCCACCCACGGGTGCCCGGGACCGGGACGCTGCCAGAAGAACTCGGCCAGGCCGTGGTCGCGCCCCAAAGTGTGCTTCGAAGGGTTGTCGCCGTAATCGTCGCCGAGCAGCGAAGCCACCCGCTCGGGTGACCAGGTGTGGTCGGCCCCGAGCACGGTGCCCGACTCGATGACGTCGGCGAAGAACTCCGCCGGGCTCAGAACGGCAGGCCGAGGGTCGGCAGGCCGATGGCCGAGTCGACCGCCAGCGCCACGAACACGATCATCAGGTACGTGTTGGACCGGTGGAACAGCGCCATCGGCTTCGTCTCTTCGCCGCGCCGCACCGCGGCCTGCAGGCTGTGCGCGTAGAAGAGGAACCAGCCGCCCGCCAGGATGGCGAACGTGCCGTACAGCCAGGACGTCACCGGGAGCAGCAGCAGCGTCCACGCCACCATCACCCACGAGTAGATGACGATCTGCTTGGCGACGTGCTGGGCGGTGGCCACCACCGGCAGCATCGGGACGCCCGCGCGCTCGTAGTCGTCGCGGTACTTCATGCCCAGCGCCCACGTGTGCGGCGGCGTCCAGAAGAAGATGACGCCGAACATCACGAACGCCGGCCACTGCACGGTGCCGGTGACGGCGGCCCAGCCGATGACCACCGGCATGCAGCCCGCCGCGCCGCCCCAGACCACGTTCTGCGACGTGCGCCGCTTGAGGCCGAGCGTGTAGACGAAGATGTAGAAGAGGATCGTGGCCACGGCCAGCACGGCCGACAGCAGGTTGACCGTGAAGTAGAGCACCACGGCCGACGCGACGCCCATGACCAAGCCGAAGATCAGCGCGCCGCGCCGCGGCACCGAGTCCTTCACCAGCGGACGGCGCTTCGTGCGGTTCATCACCTTGTCGATGTCCGCGTCGATCACGCAGTTGAGCGCGTTCGCGCTGCCCGCGGCCATCGTCCCGCCGACCAGCGTGGCCAGTACCAGCCACGGCGAGGGGATCTGACGGCCGGCGAGGAACATCGCCGGGATGGTCGTCACCAGGAGGAGCTCGATCACCCGCGGCTTCGCCAGCGCGGCGTAGGCGCCGACGACCTGGCGGATGCTTCGCCGGTCACCGTGCGGTCGCTCACCGGTCGGGTGCACGGCGCTGGTGTCGTCACTGCGTCCGTGCGCAGCGTTCACCAACGACATTTCACTCCCTGAGTCAGGTTCGGGCGGGCCCGATGCCGGAGGCGTGTGGTGCCGCTGAAACCCGCCGGTGTGAACCCTCGAACGATGTTAGACGTGGTGAATCCCGTGGGTGATCGCGGGTCTGGAACGGGTCCAAGCACTAGGCTGGCCGGGACGGGCCGCGATTGCCCCTGCGCACGGCCGCGAGCAGGAATATCGTCCCTTCGGGATCGATTGAGATAGATGTCCGTGCGCACGGGTAACCGGAACGAGCAAGACCAGCCGCAACCATCATGACCGGGAGTTGGAGTTCAGTGTCCGATACCGCCCCTACCAGCGAGAACAACCCACTCCTCCGGCGTAACGTCCCCGCCGACTGGACCGACACCGACACCCGCGCCGTGGACACCGTCCGGGTGCTCGCCGCGGACGCGGTCGAGAACTGTGGCAGTGGCCACCCCGGCACCGCGATGAGCTTGGCGCCGCTGGCCTACACGTTGTTCCAGCGCACGCTGCGGCACGACCCGAACGACCAGAACTGGCCGGGCCGCGACCGGTTCGTGCTGTCGGCCGGCCACTCCAGCCTGACGCTGTACATCCAGCTGTTCCTCGCCGGCTACGGCCTCGAGCTCGAGGACCTCAAGCAGCTGCGCAAGTGGGGCTCGAAGACCCCGGGCCACCCGGAGTACCGCCACACCGACGGCGTCGAGACCACCACCGGCCCGCTGGGGCAGGGCCTGGCGAACGCCGTGGGCATGGCGATGGCCGCCCGTCGTGAGCGCGGCCTGCTCGACCCGGACACCGCGCCCGGCGAGAGCATCTTCGACCACTACATCTACGCGATCGCGTCCGACGGCGACATCGAAGAGGGCGTGACCGCCGAGGCGTCGTCCATCGCGGGCCGCCAGGAGCTGGGCAACCTGATCGTCTTCTGGGACGACAACAAGATCTCCATCGAGGACGACACGAACATCGCCCTCTCGGAGGACACCGTCGCGCGCTACGACGCCTACGGGTGGCACACCCAGGTCGTCGAGGGTGGCGAGGACGTCGTCGCGATCGAAGAGGCCATCAAGAACGCGAAGGCCGAGACCGGCCGCCCGTCGTTCATCGCGGTGAAGACCGTGATCGGCTACCCGGCCCCGAAGAAGATGGGCACCGGCAAGGCGCACGGCGCCGCGCTGGGCGCCGAAGAGGTCGCCGCGGTCAAGAAGGTCCTCGGCTTCGACCCGGAGCAGTCGTTCCAGGTCGAGGACGACGTGATCAAGCACACCCGCCAGGCGCTCGACCGCGGCAAGGCCGCGCACGCCGAGTGGGCCGAGAAGTTCGAGGCGTGGGGCAAGGCCAACCCGGAGCGCAAGAAGCTGGCGGACCGCATGTCCACCCGCACCCTGCCCGAGGGCTTCGCCGACAACCTGCCGAAGTGGGAGCCGGACGCCAAGGGCGTCGCCACCCGCAAGGCCTCCGGCGAGGTGCTCAACGCGCTCGCCGAGCCGCTGCCCGAGCTGTGGGGCGGCTCCGCGGACCTCGCGGAGAGCAACAACACCACGATGAAGGGCGCCGACTCGTTCGGCCCGGAGAAGGCTTCCACGGACATGTGGAAGACCAGCCCGTACGGCCGGACGCTGCACTTCGGCATCCGCGAGCACGCCATGGGCTCGATCCTCAACGGGATCGCGCTGCACGGCGGCACCCGCCCGTACGGCGCGACGTTCCTCATCTTCTCCGACTACATGCGCCCGCCGGTCCGGCTGGCCGCGCTGATGAAGGCGCCGGTCACCTACGTGTGGACGCACGACTCGATCGGCCTCGGCGAGGACGGGCCGACGCACCAGCCGATCGAGCAGCTGTCCGCGCTGCGCGCGATCCCGGGCCTCAACGTCGTCCGCCCGGCGGACGCCAACGAGACCGCGTACGCGTGGAAGGCCGTGCTGGAGGACATCCACCACCCGTCCGGCCTGGCCCTCACCCGCCAGAACGTGCCGGTGCTCGAGGGCACCAGCGCCGAGGGCGTCGCGAAGGGCGGTTACGTCCTGGCGGATTCCGACGGCACGCCGGACGTCGTGCTGATCGGCACCGGCTCCGAGGTCCAGCTCGCCGTCGAGGCGAAGAAGGTCCTCGAGGCCGACGGCGTCAAGGCGCGCGTCGTCTCGATGCCGTGCGTCGAGTGGTTCGACGCGCAGGACGCGGCCTACCGCGAATCCGTCATCCCGGCCGGGGTGAAGGCCCGTGTGTCCGTCGAGGCGGGCATCGCCCAGTCGTGGCACCGCTTCACCGGTGACGCCGGGGTGAACGTTTCGATCGAGCACTTCGGCGCCTCCGCCGATGCCGCCACACTGTTCCGTGAGTTCGGTTTCACCACGGAGGCAGTCGTCGACGCGGCCCGCCGCTCGATCGCCAACACCAAGAACTGAAGGGGACATAGATGAGCAACGACAAGCTCGCGCAGCTGTCCGAGGCCGGTGTTTCGATCTGGCTGGACGACCTCTCGCGCGAACGCCTGAACACCGGCAACCTCGCCGCGCTGGTCCGCGACAAGCACGTCGTCGGCGTGACGACCAACCCGACGATCTTCGCCAACGCGATGTCGAAGGGTGACGCCTACGACGAGCGGACGAAGGAGCTCGCCGCCCAGGGCGCCGACGTCGAGGCGACCATCCGCGACCTGACCACGACCGACGTGCGCAACGCCGCCGACCTGTTCCGCGACGTCTACGCCGCCACGAACGGCGTCGACGGCCGCGTCTCGATCGAGGTCGACCCGCGCCTGGCCAAGGACACCGACAAGACGGTGGCCGAGGCCCAGGACCTGTGGAAGACCGTCGACCGGCCGAACACGCTGATCAAGATCCCGGCCACCGAAGAGGGCCTGCCGGCGATCACCGCCACGCTCGCCGAGGGCATCAGCGTCAACGTCACGCTGATCTTCTCCGTCGAGCGCTACAAGAAGGTCATCGAGGCCTACTTCGCCGGCCTGGAGCAGGCGAAGGCCAACGGCCACGACCTGCGCGGCATCCACTCGGTGGCGTCGTTCTTCGTGTCCCGCGTGGACACCGAGATCGACAAGCGCCTGGACGCGATCGGCACCGACGAGGCCAAGGCCCTCCGCGGCAAGGCCGCCGTCGCCAACGCCCGGCTCGCCTACGCGGCCTTCGAGGAGCTGTCGGCCACGGACCGCTGGAAGGCCCTCGCGGCCGACGGCGCCAACGCGCAGCGCCCGCTGTGGGCCTCGACCGGCGTGAAGAACCCGGACTACTCCCCCACGCTCTACGTCGACCAGCTCGTGGTGAAGGACACCGTCAACACGATGCCGGAGAAGACCCTGGACGCGGTCGCCGAGCACGCCGAGATCACCGGTGACCAGGTCTCCGGCCGCGCCGCCGAGGCGCAGGAGGTCTTCGACAAGCTTTCGGCGGTCGGCATCGACATCACCGACGTGTTCGTCGTCCTGGAGAACGAGGGCGTCGAGAAGTTCGAGAAGTCCTGGATCGAACTGCTCGAGACCGTCAACGGCCAGCTCGAAAAGGCGAAGGGCTGAAGCACGACATGACGACAGGGGAAAAGACCGGCGTCGAGATCGTGGACGCCGAACTGGCGGAGCGCGCCGCGCCGCTGGCCGAGCGGCTGGTCACCGACCAGGCCGCGTCGAAGCTGGCGGCGCAGGACCCCACGTTGTGGGGACCGGACGCCGAGTCCGAGGCGTCGATCCGGCTTTCGTGGACGACGCTGCACAAGTCGTCCCGGCCGCTGATCGGCGAGATCGAGGCGCTGCGGACCGAACTGCGGTCCGAGGGTGTCGACCGCGTGGTGCTCGCCGGCATGGGCGGCTCCTCGCTGGCGCCGGAGGTGATCACCGGCACCGACGGCGTCGCGCTGACCGTGCTCGACACGACCGACCCCGGCCAGGTCGCCGACGCGCTGGCCGGCGACCTCGAGCGCACGGTGATCGTGGTGTCGTCGAAGTCGGGTGGCACCGTCGAGACCGACAGCCACCGGCGGATCTTCGCGAAGGCGTTCACCGACGCGGGGATCGACGCGGCGCGGCGGATCGTGGTCGTCACCGACCCGGGCTCGCCGTTCCAGGAACTGTCCGAAAAGGAGGGTTACCGCAAGACCTTCCTCGCCGACCCGCACGTCGGCGGCCGTTACTCGGCGCTGACCGCGTTCGGGCTCGTGCCGGCCGGTCTCGCCGGCGCGGACGTCGCCCGCCTGCTCGACCAGGCCGCCTCGGTGGCCGAAGAGCTCGGCGCGGACTCGGCGGACAACCCGGCGGTCAAGCTGGCCGCCGCGTGGGCCGCCGCGCACGAAGCGGGCGCCGAGAAGGTCGTGCTGGCCGACTCCGGTTCCGGCATCAAGGGCTTCCCCGACTGGGCGGAGCAGCTGATCGCCGAGTCCACCGGCAAGCAGGGAACCGGGTTGCTGCCGGTCGCCGTCGAAGGCGTCGAGGCGCCCGGCTTCGCCGACGCGAAGTCCGATGCCACGGCGGTCGCCGTCGGCCCGGCGAAGGGTGCGGCGAAGCTCGCCGTCACCGGCTCGCTCGGTGCGCAGATGCTGCTCTGGGAGTTCGCGACGGCGCTGGCCGGGCGGCTGCTCGGGATCAACCCGTTCGACCAGCCCGACGTCGAAGCGGCCAAGAAGGCGGCCCGCGCGCTGCTGGACGACCCGGAGAAGCTGAAGGGCGGCGAGGAACCGTCCAACGTGGACGGTCCGGTCGAGATCTTCGGCAGCGACGGGGTTTCCACCGAGGGCAGCCTGACCGACGTGCTGCGCGCGTTCTTCGCGTCGGCGCCGGACAAGGGCTACATCGCGGTGCAGGCCTACCTCGACCGGCTCGACGACGCGTCGACCGCGCTGCTGCGCGGCGAGATCGCCAAGCGCACCGGCCTGCAGACGACCTTCGGCTGGGGACCGCGGTTCCTGCACTCCACCGGCCAGTACCACAAGGGCGGGCACCAGAACGGCGTGTTCCTGCAGCTCACCGGCGCCGTCGAGCAGGACCTCGACGTGCCGGAGCGGCCGTACACCCTCGGCCAGCTGCAGCACGCGCAGGCCCTGGGCGACGGGCAGGTGCTCGCCGAGCACGGCCGCCCGGTGCTGCGCCTGCACCTGACCGACCGGGCCGCGGGCCTCGCGGCCGTCGTCCGCGCGGTACAGGAGGGGGACGCATGACCTGGACCAACCCGCTGCGCGATCCGCGGGACAAGCGGCTCCCGCGCATCGCCGGGCCGTCCAGCCTGGTGATCTTCGGGGTCACCGGCGACCTGGCCCGCAAGAAGCTGATGCCCGCCATCTACGACCTGGCCAACCGCGGGCTGCTGCCCGCCGGCTTCTCGCTCGTCGGGTTCGCCCGGCGCGACTGGGAGCACCAGGACTTCGGCGAGCTGGTGCACGACTCGGTCAAGGCGCACGCGCGCACGCCGTTCAAGGAGTCGGTGTGGAACCGGCTCGCCGAAGGCATCCGGTTCGTGCAGGGCACCTTCGACGACGACGACGCCTTCGACCGGCTCGCGCAGACGGTCAAGGACCTCGACAAGGAACGCGGCACCGGCGGCAACACGGCGTTCTACCTGTCGATCCCGCCCGGCGCGTTCCCCGTGGTGACCAAGCAACTGGCCCGTTCCGGGCTGGCCAACGCGGACGAGAACACCTGGCGCCGCGTCGTCATCGAGAAGCCGTTCGGCCACGACCTGAAGAGCGCCGAAGAGCTCAACGCGATCGTCAACGACGTCTTCCCCGAGGAGTCGGTGTTCCGCATCGACCACTACCTCGGCAAGGAGACGGTGCAGAACATCCTGGCGCTGCGCTTCGCGAACCAGCTGTTCGAGCCGATCTGGAACGCCAACTACGTCGACCACGTGCAGATCACCATGGCCGAGGACATCGGCCTCGGCGGGCGCGCGGGGTACTACGACGGCATCGGCGCGGCCCGCGACGTCATCCAGAACCACCTGCTGCAGCTGCTGGCCTTCACCGCGATGGAGGAGCCGGTCTCGTTCGAGCCGCGGGCCCTGCGCGCGGAGAAGATCAAGGTGCTGTCGGCGACGGGCCCGGTCGGGCCGCTGAGCAAGACGACCGCGCGCGGCCAGTACGCGGGCGGCTGGCAGGGCGGCATGAAGGTGCCCGGCCTGCTGGAGGAAGAGGGCTTCGCGAAGGACTCGAAGACCGAGACCTACGCCGCGGTGACCCTGGAAGTGCAGAGCCGCCGCTGGGCCGGGGTGCCGTTCTACCTGCGCACCGGCAAGCGGCTCGGCCGCCGCGTCACCGAGATCGCCGTCGTGTTCAAGCGGGCGCCGCACCTGCCGTTCGACTCCACGTCGACCGAGGAGCTGGGGCAGAACGCCCTGGTCATCCGCGTCCAGCCGGACGAGGGCATCACGCTGCGGTTCGGCTCGAAGGTGCCGGGGACCACGATGGAGGTCCGCGACGTCACGATGGACTTCGGCTACGGCCACGCGTTCACCGAGTCCTCCCCCGAGGCCTACGAGCGGCTGATCCTGGACGTCCTGCTCGGCGAGCCGTCGCTGTTCCCGGTGAACGAAGAGGTCGAGCTCTCCTGGAAGATCCTCGACCCGATCCTGGAGGCCTGGGCCAAGGAAGGGTCGCCGGAGCAGTACCCGCCGGGCACCTGGGGCCCGCCGTCCGCCGACGAAATGCTGGAGCGCACCGGCCGGAAATGGAGGCGCCCGTGATCATCGACCTGCCGTCCACCACGACTTCGGCACTGAACAAGAAGCTGGTGGAGATCCGCGAACAGGGCGGGCAAGTCGCGCTCGGGCGGGTGCTGACGCTGGTGATCGTGGCCGACGACGACTCCAAGCTCGAGGAGGCCATCGAGGCGGCGAACGGCGCGAGCCGCGAGCACCCGTCGCGGGTGATCGTGGTCGCCAAGGGCGCCCGCACCGCGGCGCCGCGCATCGACGGCCAGATCCGGGTCGGCGGCGACGCCGGCGCGAGCGAGGTCATCGTGCTGCGGCTCTACGGCCCGCTGGCGGCCCAGGGCCAGAGCGCCGTCGTGCCGCTGCTGCTGCCCGATGCGCCGATCGTGTGCTGGTGGCCCAGCGCCGGTCCGAAGGACCCGGACAAGGACCCGCTCGGTGAGCTGGCCCAGCGCCGGATCACCGACTCGGCCGCGGAGAAGAGCCCGGTCAAGGCGCTGACCACGCGGGCGAAGGCCTACACGGCCGGCGACACCGACCTGGCCTGGACGCGGCTGACGCACTGGCGCGCCCAGCTCGTCTCCGCGCTGGACCTGCCGCCGTACGAGAAGATCACCGGCGCGACCGTGACCGGCGAGGCCGACTCGCCGTCGACCGAGCTGCTGGCCGCGTGGCTGGCCGAGTACCTGAAGGTGCCGGTCAAGCGGGTCAAGAGCTCGGGCGCGGCCGGGATCATCTCGGTGACGCTGGACCGGCGTTCGGGCGCGGTGGAGCTGCACCGGCCGGACGGGCGCGTCGGCACGCTGACCCAGCCGGGCCAGCCGACCCGGCGGATCGCCCTGCAGCGGCGCAGCACCCAGGACTGCCTGGTCGAGGAGCTGCGGCGGCTCGACCCGGACGAGGTCTACGAGGCGGCGCTGCACGGCCTGGGCAAGATCACGTCCGGCACCAACGGCAAGACGGGCGCGCCGGCCAAGGCCGACGTCACGTCGCCCGCGGCCGCGGGCGTGTCCGCCAAGGCGAAGAAATGAGCAAGACCGAGGTCGTCGTCTACGCGAACCAGGACCTCCTGGCCGCCGCGGCGGCGGCCCGGCTGGTCACGCGGCTGGTGGACGTCCAGGCGGCCAAGGGGTCGGCGTCGCTGGTGCTCACCGGCGGCGGCACGGGGATCGCGGTCCTCTCGGAGCTGCGGGCCTCCTCGGCCCGCGACGCGATCGACTGGTCCCGCCTGGACATCTACTGGGGCGACGAGCGGTTCGTCCCGGCGGATTCGGACGAGCGGAACGAGAAGCAGGCCCGCGAGGCGCTGCTGGACCACGTGCCGCTGGACCCGAAGCGGGTGCACGCGATCGCCGCGTCGGACGGCGAATTCGGCGACGACGTGGACGCGGCGGCCGAGGCCTACGCGGAAGTGCTGGCTTCGAACGCGGGCCCGGAGGACCACGGCGACGTGCCGTCGTTCGACATCATGCTGCTGGGTCTGGGCGGTGAAGGGCACACGGCATCGGTGTTCCCGGAGTCCCCGGCGGTGTACGAGACCGAAAGGTCGGTGGTGGCGGTGCGCAACTGCCCCAAGCCGCCGCCGACCCGGATTTCGCTGACGCTGCCGGCGATCCGGCGGGCCCAGGACGTGTGGCTGATGACGGCGGGTTCCGCGAAGGCCGACGCGGTGGCGCTGGCCTTGGCGGGGGCCGGTGAGGTTCAGCTGCCGGTCGCCGGGGCCCGCGGGCATCGGCGGACGCTGTGGCTGCTGGACCGTGCGGCCGCCGGGAAGCTGACGAAGGTTTATCAGCCGCCTACGGCTTAGGTTTCGGTGGTTGGTGAAGGCCCTCTGCTTCGGCAGGGGGCCTTCACGGCTTTTCGGGCGCCGGAACTGTCGGGGGTCGCCGGTAGCGTGGAAAACGAGGGCTGCTCAGGCGGCTTTCGCCTTACTTCACCCGCCAGCCCCGACCCAGGTTGCCGAAGATCTCCTCCGCGGCCCGTCTCGGGTTCTCATTGGCCACGATCAGCTCCCGGGACGCCAGCGCGAACCGCGCCAGGGCCGCGCACGACACGTCGCCTTCCGGGGCTTCCATCTCCTCCGCGATCGCGCGGGCGAGCGCCGTCTCGTGGCGCATCCACATGCGGCGGCCGTAGTCGCGCAGGGTCGGGGTGCTCTCGATCAGCCGGACGAACTCGTCGCTCGGGCCGCCGTCCGCGCTGTCACGCAGCATGTGCTCCCGCAGCGCGTCCACGATCGTCTGTCCCGGCGGCCGGCCGCGCACCGCCAGGACCAGCGCCGCCTCGATGTCGTCGTCCTGGTCGAACAGCAGCGCTTCCTTGCTGGGGAAGTACTTGAACAGCGTCGTCACCGAGACGTCGGCGGCATCCGCGACGTCCTTCACACCGACCTCGTCGTAGCCGCGTTCGAGGAACAGCTCCAGCGCCGCGTCGGCCAGCGCTTGCCGGGTCTGCGCCTTCTTGCGCTCGCGGCGCCCGATCACTTCGGTCATGACCCCAGCCTACGTGATGGTTGACTCACTTCAAAAGTTGAGTCGTTGCACTTTTTGAGTCACTGTGCTTTTCTGGATCCAGGCCGCCGGACCAGCCGGCGGCACCGAACTTCCAGGGGGAAGCCATGAACTCCATCGCGATCGTCGGCGCCGGACTGGGCGGACTCGCCTGTGCCCGCGTCCTGCAGCTCCACGGCCTCGACGTCACCGTCTTCGAACAGGAAGTCTCGGCCGACGCCCGGGCCCAAGGCGGCACGCTCGACCTCCACGGCGACACCGGCCAGGTCGCCCTGCACACCGCCGGGCTGTACGCGCAGTTCCGGGAGCTGGCCCGCCCCGAGGGTCAGCAGATGCGCGCCATCGACCCGCGCACCGGCGACGTCGTCATGGACGAGGTCCCCGCCGAAGGCGACGACTTCCGTCCCGAGATCGACCGCGGCCAGCTCCGCGGACTCCTGCTCGGCTCCCTGGAACCCGGCACGGTCCGGTGGGGACATCCGATCACCGACGTCACCAAGGCCGGCCGCCTGACCTTCGCCGACGGCACCGCCCGGGACTTCGACCTGGTCGTCGGCGCGGACGGCGCGTGGTCCCGGGTCCGCCGGGCGCTCACCGGCGTCCGGCCCGAGTACAGCGGGGTCACGTTCGTCGAGCTCGGCCTGGATGACGCCGACCGCCGTCACCCGGACCTGGCCACGCTGACCGGCCAGGGAACGATGATGACGAAGATCGACGGGAAAGCGCTCGTCGCGCAGCGCAACAGCAATGGCCACATCCGCTGCTACGCCGTCTTCTACGCACCCGAAGACTGGGCCGCGGGCCTCGACTTCGCCGACACCGCGGCGGTGCGCGCGCACCTGCTGGAGCGCTTCGCCGGCTGGCACCCGAGCCTGCTCGGCTTCCTGCACGACCTCGACGGCGGGTTCACCCACCGGCCGCTGCACGTCCTCCCGGTGCCGCACGCCTGGACCTGCACGTCCGGGCTCACGCTCCTCGGCGACGCCGCGCACCTGATGCCGCCGCTGGGCGTCGGCGCCAACCTCGCCCTGCTGGACGGCACCGAGCTCGCCACCGCGCTGGCCACCGCCCCGAGCGTCGGCGAAGCCGTCCGGATCTACGAGACCGGGATGCTGCCGCGGTCGATCGAGACGGCGAAGGCCTGCGCCACCGGCCTGCACGACCTGCTCAGCGACGACCTCAGGTCGATGGCGGCGTGACGACCTATCGCCGGACGGCCACACGTGGGTAACATGATTCCCACGATGTGGTCGTCCCGGTGCACAGCGGGGAGCAGCGCCCCGACTCTCGGTAGCACCCCTCCGCGGCTGTCGCCCGGACGGAGTAGTCGACTACGGAATTCGGCCGCCGCAACTCCGGCAACGGGTGAAACTTACCGTCTTCGTACGCGACCTCGTTAGCATCCGCACATTTGTCCGTTGCTGCGCGTCCCGATCGGGCCCTGAGCACCTCTCACCAACAAGTCCACAAGACGAATGGGGTCGCCAGCGATGAGTACAGAGGGACTCTCGATTCCAGGCATCTCGATCGCCGGCTCGGGGCCATCGGCCGCCGAGCGGGCGCGCAAGCGCGGGTTGAGCCTGTTCGGCTCGGTGCCGCGCCCCGCTGTGGTCACGTTCGCCATCGACGCGGCCGCGGTCATCCTGGCCGTGCTCGACGTCTGGCTGGTGATCCCCGAGAAGGCCCAGCCCTACTCGATCTGGCTCTCCGGCGCCGCCTGCCTCGCGGTGGTGTTCCGCCGGAAGTTCCCGTTCCTCGCCGTGCTCGTCGCGGTCCCCGGCTTCCTGGCCGGCTGGGCGCAGCTCGCGTCGATGATCACGCTCGGCATGCTCGCCACCCGCCGTCAGCTGCACTGGCAGGTGTGGGTCGGCGCGGCGCTGGTGTGGTGCTGCCGGTTCGTGCAGTGGCCGTTGGAGGACTTCGCCGAGCTCAGCTGGCGCGAACACATCCTCGACGGCATCTACGGCGTGCTCGTCGCGGGCATGCCGATCGCGATCGGCCTGCTCATCGGAGCGCGGGCCGAGGTTTCGAACAAGCTCGCCGAGCTGGCCACGAGCCGCGACCGCGAGCGCCGCTTCCACGCCGACGCCGTCCGCGCCGAAGAGCGCGCCCGCCTGGCGCGCGAGATGCACGACGTCGTCTCGCACCAGATCACGCTGATCGCGATGCAGGCCGGCGCGCTGCAGGCCCAGACCACCGACGACCACGCGCTGGAGACCGCGCAGGTCATCCGGACGCTGTCGAAGCGGACGCTCGAGGAGCTGCGTTCGCTGCTGAGCGTGCTGCGCACGGGCGCCGACGACGAGGGGCCGCGCCCCGGGATCAACGACCTCGACCGGCTGATCCGGACGTCGGAGGTCCCGGTGCACCTGTCGGTGGAGCACCTGCCGGAGGCCCTGCCGAACCAGGTGTCGGCGGCGGCGTACCGGACGGTGCAGGAGTGCTTGACGAACGTCCACAAGCACGCCCCGGGCGCGACGGCGACGATCCGCATCCAGGGTGAGCACGGAGCGCTCAAGATCGAGGTCCGCAACGAGCGCGCTCGCCGGACGGCGGAGTCGCTGCCGTCGGGCGGGCACGGGCTGACGGGGCTGGCCGAGCGGGCGCGCCTGCTGGGCGGGAGTTTCGAGACGTCCGGCATGGAGGACGGCGGCTTCCGGGTTCGGGCCCGGTACCCGCTGGATCGCTGAGGGCGCCCTCCGGCCCCCGGTATCCATTTTATCGGCGACCACCGACGATTTCGGATTCGCAGGAGCCGCGAGCGGCGGATTTCGGACCATTACGGCCGGAATTCGCCGCTCGCGGCTTTCTCGCGCCGGAATTGTCGGTGCCCGCCGGTAGCGTGGAAAACGGGGGCGGCGGCCCAACCGGACGCGAGCGGGAACGCTCGTGCGCGCACTTCGACCATCGGCCCGCGTATCCGGAGAGTCGGAATGCGTACCCGGACGGTCGGCTCACGTACATGGCAGGTCGGCTCGTGCACCGGGACGGTCGACACGCGTGATTGGGGGGCCGACACGCGTGTTTGGAGAGTCAGCTCGCGTGATTGGGGGGTCAACACGCGTGATTGAAGGGGCGACACGCGTGATTGAAGGGGCGACACGCGTGATTGAAGGGGCGACACGCGTGATTGAAGGGGCGACACGCGTGATTGAAGGGGCGACACTGCGTGCTGCGTCGTGTCGACCGTCGGATCACCCGTGTCGACTCTTGGATCACGTGTGTTGACCGTCGGATCACGGCGGGAGGGTGGGTGGGCGCGCGAAAAGCCACCCCGAGGAGTCCCGGGGTGGCTTTTGGCCGGCAACGCTTAGATGATCTCCCGGCGCTGGCGCAGGCGCTCGAGGGCTTCGGCCAGGATGGCCTCGCCGTCGGCGTCGCTGCGTCGCTCCTTCACGTACGCCAGGTGCGTCTTGTAGGGCTCGGTCCGCGGTGCGGCCGGTGGGTTCTTTTCGTCCTGCCCGCCCGGGAGCCCGCAGCGGGGGCAGTCCCACTCGTCGGGGATCTCCGCGTCGAGCGCGAACGACGGCCGGGCTTCGTGGCCGTTGGCGCACCAGTAACCCACCCGGCGCCGCGGCGCCGATTCACCTCGTTCCGATTCGCCTGTAGGACCGGCACCCACCCGGGTGCCTCGAATCGCGTTACCGCCAACCATGAATCCTCACACCTAGGAATCGGCGGCGCGCCCCCCAATAGGCACGCCGAATCACTGCGCCCTGCCGCCGGAATCCGGTCGCGATCGGCGGTGGGGCGCCGGACGCCTCACACCTTGAGCAGCAGACCCAGGCCCACGATGCTGATCAGCCACACCGCGCCCAGCAGCAGGGTGATGCGGTCGAGGTTCTTCTCGGCCACGCTCGACCCGGCCAGGCTCGACTGCATCCCGCCGCCGAACAGCGACGACAGGCCACCGCCCCGGCCCCGGTGCAGCAGCACCGCGACCACCAGGAAGACGCTGGTGACGATCAACAGGATTTGCAGGAACAGCTTCATGTCATCCCTTGGGCTCTAGGTGAATGCAGGGGTACGGCATGGTCGTTTCCGACCACCACCGTACCCCTGGACTCGTCCACTGCTGTGTGACGGACCGGATACACAGGCTACCCGGTCGTGGCCCCGATCAGGGCAGCGGCCCGCCCGCGGCGAGTGCGCAGAGTTTCGTGAACTCCTCGCCGTCCAGGCTCGCTCCGCCGACCAGGGCACCGTCGATGTTCTCGCAGCCCACCAGCTCGCTGATGTTGCCCGACTTCACCGATCCCCCGTAGAGCACCCGGACGGACGAAGCGATCTCGTCGCCGTACTTCTCCTGGAGGGTGGCGCGGATGGCCTTGCAGACCTCTTCGGCGTCGGCCGAGGAGGCGACCTTGCCGGTGCCGATCGCCCAGACCGGCTCGTACGCGACGACGACGTCCTTGACCTGCTCGGCCTTGAGGCCCTTCAGCCCGTCGATCAGCTGCGTCGTGGTGTGGTGGATGTGCTCGCCGGCCTCGCGGACCTCGAGCTTCTCCCCGATGCAGAGGATCGGCGTGATGCCGTGCTTGAGCGCGGCCTTGACCTTCTTGTTGACCAGCTCGTCGGTCTCGGCGTGGTATTCGCGCCGCTCCGAGTGCCCGACGGTGACGAACTTGCAGCCCAGCTTCGCCAGCATCAGGCCCGAGATGTCCCCGGTGTAGGCGCCGGAGTCGTGCGGCGAGAGGTCCTGGGCGCCGTAGGTGAGCGACAGCTTGTCGCCGTCGACCAGGGTCTGCACGCTGCGGATGTCGGTGAACGGCGGCAGCACCGCCACGTCGACCTTCGCGTAGTACTTCTCCGGCAGGGCGAAGGCGATCTTCTGGACGAGCGCGATCGCCTCGAGGTGGTTCAGGTTCATCTTCCAGTTGCCGGCGATGAACGGCTTGCGTGCCACTAGTTCTTCTCCTCCAGGGCGACCACGCCCGGCAGTTCCTTGCCCTCGAGGTACTCCAGCGAGGCACCGCCGCCGGTGGAGATGTGCGAGAAGCCGTCTTCGGGCAGGCCCAGCTGCCGGACCGCGGCGGCCGAGTCGCCGCCGCCGACCACGGTGAACGCGTCGCTCTTCACGAGCGCCTCCGCGACGGCGCGGGTGCCGCCGGAGAACGCCTCGAACTCGAACACGCCCATCGGGCCGTTCCAGAACACGGTCTTGGCGTCGGCCAGCTTGCCCGCGAACAGCTCACGGGTCTCCGGGCCGATGTCGAGACCTTCGCGGTCGGCCGGGATCGCGGTGGCGGCGACGACCTCGTGCTCGGCGTCGGCCGCGAACCCCGTCGCGGCCAGGACGTCCACCGGCAGGACCAGTTCGACGCCGCGCTTCTCGGCCTCGGCGAGGAAGCCCTTCACCTGGTCGAGCTGGTCGGCCTGCAGCAGCGAGTTGCCGACCTCGTGGCCCTGGGCCTTGAGGAAGGTGTACGCCATGCCGCCGCCGATGAGCAGCCGGTCGACCTTGGTCAGCAGGTTCGCGATGACGCCGAGCTTGTCGGACACCTTCGCGCCGCCGAGCACGACCACGTAGGGCCGCTGCACGTCGTCGGTCAGCTTCTTCAGCACGTCCAGCTCGGCCAGCACCAGGCTACCCGCGTACGCCGGGAGCACCGAAGCGACCTCGTAGACCGAGGCCTGCTTGCGGTGGACGACGCCGAAGCCGTCGGAAACGAACGCGCCGCCCGGCACGAGTGCGGCCAGCTCGGCGGCCAGCTCGGAGCGGTCCACGGCGTCCTTGCTGGTCTCGCGCGCGTCGAAGCGCACGTTCTCCAGCAGGACGACACCGCCGTCGGCCAGGCCGCCGGTCAGCGCCTTCGCGGACTCGCCGACCAGGTCACCGGCCAGCGCGACCTCGGCGCCGAGCAGCTCCGAGAGCCGCTTGGCAACGGGAGCGAGGGTGTACTTCGGGTCCGGCTCGCCCTTGGGGCGGCCGAGGTGCGCGGTGACGACGACCTTCGCGCCCGCGTCGGCGAGCTTCTTGATCGTCGGCAGAGCCGCGCGGACCCGGCCGTCGTCGGTGATGCGGTCCCCGTCGAGCGGGACGTTCAGGTCGGACCGCACGAGTACGTACCGGCCCTGAACGCCCTCGCCCAGCAGGTCGTCGAGGTTCTTGACGCTCATCGGGTCAGGAGAGCTTCGAACCGATGAGCTTCGCCAGGTCGGCGAGGCGGTTGGAGTAGCCCCACTCGTTGTCGTACCAGCCGACGACCTTGACCTGGTTGCCGATGACCTTGGTCAGCGGCGCGTCGTAGATGCAGGACGCCGGGTCGGTGACGATGTCCGAGGAGACGATCGGGTCGTCGCTGTAGCGCAGGATGCCGGCCAGCGGGCCGTCGGCGGCGGCCTTGTAGGCGGCGTTGATCTCCTCGACCGTGGCGGCCTTGGAGAGCGTCACGGTGAGGTCGGTGGCCGAGCCGGTCGGGATCGGGACCCGCAGCGCGTAGCCGTCCAGCTTGCCCTGCAGCTCCGGCAGGACGAGGCCGATGGCCTTGGCGGCGCCGGTCGAGGTCGGGACGACGTTCACGGCGGCGGCCCGGGCGCGGCGCAGGTCCTTGTGCGGGGCGTCCTGCAGGTTCTGGTCCTGCGTGTAGGCGTGGACCGTGGTCATGAGGCCCTGCTCGATGCCGAAGGCGTCGTGGAGGACCTTGGCCAGCGGGCCGAGGCAGTTGGTGGTGCAGGAGGCGTTCGAGATGATGACCTGCGAGCCGTCGTACTTGTCGTCGTTGACGCCGAGGACGACGGTCAGGTCCTCGCCCTTGGCGGGCGCGGAGATGATGACCTTCTTCGCCCCGCCGGCGATGTGCGCCTTGGCGGCGTCGGCGTTGGTGAAGAAGCCGGTCGACTCGAGGACGACGTCCACGCCCAGGTCGCCCCAGGGCAGGTTGGCCGGGTCGCGCTCGGCGAGGGCCTTGATGGTCTTGCCGTCCACGACGATGCCCTCGTCGCTGACGCTGACCTCACCCGGGAACCGGCCCAGGATGGAGTCGTACTTCAGCAGGTGGGCCATGGTGGCGACGTCGCCGAGGTCGTTGAAGGCGACGACCTCGATGTCGTGGCCGCTGGCCTGCACGGCGCGGAAGAAGTTGCGGCCGATGCGGCCGAAGCCGTTGACACCTACGCGAACGGTCACTGCTGCCACTCCTCTGAGGATCGGCCGGGAGTCCCGGCCGTGACTTGCGGGCTCGCGGCCACCCTAGCGTGCGGGCATGCGCGTCCCTGACTGCCCTGACGAGACTTCCACCACTTGGCGAACGGGTCAAGAATCGATTAAGAAGCCGGGGCCTCCCGAGGGGTCTCCTTAACGTGATCGACACCTGGACCACGGCGGACCGCCGAGGCCCGCGGTTCGACGGTTCTGCCTGGGAGCACCCGGTACGGACGACGTGACCGCGACGCGGCCGACGAGACCCTGGACCGATTCAGTCGATCTTGCGAAAACCCGGTTTCCGGACGCTGTCCGACGCGGGGTTCCGGACGGCCGCGAGCGGGCGTGAGGTCGATGACTCGACCGATCCAGCCAGGGAGCTTCACCCGGTCAGCTCCCGTTCCAGCGGCGTCCGGAACCGCGGCACCGCCCGGACCTCCCCGTACCACCCGGCGCACCGCTCCGCCTCGGCTTCCGCCAGCGCCTTCCCCTCCGCGCCCACGTCCTCCAGCAGCCGGAACGCGATCTCGCCCGAGCGTCGCTGGGCCCAGCCGCCGACCACGCGGCCGTCCATCCAGATCGTCGGGCCGACGTTGCCGCTGCGGTCGAACAGCGCCGGGCGATGCGGCCCGAGGTACCAGTCGCGCTCCTGCCAGCCCATCGGCGTCGGGTCCAGCGCCGGCAGGAACGCCACCCACGGCGCTGGCTCGGGCACGGACGCGACGTCGTCCGGCAGCACGACTCCGGGCACCCCGTCGAGGTCGACCTCCACCGGCGACAACGCGGACAGGGCCTTCTTCGTCTGCCCCGCCGTCCAGCCCGTCCACCAGCGCAGGTCGGCCGCCGGCGCCGGGCCGTACGCGCGCAGCCAGCGCCGGGCCAGCTCGACCCGCGCCTCTTCCGCGTCCCACCGGAGCAACCCGGGCGCCCAGGAATCGAGCGGGTGCCAGACGTACTGGCTGCTGGTCCAGCTCCCCCGCGGCCGGCCACGCACGATCCGGCCGCCGGCGGCCAGCAGGAACAACACCCGGCTGGTGACGTTCCCGATCGCCTCGTACGGCTTCCCCGCCGCCATCAGCAGCTGCTGCCGCAGCCGTGGCTCGTCCTCGCTGAGCTGCTGCGCCGTCGCCGAGCCGCGGGCCCGCAGCGCCGCCTCGACCGACGCTTCGACCTCCAGGAGCCACTTCCCCGGCTCCGGCACGTTCTCCGGGTGCCCCTGCCGGCCCAGGTGCTGCTCCAGCAGCTTCCGCTGCTTGACCTCGATGTCCGCGGAACACCCGGCCTGCACGAGCGCCGCGGTGTCCAGCCCGGTGACGAACACCGTGCGGCGCATGCCGAGCAGCCGCAGCAGCGTCCGGTCGTCGTACAACGCCCGTTCCACCGCAGCGATCGCCGGGGACGCGAGCCGAGCGCACGCCGAAAGGTGGACCGTCGCCGGGTCGGTGGCGTGCAGGGCAACGACGCCCGCCACGGCGTCCTCCACCGTGGCCGCGGGCGCGGCGAGGTGGTGCCGGACGGCGAGGCGGGCCCGGCGTTGCGCGGTGCTGATCTTGAGTGGAGGCACCCGCTGTTGATACCACCGGGCACCGACAAAAACGCCTGGTCGCCAGGCCGGGGCCCGGTTACTGATCCGACCGAAAGGAGGCCGACCCCCGAGCGGCACGCAACCGTTGCCACGAAAGTCATTCGGCCGTGGCTGTGGTCGGATCAGCAACGAACGGCACAGTACGCTCGCGGCATGGTCTCCGGTGCGCACTTCGCGGCCTTCGCCGCACTGACGTTCCTCATGGTCGTCGTCCCCGGTCCGAGCGTGCTGTTCACCATCAGCCGCGCGCTCACGGTCGGGCGGCGCGACGCGCTGCTCACCGTCGTGGGCAACTCCGCGGGCGTCTACACGCAGGTCGTCGCGGTCGCGTTCGGCCTCGGCGTGCTCGTGACGACGTCGGCCGCGGTGTTCACCGCGATCAAGATCGCCGGCGCGATCTACCTCGTGTACCTGGGCGTCCAGGCCCTGCGGCACCGCCGCCGGCTCACCGAAGCGATGGCCGCCAAGGTGCCCGCGACGCCCGGTCGCGTCCTGACCGTGCTGCGCGACGGATTCGTCGTCGGCTTCGCGAACCCGAAGTCGATCGTGTTCCTCGCGGCGCTGCTGCCCCAGTTCGTCGACCCGGTCGCCGGGTCCGTGCCGGTCCAGATGCTGCTGCTGGGCCTGTGCCTGCCGGCGATCGCGCTGGCCACCGACAGCGCGTGGGCGCTGGTGGCGGGCACCGCCCGCGCGTGGTTCGCCCGCTCGCCGAAACGCCTGGAGATGGTCGGCGGCACCGGCGGCCTCGTCATGATCGGCCTCGGCACCACCCTCGCCTTCACCGGCCGGGGTGACTGAGCACCAGGTCCAGCAACCCGGGGAACACCGCGTCGAACTCCGGGCGCCGCAAGCGGTTCAGCCGCCGCGGCCCGGCGTCGCGCTGCTCGATCAGGCCCGCCGCCCGCAGCACGGCGAAGTGGTGGCTGAGCGTCGCCTTCGCCACCGGCTGGGCGAAGGTGCCGCACGCCTTCGTCCACTCCGGCACGGCGGCCAGCTCCCGCAGGATGCTGCGGCGCACGGGATCGGCGACCGCGGCGAGGGCGTCCTGCAAGGACACCTCCGCCGGGACGCCGTGCGTCAGCCCGCGGGCCCGAGCGGTGGTCACCGCAGAGCCTCCGCCAGCGCCGGCCACCACTCGCGGGGCAGGTCACCGGCCGGGACGACGACCTGGTCCGCCCCCGCCGCCCGGTACTCGCGCAGCCGCGCCACGACCGCGTCGAGGTCGCCGCGGACCGTGAGCCCGTCGACCAGCCGGTCGGAGAGGTCCGCGATGTCGGCGTCGGTGAAGCCCATGCGGCGGAAGTTGTTCGCGTAGCCGGGCATGCCGGCCAGGAACCGCAGCGAGCCCTCGCGGGCGCGCTCGCGGGTCGCGGCGGTGTCGGCACCCGGGACGACGCTCAGCAGCACCACGAGCTGCTTGCCGGCGCCGAGGATCTCCCGCGCCGAAGCGACGTAGTCCGTCGTCACGAGGAACGGGTACGCCCCCGACGCGCGGTCCCGCGCCAGCTCCAGCATCTTGGGGCCGAGCGCCGAAAGGATGCGGTCGGACGCGGGGACGGTGTCGTCCAGCTCGTCGAGGTAGTCGTTCAGCGTGGCCAGCGGACGCGGGCCGTGGGCGCCGCCGAGGCCGACGACGAACCGCCCGGCCGGCAGGTCCGCGTACGCACGGGCGATGTCGGCCGCGGGTACCCGGTCGACCGGCAGGATGCCGCTCGCGACCGGGATCTTCGCGGTCCCGTGGATCACGTCGGCGATCAGCGGCAGGTTGCTGCCCTGCCCGCCCGGCAGCCACAGCGTGGCGTACCCCAGCTCGTCCAGCTCCGCGGCGGCCGTGACGGTCTCCGGCCCGGTCGTGCCCAACGTGGCGCCCAGCGCCCCCAGGTTCGTCATGCGCCGGGCAACCACGGAACTCCCGGAGATGTTCCCGTCAGGCCGTCTGTTCGTCCTCAGCGGAATCCTGGTCTTCGGACGGCCGCGAGAACATCCGCGTCGCCGACAGCCGCGCGACGCCGTCCGGGTCGCCGAGATCGTCGAGGGAGGTGCGGACCGTCGAATCCACCGAGAGGTACTTGCGGCCCGCCCGCAGGTCGGCGTCGTTGCGCAGCCGCACGATCAGCGGGAACTCCGACAGCGCGCCCGCGTCGAACAGGCCCGTCGTGTAGATGAGCTGCACGCCCAGCGCCTCGGCCACCGCCCGCTGCAGCTCCAGCAGGTACCCGGCGGACGCGCGGCCGATCGGGTTGTCCAGGAACAGCACGCCCGAGTGCCGGTTGCGGGCCTTGCCGCGGTTGTTGGCCCGCAGCGCGGCCAGCGTGCAGTACAGGATGATCGCCGCGGTCAGCTGCTGGCCGCCCGAGAACACGTCGCGGATCTCCGAGACGCGCTGGCGTTCGGTCCGCAGCACCGAGTCCGGCTTGAGCATGTCGACGCGGAAACCCTTGGGCGCCGCGGCCCGGACCCCGCGCAGCACCAGGGAAAGCCCGTCGCGCTTGACGTCGCGGCCGTCCGCGGTCTTGCCGACGGCCGCCTCGTCGACGACCTCGCCGAGCTTCTCGGTGAGCGCGTTGTCCTCCAGCTCGGTGAAGCGGATGCGGAGGAACTCCTGCCCGGACCAGTCGCCGAGGCCGTCCGGGAGCCGGGAGACGCGCTGGGCGGAGCGCAACGTCCGGAGCGCGCCGTCGACCATGCCCTGCAGGCGCGTGATGATGCCGCCGCGGTGGCGGTCGATCTGCGCGAGGTCGTCGGTGAGCGAGCGCAGCCGCGGCCGCAGCGCCTCCGCCCACTCGGCGGCGTGCGCGGGCAGCCGGTCGCGCTTGACCGAGATGACCTGCTGGCGCACCGGGGTGCTCAGCTTCTCGAACCGCTTCTCCGTCGCGTACTGCGCGAGCTGGTCGGCGGCCTCGCGCACGCGCCGGTCACCCGCGTCGGCGGCCTCCTGCGCTTCGGTGAACGTCGCGTTGAGCCGGGTGTACTGGGCGCGTGCGGTGTCGACGTCGCCGTCGTAGGCCGCGGCGTCGGTGTCCGTCACCAGCCGGGCCATCGACTCGGCCAGCAGCGAGAAGCCGGACGCCGAGTTCTTCGCGGACTCCAGCGTCGCTTCGGCCGCCGCCCGGCGTTCCTGCAGCTCTTCCCACTTCCGCGCGGCCACGGACACTTCCAGCCCGGCCGCGTCGATCAGTTCGAGGCCGTGCTCGATGTCGCGCGGTTTCTCGCCGGTGACGCCGTTCTGCAGCGGCAGCGCGTCCAGCTCGGCCCGCCGCGTCGACACCAGCCCGATCGCTTCCGTGCGCTCGTCCTCCAGGCCGTCGACGACCCGGCGGGCGCGCGCCAACGCGGCCGCGCGCGCCGAGGCGTCGGAGCCGTCGGGCGTCTCCAGCAGCTCGGCGGCACGGACCCGGACCGCCTCGTCGAGAGACTCGACGGCCGAGCCGGCGGCGGCCTCCGCGGACTCGGCCTGCTCCAGCTCGGCCCGCAGGTCGCTGCCGACCTCGACCTTCGCGTACGACTCGGACGCCGACAGGTAGGTCCGCCGCAACGCGTCGACCGGCTCGGCCGGCACCGGGCCGTCGGCCGCTTCGGCCGCGCCCGGGACCTCGGCCAGCTCGGCGCGGGCGGTCGTCGCGGTGCGGCGGTGGCCGTCGGCGGTGCGCTGCTCCTCCCCCGCCTGCTCGCGCAGCCGCGCGGCCTTGCCGGCGGCGTCGGCGGCCTGCAGGTCGGCGCGCTCGGCGATCTCGGTGGCGCGCTCGACGTCTTCGGTCCACTCGGCGATCCGCGCGCCGCGGGCGCCCAGCTCCCCGAGCCGGCGCGCCTTCTCCTCGGCTTCGCTCGCGGCCGCCCGCAGCTCCGGGACGCGCTCCCGCAGCGACGCGGCCTTTTCGCTCAACCGCGCGAATTCCGCGTCGGCCTGCTCCAGCGCCGTGCGCGCGGTCTCGCGCGCGGCCCGGGCCGCCTGGGCCTGCTCGGCCAGCGTCGCGACGGCGCCGGGCGGGTAGTCCTCGCGCCAGGTGGTGAGCTTCCACGTCAGGGCGCCGTCCGCGGCCAGCTTGGCGGACAACGCTTCCAGGCGTCGCTGCCGTTCGGTGTGCCGCCGGGCCACGGCTTCCCGCTCGGCGTCCGCGGCTTCTTCGTCGTACATCGCGGGGTTCGGCGGCACGAGGAACTCGACGCCGGGCGAGGCGGGCGCCTCGGCCAGCAACGCTTCGGTGGTGCCGACGGCGATGATCGCGCTGGGCAGCAGCCGCCGCGTCGTCAGGACCTCACGGGCCCGGTCCGCGTGGGCGGTGTCGTTCAGCAGCACGCCGGACACCAGCTGCGGCAGGCTTTCCAGGACTTCGGCGCGCCGGGCAACGTCCAGTTTGGACAGATAGCGCCAGCCGGACCACGCGGTGATCCCGGCCTCCTCCAGGGCATCCAGCGCGGCCTGGACGTCTTCCGGCGGCGGCAGCAGCCCGCCGGAGCCCAGCGCGGCGAGGGCCCGCTCGTCGGCGGACTCCTCCATCCGCAGCGCGGTCTGCTCCTTCTCGACGGACGCGCTCGCCTCGCGCAGCCGCTCCAGCAACACCGGCAGGTCGCTCTCCAGAGCGACGTCGTCGGCGCCGAGCAGCTCGACCAGGCGGCCCTCGGCGGCGAGCGCGTCGGTGCGGCGGTGGGCACGGTCGAGGTCCTCGGTGGCCCGCTCGAAGCGGTCCTGGGTGGTGCCGGCCAGCTGGTGGGCTTCGTTCACGGCCCGTTGCGCCGCTTGGAGGTCCGCCGCCACCCGGTCCAGTTCCTGCTCGCGCCGGGCCAGCTCGGCGGTGGCGGCCTCGGCCGCGGCACGGGCGGCTCGCGAAGCGTCCGCGACGTCGGCGCCCGAGGGCAGCAGCCCGGCGCGGACGGCGTTCTGGATCTCTTCGCGCAGCTCGGTGATCCGCGTGGTCAGCCCGCGGGCTTCGGCCCGGCGACCGGCGGCGAGGTTGGCGGCCTCGTCGCGTTCGGTCTGGGCCTTCTCCGCCTCGGCCCGCAACGCGCCCGCGTGGGCCTCGGCCTTGTCGGCCTGACGCTGGGCGTCCTGGGCCAGCGCGTGCAACCCCCGCGCGAGCGCCGAAGCGGCGTCGTTGCGCGCCTTCAGGGCCGGCCGTGCCTTCTCCTCGCGGCTGCCGACCAGTTCGCGCAGGTCCTTCGCCTTGCGGGAGGAGTTCAGCTGGTTGAGCACGGTCGCCGTCTCGCGCCACGCCTCCGCCTCGGTCTTGGCCGACGCGAGTTCGGCGTCGACGTGCTTGCGGGCCTCCTGGGCCTCGTCCAGGCGCAGCACCGCGACGAGCCGGCGCAGCTCCGTGACGCCCGCGGCGAGCCGCCGGTGGTCGCCCTCGGCGAGCTTCTCGGCCGACTTGACCTCGGTGACGTGCTCCTCGAGTCCCGACAGCCGCGCGTTCTCCAGCTCGTTGCGCGCGACGACGCGACCGGCGAGCGACGCCATGTCGGCCTTCGCGGCCTCGGCGATCTTCCGCGACTCCGCGGCGACGCCTTCCTCGGCGGCCAGCGGGCCCAGCAGGTCGAGCGCTCCCGCGACGAAATCGCGTTCCGACAACAGGTCCCCGCGCTGCGCCAGGTTGTGCGAGTACGTCGAGACGACCTCGGCGAGGTCCTTCGGCTCGTCCTCGGAGATCACCGCGCGCAGCAGGAAGTCGACGAAGGCGTCGTCGGTGCCGAAGGCGAACGCGTCCGCCGCTTCACCTTCGCCGGCGTTCATCGCACGCTGGTAGCGGAACAGCTCGGTGTCGAGGCCGAGGCCGTCGAGCCGGCCGGTCCACTCGTGGTGGCGGCGGGTCCAGGACAGCTCCAGCTCGGGCTCGGCCAGCTGGGCGGCGGCGAGCTTGTCGTGGAAGCCGGACATGGTGAGCAGCCGGCCGTCCTGGGTCATCGGCAGGGAATCGAGCCCCAGCGCGGCGGTCGGGCGGAAGCAGTACCAGGAGTCGGCGAGGTTCTCGGAGTCGGCGGACACGACGTGCCCGCGCCATTCGGAGACCTTGCCGGTGATGATCCGGTGCCCGCTCTCGACGTGCAGCCACTCCAGGACGACGTGCGAGACGTCCTTGGCGGCGACGAACTTCTCGAGCACCTTGGTGCTGGTGGTGCCGACGACCTGGCGGCGGCCGGGCAGCATCACCGAGAAGATCAGCTTGATGAGGACGGACTTGCCGCCGCCGTTCTCCAGGAACAGCACGCTGGCCGGCGACGGGCGGCGCAGTTCGGCCGGGCCGGTCGCGTGGATGCCGGCGCTGAACAGCGCGTCCTGCTGGGGTGCGGTGATCTTGGCGCCGACGCCGCTGAAGTCGAGCACGACGTCCTGGTAGCGGGCACCCGCCGGGCCCACGGAATGCAGGCGGACCCGCGAAAGCTCGTACATCGATTCCCCTCTACAGCGTGTCCGACGACGTCGCGCGCAGCGTGCCCCCGGAGTTCGCGACGGCCACGACGTCCAGCGCGAGCAGGTCGTCGAAGGCGGCGTCCGCGGCGAGCTCGCGGACCTGGATCTGGTAGCGCGGCGTGGTCCGGTAGGTGCCGCCCTGCTCGTCGCTCACCGGGACCAGGAAGCCCTGGTCGGCGAGGAAGCGCAGGGCGCGGCTGACCATGCCGCGGGTGGTGTCGGCGGCGAGGCGGCCGTCCTTGGTGGCCGCCGCCGCGGGACGCCGGGTGTAGGCGCGCCAGGCCTGTTCCAGCTCGGGCGCGTCGGCCAGGGGGTCGTTGTTGGCCTCGGCCGCCGCGGCGCGTTCGTCGAGCATGCGGGCGGCTTCGCGGACCATCGCGTCGACCTGTTCGACGCTGACGCGGCCGATGTAGGTGTCGTTGGCGAGGTCGTCCGGGCGCGGGTAGCCCAGCGCCGCGGTGGCGAGGTGGATCAGGCCGTGCAGGACCTTCTCCGTCTCGCGGCGCTCGCGGATCTTGGCCTGGCGGGCGTAGGAGTCCATCTTGATCTCGAAGACGGACTCGTCGGTGGCCGCGAGGACCGCGCCGGCCTGCTGGTTGACCTCGAGGACCATCAGCCCGAGCCCGGCGGCGACGGCGTGGGTGAGCGCCTTGAACGCGTTGTCCTCGCCGTAGCGGCGCACGAGGTCGCCGTAGACGACGTCACGCGCGGGCAGCTGCTTCGGCCGCATGCCGAACGCGACCAGCCGGGCCGCGGCCTCGGCGTCCACGCTGCTGTGGGACAGCGCCATTACGCGACTTCCTCTTCTTCGTCGGCCCGCTCTACGGCGGCGGTGGACAGCAGGAGGTCGGCGCCGCCGAACTCCGGGTCGTCGAGCAGGGTGCCGTCGTCGACGGCGAGCAGCACCGAGCGGTCGCCCTGGCGCCGGGCCGCGCCGACCCCGGGACTGTAGGCGTGCACCGCGCGCAGCGCGACCAGGGCGGCGAGCCCGGGCTGGCGGCCGCGGCGGGCCTCTTCGAGCAGGCCGGACAGCCGCCGCGGCACCTCGGGCAGGTCGAGCAGCTCGTCGGCCCGGCGCCAGACGTCGTCGCCGAACTTGTCGGTGATGTCGGCGGGCATCAGCTCCGGCTCGGGGATCTCGCCGACGAGCTGGTCGCGTTCGGGCGCGGGGCGCAGGAGCAGCGAAACCAGGGACGACAGCGACGGCACGACCGGCGGGGCAATGCCCGCCGCGGCGTGGAAGAAGTGCTCGACGGGCGCTACGGCGTCGGCCAGCGGCAGCCCGAGCGTCGGCACGAGGAGCTGGCCGAACAGGTCGAGCGTCGCGCGCTGCGGCGGGCCGGAGAACTGCTGGCGGTCCTGCTCGGCACGGAACACCGCGCCCGCGTCGGCCAGCCGGGACTGCAGCCGCGTGTGCCGGCGGATGCAGTCGCCGACGATGTCGACGAGTTCGGCCGCGCGGCGCTTGCGGTCGAGGTCCTCGGTCTCGTCGCGGGCGGTGGTGATGTTCTTGAGGATGGCGTTCTCGGCGCGGAACCGGGCCTCGATGTGGCTCAACGCGCTGTCGAGCAGCTCCGGGACCTCGCGTTCCCAGTCGACCGACCGGACATCGCGGCGGGTGGCGTCGAGCTTCGCGCGCAGCGTCTCGCCGTACTGGACGGTCCGGTAGCGGGCCTGCTCGGCGGCCAGCTTGGCGTCCGCGAGACGGCCTCGGTTGATGAGGTTCTCCAGCTTGACCTCGGCCGCGATCTGCGCCGACTCGACGTCGGTGTCCAGGGCCCCGACGAGGACGTTGATCGCCTCGTCGGTCGCGCGCAGGTAGACCTCGCCGTCCCGGGCCGCCAGCTCGACGAGCAGCTTGAAGTCGAACTGGCGCCGCTGGTAGCCGCCCGGGCCCATCGAGCCGTAGACGCGCCGGAAGCCGCGGTCGGTGGTGCCGACGTTGATCAGGTTGTCGAGGACCCACTTGGCCACGCGGACGTGCTCTTCGGGCATCCGCGACGGCGCCTGCGCGGCGATGAACGGCAGCAGCCGGTCGATGACCTCGTCGTGGCCGGCGCCGGTGTCGAAGTCCATGGCGATGGTGACCTGGTCGATCGTGTGCAGCGCGATCTCGGCCATCTGGTAGATCGTGGCGTCGGCCCAGTCGAGCTTCGCCTTCCGCGCGTCCAGGTCGTGCAGCGGCGCGGTGCAGGCCAGCGCCTTGAGGCGGCGCGTCAGCCCCTCGTCGGCCAGACCCATGGCAGCCCTGTCGTCGTCTCGCACAGCAGGCCAGGCTAGTCGGCCACCCTCTGCACACGCGCGGGTGACAGGTTAACGTCCCTCCTATGCGTGAGATGAGCCGCGAAGAGTGGTGGAAGTTCGCGTCCGAAGGCACCCGGACGGGCAAGCTCGGCCTGGTGCGGGCCAACGGCGCCGCGATCGTCACCCCGATCTGGTTCCTGCTGGACGAGACCCCGGACGGTGACGAGCTGGTCTTCACCACCGGCACCGACACCCTCAAGGGCAAGGCGATCGCCCGCGACCCGCGGATCTCCCTGGTCGTCGACGACCAGGAACCGCCGTACTCCTACATCCAGTTCACCGCCGAGGCGCGGCTGACCCACGACTACGACGAGATGCTCGCCTGGGCGACCAGGCTGGGCGGCCGGTACATGGGCGCCGAGCGGGCCGAGGAGTACGGCAAGCGCAACGCCGTCCCCGAGGAGTCGCTGGTCCGGGCGAAGATCACCAAGGTGATCGCGCGGGCCGAAATCGCCGGCTGACCTCGTTTTCGCGGTATCCTCGCCCGCGGGGGTGGGGGTCATGCTTTCGGGTGAGGACAGCAGACGTGACGCCGTCAAGGCGATCATGAGCTCCGGCCGGCGCGAGCTGGTCGCGGAGCTGGAACGCCTCGACGGCGGAGCCCGGTTCGGCCGGGGCCGCGCGAGCCTGCTGGAAGACGGCGACGTCTTCGAGCGCGCCGGGATCAGCGTGACGACCGCGGACGACGGCGGGTTCTTCACCAGCGGGCTGTCGGTCGTGGTCCACCCGCGCAGCCCGTACGTTCCCGGGTTCCAGGCGCACTTCCGGTACTGCGAGTCCGAGGACACCTGGTGGTTCGGCGGCACCGTGGAGCTCCTCCCGTGCTACGGCTTCGCCGAGGACGCGGCGCACTTCCACCGGGTGCTCAAGCAGCACTGCGACACGCTCGACCCCGCGTTCCACGCGCAGGCGAAGCGCACCGCCGACGACCGGTTCCGGCTGCCGCACCGCGACGAGCCGCACGGGCTCGGCGGCATCGCCTTCGACCACCTGCGCCCGGCCGGTCCGCACGGCTGGCGGCGCGGGGCGGCGTTCACGGCGGCAGGCATCGCCACGATCGCCCCCGCGTACCTGCCGATCGTGCGACGGCGGCGGGACCTGCCGCACGGCGACCGCGAGCGGCAGTGGCAGCTCCACCGCCGCGGCCGGTACGTCGAAGCCGCGCTCTTCCGCGCCGCGTCCGCCGGGCGCGCCGACGCCGAAGCGATCCTGCTGGCGCTGCCGCCGATGGCGCGGTGGGAGTCCGGGTTCACGCCGGAGCCGGGGAGCCCGGAAGCGGAGCTGGCGGCGTTCCTCGTGCCGCGCGACTGGGCGGGCGAAACCGCCGCGACGGTCGGCTGACGCTCCGGCTCCGCCGGACGGACAAGGCACCGCTGAGCGGGAAACCCTTCTTCACCAAGGGTGAGCGCCCGTGTCGAGTATTGACACGGCCCGCTCGAAGGGTGTGAGATCCCTCCTATAGATAGGAAACTTTCCTAACTATTAGGTCCGATTCCGGTGGTCCGCCGACCAGTTCCGCCCCGGTCACCCCCTGTCCCCCGACCCACGCAGGAGGCTCCCAGTGGCACCCCGTCCACCGTGGCGCGTGGTACTGGCCGGTACCGCCGTCGCGGCGCTCGGCCTCACCGCGCTCAGTCCGGTAAGCGCTTTCGCGGCCGATACCGACTACGAGTCCGAGAGCGCCGTCATTTCCCAGGGCGTCGTCGAGTCGAACCACGCCGGCTACTCCGGCACCGGGTTCGTCAACTTCGACAACGTCGTCGGCAGCTATGTCGAATACTCCGTGAACGCCGCGCAGGCGGGCACGCACACCCTGACCTTCCGCTACGCCAACGGAACCGCCGACAACCGGCCCGTGAAGCTGGTCGTCGACGGCGGCGACAAGGGCACTGTCGACTTCCCCGGCACCGGCGCGTGGACGACGTGGAAGACCGCCACCGCGAGCGTGCAGCTGACCGCCGGGGTCAACAAGATCCGCACCACGGCGACCACCGCGAACGGCGGCCCGAACGCGGACAAGCTCACCGACACCTTCGTCGCGCCGACCGACGGCGAACCGCCGACGCCGCCGTCGAACCTCAAGGCGAGCGACATCCTCCCCACCGCCGCGACGTTCTCCTGGACCGCCGCGACCGACAACGTCGGCGTCGTGCGCTACGAGATCAACCGTGGTGGCAACATCCTCAAGACCGTCGACGGGAACACGACGTCGGCGACGGTGACCAACCTGACCCCGAACACCGCCTACGACATCTCGGTCGGCGCGTTCGACGCGGCGGGCAACCCGTCGCAGCAGAGCAACGTGGTCACCTTCACCACGCCGCCGAGCGACGACACCACCCCGCCGACCGTGCCGGGCAACTTGCGCTCCACCGGCGTCACCGCGAACAGCGTTTCCCTGGCGTGGAACGCTTCCACCGACAACGGCGGCACGGTCGCCGGGTACGACGTCTTCCAGGGCGCCACGAAGGTCGCGACCACGACGTCGCTCGGCACGACCGTGACGAACCTGGACCCGAGCACCTCCTACACCTTCACGGTCAAGGCGCGCGACCCCGACGGCAACAGCTCCGCGGCGAGCAACGCGGTCACCGCCAAGACGTCCGCTCCGGGCGGCGCAGGGGGCATCCCGGAGTACGACAAGGACATCGCGAAGGTCGACCTCGGCTGGGCGGTGGACTTCCTGCCGAACGGCAACGCGCTGGTGACCGAGCGGGACCGGTTCGAGGTCCTGCTGGTGACGCCGTCCGGCCAGAAGACCACGCTGGGCAAGGTGCCGGGCGCGGTCGGCACCAACGGCGAAGGCGGCCTACTGGGCCTGGCGATATCGCCGAACTGGTCCACCGACCACGCGATCTACCTGTACCACACGGCGTCCGGCGACAACCGGATCGTGAAGATGACCTACGACGGCACCACGCTCTCCTCGACGTCGACACCGGTGCTGACCGGGATCGCGAAGAACCGCTACCACAACGGCGGGCGGATCAAGTTCGGTCCGGACGGCAAGCTGTACGCCACCGTCGGCGACGCGAAGAACAGTGACAACGCCCAGAACAAGAGCTCGCTCAACGGGAAGATCCTCCGGCTCAACCCGGACGGTTCGGCGCCGAGCGACAACCCGTTCTACGCCACCGGCGGCAACGCCCGGTACGTCTGGAGCTACGGCCACCGCAACCCGCAGGGCCTGGCCTGGGACTCCCGCGGCCAGCTGTGGGCGGCGGAGTTCGGCGAGAGCAGCCAGGACGAGCTCAACCTGATCCAGAAGGGCGGCAACTTCGGCTGGCCGAGCTGCGAAGGCACGCAGGGCAGCTGCAGCGGCTTCATCGCCCCGAAGAAGACGTGGTCGACGTCGCAGGCCGGGCCGTCGGGCGTCGAGATCGTCAACGACTGGATCTACATCGCCGGCGTCACCGGCGAGCAGATGTTCGCGACGCAGATCAACGCGGCGGGCACCGGCGTCGGCACCGTGTCGACCCTGTTCTCCGGCCGCTGGGGCCGGCTGCGCTCGGTCACGAAGTCCCCGGACGGCGGGCTGTGGCTGACGTCGACGAACAACGACAAGAACGGCGGCACGCCGTCGGTGCTGGACAACGTGATCGTGCGGCTCAAGTTCCCCGGCGGGACCACGCCGGGTGGCTTCAAGCTGACCAGCTCCGCCTTCGCCGACAACGCCACCATCCCGGACAAGTACACCTGCGCCGGGGACGGCACGGCGGGCCAGGACCCGTCGCCGCCGCTCTCGTGGGGCGAGTCCACGGGCGCGAAGGCCTACGCCATCGTGTTCGCCGACGTCGCCAACAGCGGCAACAAGCTGCACTGGGCGATCTGGGACGTCCCGGCCGCCACGAAGTCGCTGCCGGAGGGTCTCGGGGCGGGCTACACCGTGCCGAACCAGGGTGGCGCCAAGCAGAAGGCGATGGGCAGCGGGGCGAACGCGCAGAAGTTCTTCGGTCCCTGCCCGGGCGGCTCCAGCCACCCGTACACGTTCACGCTCTACGCCCTGAACACCGCGACGGTCCCCGGCCTGACCTCGTCTTCGACGATGGCCCAGGTGGAGACGGCGATCAAGGGCGCGTCGACGGCCAGCGTGGTGCTGCGCGGCAAGTCCAGCGCGGCGGCGGCCTAGAAGCCGCGGCAGGGGTGACCGGAGCGGCGCCGGTCACCCCTGCCGCCCTCACCCCTGTTCGGCGACGCTGCGCAGGTGGGCGTCGACGTCGAAGCCGTGTTCCTCCAGCCGCCGACGGGCCAGCAGGAGCTCGTCGGGGGTGAACAGGTCGGCGTACTCCGTGCGGAGCATGGTCGCCTCGGAGCTGCGGCCGAGCTGGTTCTTCTCCCAGAGCACGGTGAACCCACCCGCGGTGCCGGCGCCGCGCAGCAGCAGCCGCGCCGCCTCGACGCCGCCGTGCTCGCGGACCATCCGTTCGAACTGGGCCGGCCGGTATCCGTAGTCCTTCGCCAGGACCCGGCAACCGTCGAGCAGATCCTCGGTGAACCGCGCGGCTAGGCGTGGATCGGCCGGGACGGGGACGGCGGGCTCGGGCATGGGACACCTCTCGACGGGATGGCTTCCCTGATTAATCGCGAACCGAATCGGTTTCGCTACGCCGTTCGGGAAACCCGTCCGGGAATACCACTCTGCGTGTCATGGACAACGGACAAAAGCCGCAAACGGCAATTGTCGAGGACCCCCGCCAGGGTCACCAGCCGAACAGGCCCTCCATGATGCGCGCGCACCGGGAAGTCATCGCCACGGCGTCTTCGTCCGGACGGTCGATCCACCAGCTGATCAGCGAGTCGACCACGCCCGTCCAGACCTGCGCGATGGCTTCGATGTCCACGGGGTCGGCAAGCCCGCGCGACGTCATCAGCTGCGTCGCGCCGAGCAGGGCGAACGCGTCCAGGCGCCGCCGGTAGTCCGCCGCCGCGGTCGCGATGCCGCCCGTCGCCGGCACCGTCGCGTCGCGCAGCAGGCGCCACGCGTACCGGTCGTGGTCGAACGTCGTGAAGATCGCCGAAAGCACCTTCAGCGGCATCTGGTCGGGGTCGCCGCCGGCCGCCATGGTCGTCGCGACGCCCTCGGTGAGGCGGTCGCCCGCGCGGTGCAGGCAGGCCAGGTAGAGGCCGTCCTTCGAGCCGAAGTACTGGTACAGCAACGGCTTCGTGACGCCGACCCGGCGCGCGATCTCGACCATCGACGCGCCCGCGTAGCCCGCCCGGCCGAACTCCTCGGTGCCGGCCACGACGAGCTGGGCCTCGCGCTCTTCGCGGGGCATCCCCTTGGTCCCGACCGCCCTTGACTCCGTCACGCCGGAGAGCCTACCGTGCGTAAAGTGACTCTTGGGTAAGTTACCGTCAGGTCAGATCAAAGGGGACGACGTGGCCGAGTTCCTGGCGCACCTGCGCGACCCCGTGCTGTTCGCGATCCCGGTGTTCGTGCTGTTCGTGGCGATCGAGATCGTCGCGGTGCACGTGCTCGGGCACGACGACAACGTCCTCGGCTACAGCCCGGCCGACACCCGCACGAGCATGCTGATGGGCACCGTCGCGGTCGGCGTCAACGCGCTGTTCCGGCTGGTGATGCTCTTCGTGTTCGCCACGCTGTTCGAGCTCGCGCCGGTCAAGCTCGACCCGCGCGACTGGTGGACGTGGGTGCTCATGCTGCTCGGCCAGGAGCTGGTCTTCTACGCCTACCACCGCGCCAGCCACCGCGTGCGGCTGCTGTGGGCCGGACACCAGGTGCACCACTCCAGCGAGCACTACAACTTCTCGACGGCGCTGCGCCAGAAGTGGACCCCGTACTTCCAGCTGCCGTTCTGGTCGGTGCTGGCGTTGTGCGGGATCCCGCCGTGGATGATCCTGACCGGGCTCTCGATCGACCTCGTCTACCAGTTCTTCGTGCACACCGAGAAGATCGGGAAGCTGCCGCGCTGGTTCGAGTACGTCTTCAACACTCCCTCGCACCACCGCGTCCACCACGGCAGCGACGCCGAGTACCTCGACGCGAACTACGGCGGGATCTTCATCGTGTGGGACCGGCTGTTCGGCAGCTTCGTGCCCGAAGGCAAGCGCCCCACCTACGGGCTGACGAAGAACATCGAGACGTACAACCTGCTCCGGGTCGGCTTCCACGAGTACGGCTCGATCCTGCGCGACCTCCGCGCGGCCCGGACGTGGCGCGAGCGCGCGGGCTACCTGCTCGGCCCGCCCGGGTGGCAGCCCGCCGGAACCCACGCGCTCGCGAACGCCGAGTGACCACCCGGGTGTAACACGGTGACCGGCTGTCCGACTGGAGGAGGTGCGACCCGCCGGGCCCACGGCGGGCTCCGACGAGACGGCAACCGGGAGCACAGTGACGATCGCCATCACCTTCGAAGGCAGTACCGGCCCCGACGATCTCCCGGGATGGCTGGCCCTGGAAGAGGATCTGCGCGGCCGGCTCCGGACGACGTCCGGCCGGGCGACCCCCGAAACCATGGGCTGGGAAGTGGTGGTCGCGGCGGCGATCGCCGCGGTGCCCGTCCTGGCGCGCTCGGTCTGCGGGTACCTGGTCGAACGCGACCGGCTGCGGAAGGGTGACCTGCTTCTCTCCTACACCGCCGAAGACGGCCGAGAGGTGCACGTCCGCCTCACCCGCGCCACCGAGCCGGCCGCGCTGGCCGAGACCCTCCTGGTGCACCGGTCGGTGACCATCAGCGAGAACGCCGATGCGCCTTCCCGTTCCTGAGTCCTCGCACGCCGTCCTCATCGGCACGACCACGTACTCGGGCTCGTTCGCCGAGCAGCCATTGCCGGCCGTGGCCAACAACGTCGCGGACCTCGCGGCCGTGCTCACCGACGAGCAGTACGGCGGTTTCCTCGCGGAGAACTGCACGCCGGTGCTGGACGAGGACGACCGCAACGCGATCCTGCGGGCGGTCCGCGCCGCCGCGGCGCGGGCCACCGACGTCCTGCTGGTCTACCTCAGCGGGCACGCCGCGCCCAAGGAACTGTCGAGCAACGAGCTTCACCTGCCCCTGCCGAGCACGGACGACCTCGGCGAAGACTTCTGGTGGAACCACGCGCTGCCGTACTCCGACATCCGCCGGATCGTCCGGGACAGCCAGGCGGCGTGCCGGATGATCGTCATCGACACCTGCTTCAGCGGCCGGGCACTGGCCGAAGCGATGGGCAAGGCGGACGGGGAGGCGTTCGTCATCTCCGGCTCGTACGTGCTGGCCTCGGCCGGCAGCAACATCCACGCCGTCGCCCCGGCCGGAGCCCGGCACACCGCGTTCACGGGCGTCCTCATCGACCTGCTGACCAACGGCATCGACGACCCGTCGCCCGAACTGTCGCTGCCCCGGATCTTCCCCCGGCTGCGCCAGGCCCTGCTGGCGGCCGGGTACCCGGAACCGGACCACACCGCGACCAAGACGGTCGACCAGAAGGCCGTGGTCCGCAACCGGGCCGCGCTCATCGCGCGCGACCTGGCGCCCGACGTCGTCACCGACCTGGGCAGCGACGTCAACACGATCATCGTGCGCGGCCTGCGGCGCCTGGAAGACCTCTACGGCCAGGGCACCCGCTCGGTGCGCGACCGGGTCCGGTCGGAGGTCCTGCGGTTCCTCGACCACGACAGCAAGATCGTCTCGCAGGAGGCCGGGCGCCTCTACGACCTCATCCGCGCTTGGGAGGACGCCCCGGGCGCGGACGACGAGCCGAAGCGCCCCGGACGCGTACGCCGGGCGCTGGCCGACCCGTGGCTGGGCGCGTCCGCGGTGGTCCTGGCGCTCGTCGCGGGCACGGTCCTGTGGTCGACCGGCCTGTCCGCCGGGCTCGCGTGCGCGGTGGCGGCCCCGCTCGGGCTGCTCGGCTACGCGACCGCGATCGCGGTCGCCGTGGTCTCCACTCCTCCCGAGAAAGACTGACACGAATGCACAAACGCTCACTCGCCCTGACTTCGGCCGTGCTGGCGATCGCGGCGGCCACGACCACCGCGGCGATCACCTTGCACCCCGGCTCGGCCCCGGACCCCACGCAGACCGCCGCGGCCCGGCCGTCGGCCGCGCCCCTGGTCGCCGTCTCCGGACCCGAACTGTGGCCCGTCGCCGGCAAGACCCTGCGGGTCGGGTTCAACGGCGAGATCCCGGGGTGGAGCTACCCGGGCACCGACCCGAAGGGTTTCGACGTCGACCTGGCGGACTACCTCGCCGAGCAGTTCCACTTCACGGTCGTGCCGGTGGCGCTCACCCCGTACGACCGGGAAGGCGCCCTGCTGCGCGGCGACGTCGACCTGGTCATCGCGAACTACTCGATGGACGGGACCAGCACGACCGACCCCACGAAGAACCGCCGGGACCTCATCGACTTCGCCGGGCCCTACTTCGTCGACCGGTCGGGGCAGATGGTCGACCGCGACAAGCTGGCGGCCATCACCGGCCAGACCAGGCTGCTCGACTCCGAGCACACCTGCGTGACCAAGGGGACCACGGCCGCGGACAAGCTCGGCGCCCGGGCGAAGGACACCCTCGCCGAGTGCCTGGACCCCTTCCTCGACGTCGACGACCGGCAGTTCGACGCCGTGGAGACCGACGAAGCGATCCTCCTGTCCGTCGCCAACTTCAAGAAGGCCAAGGTCGACCCCGCCTACTGGGACAACGGTTCCCTGGTCAACCCGAAGGAGTTCTACGGAGTGGGCATGCGCAAGAGCGACTCGAAGGCGTGCATCCAGTTCACCACGAAGATCCAGGAATTCGTGAACTCGGCGACCTGGCAAGCCTCCTACGACGCCCTGCACATCGAGACGACCATTCCGCATCGGCCGGAGCGCACGGACCACGCGTACTGCTGACGGCGCCGGCGTGGCGATCACCCGCCGCGAGGGCTCCCGCGGCGGGCGACCACCGGACCTCGCTACGCGGTGTCCTGCAGGTCCAGCTCGTTCTCCGGGCGCAGCGTCACCGGCAGGCTCGCCAGCGGCGGGCGCTGCGGGGACGTCAGGTCCGTCAGCACCAGTTCCCGCTCGACGCCGTCCGCCGACGTGCCGCGCTGGAACTGCGCCAGGATCGTCGCCGGCGGGATGGCCGTCACCAGGCGGCCGTAGCGTTCCAGGCGGTCGAACAGGGTTTGCATGATCTGCCCCGACATCCGGCCCAGTGCCTGCGTGCTCTGGTGGCGGTGCACGCGGTGGCCCAGGTCGACCTGGGCGAGCGCGTCCAGGCCGCGCAGTTCCAGCAGGTCGATCAGGTGGCCGATCTCGACGCCGTAGTTCACGACGAACGGGATGCTCTCGAGCACCTCGCGCCGGCCCGCGTACTCGCCCGCCAGCGGCTGGACGAAGCCCGACAGCTCGGGCCAGAACATGTTGATCAGCGGCCGCGCGACGAGTTCGGTGACGCGGCCGCCACCCTCGGGCTCGCTGCCCGCCGCGCCGTTGAGCGGGCGGTGGTAGAAGCCCTTGACGTAGGCCACCGACGGGTCGGTGAGCAGCGGGCCGAGCAGCCCGGTGACGTAGTCGGTGGTGAAGTCGTAGAGATCGCCGTCGACGAAGACCACGAGGTCGCCGGTCGTCGCCGCGACGCCCTTCCACAGGGCCTCGCCCTTGCCCTGCAGACCGTCCAGGGCCGGGAACACGGCGTCCTGCGCGACGACACGCGCGCCGGCCGCGGCGGCCACCTCGGCGGTGGCGTCGGTCGAGTGGCTGTCGACGACCAGGATCTCGTCGACGAGCCGGTGGTGTTCGCAGAGTTCTTCGCGGATGGCGGTGACGATCGCGCCGACCGTCGTTTCCTCGTTGCGCGCGGGGATGACCACCGAGACGGTCGTGCCGCGTTTGGCCTCGACCAGCTGTTCCGCGGTCCAGTCGTCGGCCCTGCTGCTGCGCCGGGCGAGCCAGGTGCCGACCTCCGGCGACACCTGCAGCTGCGCGCGGTCATTGCTGTTCCGGCTCGTGCGCATGCGTTCCCCTTCCCTCGTTCGGCGTACTCCCTCCCGACCGAGGTTCGACGCGCCGCGTTTCGGCGACCACTCCCCCGCGCTACCGGGGTGTTACGAGTTGGGCCGGACGGCACCGATCCCGTTAACCGCACCGACCGAAAACCGGCTGACCAGCGGGGCCGGCTCCCCTGGGCTCGCCGCCGATGAACCGGTACCGCGACCGAGGCATCGGCGAACGCCGCGAACGGCGGGCCGTCGATCGTGAACCGCGAACCCGCGATCGCCGGACCCCGGCCGCGGGACCTCGTCAGGCCTCGTCGTCTTCTTCGAGCATCTCCGGGGTGACCGCGGACTCCGTGTCCGGGATGTTCAGGTCCTTGGCGCGCTTGTCCGCCATCGCCAGCAGGCGGCGGATGCGGCCGGCGACCGCGTCCTTCGTCATCTGCGGGTCCGACAGCTGGCCCAGCTCCTCCAGGGACGCCTGCCGGTTCGACAGGCGCAGCTTGCCCGCCGCCAGGAGGTGGTCCGGGGCCGTGTCGCCGAGGATCTCCAGTGCTCGCTCCACGCGGGCCGCCGCCGCCACCGCGGCGCGGGCCGAGCGGCGCAGGTTCGCGTCGTCGAAGTTGGCCAGGCGGTTCGCCGTCGCGCGGACTTCGCGGCGCATGCGCCGCTCTTCCCACTGCAGGACGCTCGTGTGCGCACCCAGGCGGGTCAGCAGCGCGCCGATCGCGTCGCCGTCGCGGACCACCACGCGGTCGGCCCCGCGGACCTCGCGCGACTTCGCCTGGATACCCATCCGGCGCGCCGCGCCGACGAGCGCCAGCGCCGCCTCCGGGCCCGGGCAGGTCACTTCGAGCGACGACGAGCGGCCCGGTTCCGTCAGGGAGCCGTGCGCGAGGAACGCGCCCCGCCACGCCGCTTCCGCGTCGGCCACTCCCCCGGACACCACGGCCGCGGGCAGCCCGCGCACCGGACGGCCGCGCTGGTCGATCAGCCCGGTCTGGCGGGCCAGGCCTTCCCCGTCCTTGACCACGCGCACGACGTACCGGGTGCCCTTGCGCAGCCCGCCGCTGGCCGTGATGACGTGGACGTCCGAATGGTGGCCGTACAGCTCGTGGATCTCCTTGCGCAGCCGTCGCGCGACCGAGCCCGTGTCCAGCTCCGCTTCCACGACCACCCGGCCGGCCACGATGTGCAGGCCGCCGGCGAAGCGAAGCAGCGACGCGACCTCCGCCCGGCGCGGCCCGATCTTCGTGATCTCCAGCCGGCTCAGCTCGTCCTTCACCGCGGCGGTCATCGCCATTACTGCCCCTCCCTGCCTTTCGCTCCTCCCCCGTGCTCCCCGCCCCTGCCGAGACCGAGAGCCTCCCGCATGCATCGCGCGAGCGCATCAGGATCATGCCGTCCCGCCACTTCCGGGTCGCCCACCGCCCCCAGGTGGGCGCGCCCGCCGAGCCGTTCCGCCGCGCGCCGGAGATTCGCCGGGTCGGGGACGGAATCGCGGTCCGCGATCACGGCGTCGACCCGCAGATCGGGCGCGTGCTCGAAGAGTACGTCCAGGTGCCGCTCCGGCGAGAACCCCGCGGTTTCCCCCGGCTGGGGGACAAGGTTGAGCACCAGCACCTTCGTCGCGGCGGTTTTCACGAGCGCGTCGTGCAGGCCGGGCACCAGCAGGTGCGGGAGAACGCTCGTGAACCAGGAGCCCGGGCCGAGGAAGACGACGTCGGCGTTCAGCACCGCCTCCACCGCTTCCTCGCACGCCTGTGGCGGCCGCCCCGAGTGCCCGGGCGAGTGCAGGCTGACGCGCTGGACCTGCCCCGGCGTCGACGCCACCGCGACCTGCCCGCGGATGGTGCGCAGCGCCGCCGGGTCCTCGCTGTCGAGGCCGCTGACCTGGCCCACGATCTCCAGGGGCTCCGGCGACATCGGCAGCACCCGGCCCGAGACGCCCATCAGGCGGCAGGCCTCGTCGAGCGCGGCGACCGGGTCGCCGAGCACCTCGAACAGCCCGGCCAGCAGCAGGTTCCCCACCGCGTGCCCGGCCAGCGCGCCGTCGCCGCCGAAGCGGTGCTGGAACACCTCGGCCCACAGCGTGCCGCCGTCTTCCGCGGCGAACGCGGCGAAGGCCTGCCGGAGGTCGCCCGGCGGCAGCAGCCCGAGTTCGCGCCGCAGCCGGCCGGACGACCCGCCGTCGTCGGCCACGGTCACGATCGCGGTGACGTCGGGGGTCACCCGCCGCACCGCGGACAACGTGGCGTGCAGCCCGTGGCCGCCCCCGAGGGCGACCGCCCGCACGTTATTCACGACCAAGGTCGCGGTGCACCACCTTCACGGCCATTCCGTCCTCTTTGGACAGACGCTGGGCGAGCTCCACGGACAGCGCCACGCTGCGGTGCTTGCCGCCGGTGCAGCCGACGGCCAGCGTCAGGTACCGCTTGCCCTCGCGCTTGTAGCCGGCACCGATCAGCCGCAGCAGCTGGTGGTAGCGGTCGAGGAACTCCTCGGCGCCCTCCTGCGAGAGGACGTAGTTGCGGACCTCGCCGTCGAGGCCCGTGTGCTCGCGCAGCTCCGGGATCCAGAACGGGTTCGGCAGGAACCGGACGTCCATCACCAGGTCGGCGTCCATCGGCAGGCCGTACTTGTAGCCGAACGACAGCACGGTGACCCGGGTCTGGGTGCTCGCCTCCGACCCGAACGCGTCCTCGATCTTGGCGCGCAGGTCGTGCACCGACAGCGACGAGGTGTCGAGCACCAGGTCGGCCTCTTCGCGCAGCGGCTCCAGCAGCGTCCGCTCCGCGGTGATGCCGTCGGCGAGCCGGCCGTCACCCTGCATCGGGTGGCCGCGGCGGACCGCCTCGAAGCGCCGGACCAGCACCGCGTCGGTCGCCTCCAGGAACAGCACGCGCGGCTTGTAGCCCCGGGCGTCCAGGTCCTTGATGACCGAGGCCAGGTCGTCGGTGAACGCGCGCGAGCGCACGTCCATGACGACGGCCACCTTCGTGATCGCGCCGCGCGCCTGCGCGCCCAGCTCGACCATGGTGGCGATCAGCTCCGGGGGCAGGTTGTCGACGACGAACCAGCCCAGGTCCTCCAGGCACTTGGCCGCGGTGCTGCGGCCCGCTCCGGACAGACCAGACACGACCGCGACCTCCATGCCGGACCCGCGGATCTCCTCTTGCGCACTCACTGTGTTTCCCTACTCCCCTGCTTGCGTGCCGTTGCTCGCGCCGGACTCCCCGGCCAGCGCGGCGACCACGGCCTCCGCGGTGCGCCTGCCGAAGCCGGGCACCGCCTCGATCTCTTCGATCCTGGCCTGCTTGAGCCTCTTCACCGAGCCGAAGTGCTTGATCAGGGCGGTACGGCGAGCCTGCCCCAGCCCGGGCACACTGTCCAATTCGGACGCCTGCAGCCGCTTGGAGCGCTTCTCGCGGTGGTAGGTGATGGCGAACCGGTGGGCCTCGTCGCGCAGCCGCTGGAGCAGGTACAGCCCCTCCGACGTCCGCGGCAGGATCACCGGGTCGGGGTCGGCGGGCAGCCACACCTCTTCGAGCCGCTTCGCCAGCCCGATCACGGAGATGTCGGTGATGCCGAGCTCGGCCAGCACGTCCGCGGCGGCGGTGGCCTGCGGGCCCGCGCCGTCGACGACCAGCAGGTTCGGCGGGTAGGCGAACTTCTTCGGCCGGCCGGTCTCCGGGTCGAGGCCCGGCTTGGCCGAGTCTTCGGCCGCACCCTCGGCGGTTTCCTTCAGGTAGCGGGAGAACCGCCGGCGCACGACCTCGGCGATCGAGGCGACGTCGCCCTCTTCCGCCGCCTCGCGCAGGGCGAAGCGCCGGTACTCGGACTTGCGCGCGAGCCCGTCCTCGAAGACGACGAGCGACGCCACGACGTCGCTGCCCTGGATGTGGCTGATGTCGATGCACTCGATGCGCAGCGGCGCGGTGTCCAGCGCCAGGAACTCCTGCAGCTCGGTGAGCGCCGCCGAGCGCGCCGTGAGGTCGCCGGCGCGGCGCAGCTTGTGCTGGGTGAACGCCTCCCCCGCGTTGCGCTGGACGGTCTCGGCGAGGGCCTTCTTGTCCCCGCGCTGCGGCACGCGCAGCTGGACCCGCGAGCCCCTCAGCCCGGTGAGCCACTCGGCGACCGCGTCGGCGTCCGCGGGCAGCTCCGGGACCAGCACCTCGCGCGGGACCACCGGCCCCGCGTCGACGTCGTCACGGGCGTCCAGGTCGGCCTCGTCGCCGTAGAACTGGGTGAGGAAGTGGTCGACCAGCGCCGGGACGTCCATCTCCTCGGCCTTGTCGATGACCCAGCCGCGCTGGCCGCGGACCCGGCCGCCGCGCACGTGGAAGACCTGGACCGCGGCTTCGAGGTCGTCGTGGGCGAACGCGACGACGTCGGCGTCCGTGCCGTCGCCGAGCACCACGGCCTGCTTCTCCATGGCTCGCCGGAGCGCGCCGAGGTCGTCGCGCAGGCGGGCGGCGCGCTCGAACTCGAGCTCTTCGGAGGCAGCGGCCATCTCGTTCTCGAGGCGCTTGATCATGACGTCGGTCTTGCCGGCGAGGAAGTCGCAGAAGTCCTCGACGATCTCGCGGTGCTCGTCGGCCGAGACGCGGCCGACGCACGGCGCCGAGCACTTGTCGATGTAGCCGAGCAGGCACGGCCGGCCGATCTGGCCGTGCCGCCGGAACACGCCGGCCGAGCAGGTGCGGGCCGGGAAGACGCGCAGCAGCAGGTCGAGGGTCTCGCGGATGGCCCACGCGTGCGCGTACGGCCCGAAGTACCGGACGCCCTTCTTGCGGGCGCCGCGGTAGACGTGCAGGCGGGGGAACTCCTCGGTCAGCGTCACCGCGAGCATCGGGTAGCTCTTGTCGTCGCGGTAACGGACGTTGAACCGCGGGTCGAACTCCTTGATCCAGTTGTACTCGAGCTGGAGCGCTTCGACCTCGGTGGCGACGACGGTCCACTCGACGCTCGCGGCCGTCGTGACCATCTGCCGGGTGCGCGGGTGCAGGCCGGAGAGGTCGGCGAAGTAGGAGTTCAGCCTGCTGCGCAGGCTTTTCGCCTTGCCGACGTAGATGACCCGCTTGGTCGCGTCGCGGAACTTGTACACGCCAGGGGCCTCCGGGATGCTTCCCGGAGCGGGTCGGTAGGTGGTCGGGTCAGCCACCTCCCAAGACTATGGGTCGGCACCGACAGTTCTCGCACGCCCCCGAGTGCCCCGCCGGAAGTAGGGTGTTAGTCCGGTTCCGACTTCGGTAGGTGTCGCCCGGGATGAGGCGGTGGTTACTTTCCGACCGGCCCGATCGGGCCCCGTCCGAAAGGATCACCTCCGTGAGCTCTGTTCGTATCCTCGGCGCCGCGTGCACGGCCGCCGTCGCGCTGACCCTCGCGGGTGGCGCCGTCGCTTCGGCCGGCGTCCAGCCGAACATCGTCGGCGGCACCACCGCCCCGGCCGTCTCCTGGGGTGCCCAGGTCTACGTCAACACCCCCGGCCGCGACTTCCAGGGCTTCAACTGCTCGGGCACGGTCGTCGCCGCGCGCTGGGTGATGACGGCGGTGCACTGCCTCGACCAGGACGGCTCGGGCATGCACGTCAAGGTCGGCAGCAACACGCTGTTCTCCGGCACGCAGATCGCGGTCGACGGGAAGTACGAGTCCCCGAACGGCGACATCGCCCTGCTGCACCTCGCCTCGGCGACCAGCGCGGCGCCGATCACGCTGGGCGGCGCCGACCCGTCGACGGGCAGCACCAACCAGCTCTACGGCTGGGGCCGCACCACCCCGACCGGCCCGCCGGCGTCGGCGCTGAAGACGGCGAACGTCCAGGTGACCGGCCGGTCGTCGGACGCGTACGGCGGCCGCGCGATCCAGAGCGTCGGGATCAACGGCTCGGCGTGGAAGGGCGACTCGGGCGGGCCCCAGGTGTCGGGTGGCGTCCAGGTCGGCGTCGCGTCGACGGTCCAGAACCAGAGCGGGACGAACACGCGCGGCACGAACAACTACGCGAGCGTGGCGTCGAGCCGGTCCTGGATCCGGACGACCGCGGGCGTCTGACGTTCCTTCGGGGCGGCGCGGTTCTCGCGCCGCCCCGAAGTTGTCGGTGCGGTGTGGGATGCTCGCGGGCATGCGGATCGCCACCTGGAACGTGAACTCCATCGTCCCCCGCCTGCCGCGCGTGCTGGAGTTCCTGGAGCAGACGGCGCCGGACGTGCTGTGCCTGCAGGAGCTGAAGAACTCGACGGAGAAGTTCCCGGCCGCCGAGGTCGAGGCGCTGGGCTACGAGGTGGCGGCGTACGGGCTCGGGCGCTGGAACGGCGTCGGGATCGTGTCGCGGGTGGGGCTGTCCGACGTGGTGCGCGGGCTGCCGGGCGAGCCCTCTTTCGAGGGTGCGGCCGAGGCGCGTGCCGTGGGCGCCACCTGCGGTGGGGTGCGGGTGTGGTCGGTGTACGTGCCCAACGGGCGCGAGCCGGACAACCCGCACTACGCGTACAAGCTGGAATGGCTGGAGGCTTTGCGGTCGCTGGTCGCTTCGGAGGTTTCCGGCGGTCCGTTCGCGGTGCTGGGCGACTTCAACGTGGCGCCGACGGACGCGGACGTCTGGGACATCGCGGTGTTCGCGGAGTCGACGCACGTGACGAAGCCGGAGCGGGACGCCTTGGCCCGGCTGCGGGATCTCGGGCTGTCGGACGTGTTCCCGCGGCCGTTGAAGTACGACCACCCGTTCACGTACTGGGACTACCGGGCGGGGAACTTCCCGAACAACAAGGGGATGCGGATCGACCTGGTGTACGGCAACGATGCTTTCACGTCGGCGGTGACGGATTCCTATGTGGACCGGAACATGCGGAAGGGCAAGGGCCCGTCCGACCACGCGCCGATCGTGGTGGACCTGGACCTCTAGCCGGGCTCAGTGCTCACGAGGTGGCCGCGCGGTGGAGCTTTCGCAGTGCTCGCACCGCTTCCACCGCCCGGGCCCGGTCCACCGCCTGCACCGCCATCACCGCGTGGTACTCGTCCTCCGGCAGCTCCAGCCGCGCCCACGAGGCACCGTCCGGGAAACTCACCGAAAGCACGTCGCTCCAAGCGAAGCGCCGGGTCATCAGCACGTTGCGGACTTCGATCCCGGTCTCGTCCGCGCGCACCCTGGCGATCGCGAACAGCATCACGCCGCACGCCAGCAGGATGCCGATGCCGATCATCGCCGCCTGGTCGGAGCGCTGGAAGCGGACTCCCGTGTTGCCGTTGCGCAGCAGCACCGCCACCACCACGAACACCGCCAGCAGCGCCACCGCCAGCACGCTGCACATGATCAGCGCGCGCCGCGGGCGGATCACCAGGGTCTCGGTCGAAGTAGCCACGCTCACACGAAACCCCGCTCGGTCCACGGCTGGCGCAGGGCCCGCAGCACGTGCGCGCTGTCGAGCGCCGCGACGGTCGCCTCGTACCCCTTGTCCTCCTTCGCCCCGGGACGCCCGGAGCGGTCGAGGGCCTGCTCCTCGGTGTCGCAGGTGAGGACGCCGTTGCCGACCGGGGTGCTCTCGTCGAGCGCCACCCGGGTCAGGCCCGCCGTGACCGCGTCGCACACGTACTCGAAGTGCGGGGTGCCGCCGCGGATGACCACGCCGAGCGCGACGACCGCGTCGTGGTTGCGGGCCAGCGCCTGCGCGACCACCGGCAGCTCGATCGCGCCGGCGACGCGGACGACCGTCGGCTCTTCCTCCAGCTCCGCCTCCTTCGCCGCGAACAAGGCCCGCTCCAGCAGGACGTCGGTGATGGCGGCGTTCCACTTGGTGGAGACGATGCCGAGCTTCAGCGACTTGCAGTCGGAGAGGTCCAGCTTGAGGTCGGGCCGGCCGTCGCCGCTCACAGGATGCCCCCTTCGGGGTGCTCGGAAGCCGCGCCGACCTGGTCGTAGTGCTCCAGCTGGGCCAGGTCGTGGCCCATCCGGTCGCGCTTGGTCCGCAGGTAGCGCAGGTTCTCCGGGTTCGGCGAGATCGGCAGCGGGACCCGCCCGGTGACGCGCAGGCCGTAGCCCTCCAGGCCGATCCGCTTGGCCGGGTTGTTCGACAGCAGCCGCATGGTGCGGACACCCAGGTCGCAGAGGATCTGCGCGCCGGTGCCGTAGTCGCGGGCGTCGGCCGGGACGCCGAGGGCGAGATTCGCGTCCACCGTGTCCGCGCCGTCGTCCTGCAGTTGGTAGGCCTGCAGCTTGTGCAGCAGGCCGATGCCGCGGCCTTCGTGTCCTCGGATGTAGAGCACGACACCGCGGCCTTCGGCGGCCACCGCTTCCAGGGCCGCCTCCAGCTGGGGGCCGCAGTCGCAGCGCAGCGAGCCGAAGACGTCGCCGGTCAGGCACTCGGAGTGGACGCGCACGAGGATGTCCTGGCCGTCGCCGATCTCGCCGTAGACGAACGCGACGTGCTCGATGCCGTCCAGGAGGCTGTCGTAGCCGACCGCGCGGAACGTGCCCGCGGCCAGCGGGATGCGCGCCTCGGCGACCCGCTCGACCTGCTTCTCGGTGCGACGGCGGTAGGCGATCAGGTCGGCGATGGTGATGATCGCCAGGTCGTGGTCGGCCGCGAACACCTCCAGCTCGTCGCGCCGCGCCATGTCGCCTTCGTCCTTCTGCGACACGATCTCGCAGAGCACGCCCGCGGGGGCGAGCCCGGCCATCCGGGCCAGGTCGACCGACGCCTCGGTGTGCCCGGGGCGCCGCAGCACGCCGCCGCCCTTGGCCCGCAGCGGCACGACGTGCCCGGGACGGCGGAAGTCCTTCGCCGTGGACGCCGGGTCGGCCAGCAGCCGGATCGTGTGCGCGCGGTCGGCGGCGGAAATACCGGTGCTGATGCCCTCGGCGGCGTCGACCGTGACGCTGTACGCGGTGCCCCGCGCGTCCTGGTTCGTGTGGTACATCGGCGGCAGGTCCAGCCGATCGGCCTCGGCCTCGGTCAGCGCCACGCAGACGTAGCCCGAGGTGTAGCGGACCATGAACGCCAGCAGCTCCGGCGTCGCCTTCTCGGCCGCGAAGATGAGGTCGCCCTCGTTCTCGCGGTCTTCGTCGTCGACCACGACGACCGCGCGGCCCGCCGCGATGTCCGCGATCGCCCGCTCGATGGCGTCGGCGTCGAACACCGCCCCGGTACCGCACGGGGTCCAGCCCGCCTCGGGCTCTGCCGCACTCGTCTCACTCATGACCGCTCCTCCGTGCCGCCGTCCCGATTGTGCACCTGGTCGCGGATGTGTGCCTCGGCCAGCTTCTCCACGTACTTCGCGACCACGTCGACTTCGAGGTTCACCAGGTCGCCGGCCTCCCGGCCGCCGAGCGTGGTCACCTCGAGCGTGGTCGGGATCAGCGCCACCTGGAACCGGTCGTCGGTCACCGCCGCGACGGTCAGGGAGATCCCGTCGACCGCGATCGACCCCTTCTCGACCACGTACCGGGCCAAGTGCGCCGGCAGCGCGAACGTCGTGACGCCGTTCTCGTCGCGGCCGAGGAACACGCCGGTCCCGTCGACGTGGCCCTGCATGATGTGCCCGCCGAGCCGGCCGCCGGCCGGGGTGGCGCGCTCCAGGTTGACCCGGTCGCCGGTCGCGACCTTGGCCAGGCTCGAGCGCTGCAGCGTCTCGTTCACGACGTCGACGGTGAACTCGCCGCCGCCCACCTCGACGACCGTGAGGCACACCCCGCTGACCGCGATCGAGTCGCCGTGCCCGGCGTCGCTGGTGACCAGCGGGCCGCGTACGCGCAGCCGTGCCGCGTTGGTCAGCTGTTCGACCGCGGTGACCTCGCCGATCTCCTCGACTATGCCGGTGAACACGTCCGCTGCCTCCTTGTGAGCCGGTTCTTCCATCCAACACCCGACGCGGCCCGCAGGCTTCCCCGGTGCCGTCGCGGGGTCAGCCGGCCCGGCCGCGGGCGGCCTGCTCGCGCAGCGCGGCGACCGCCTTGCCCGGGTCGCCGGCGCCGTAGACGGCGGAGCCGGCGACGAAGCAGTCGACGCCCGCCTCGGCGGCCTGTTCGATGGTCTCGGCGTTGATCCCGCCGTCGATCTCGACGATCAGCTTCAGGTGCCCGGTGTCGACCAGCCGCCGCGCGGTGCGGACCTTCTCCAGCACGTCGGCGATGAACGACTGGCCGCCGAAGCCCGGCTCGACCGACATGACCAGCAGCGTGTCGTAGTGCTTGAGCGCGTCGAGCCACGGCTCGAGCGCGGTGCCCGGCTTGAGCGACAGGCCGGCCTTCGCCCCGGCGGCGCGCAGGTTCTTGGCCAGCGCGATCGGGTCCTTCGCGGCCTCGGCGTGCACGGTGACGTTGTACGCGCCCGCCTCGGCGTACCCGATCGCCCAGCGGTCCGGGTCGTCGATCATCAGGTGGCAGTCGATCGGCACGTCGGTGCTCGCGAGCAGGGACTTCACCACAGGCAGGCCGAGGGTCAGGTTGGGCACGAAGTGCGCGTCCATGACGTCGACGTGGACCCAGTCGGCGCGGGTCTCCCCGCCGTCGGCCACGGCGGCGATCTCCTCGCCGAGCCGGGCGAAGTCCGCGGACAGGATGCTGGGGGCGATCAGGGGTCGGTCTGCCACGTCCCGAGTGTAGGAGGCCCGCGCTAACGGTCGCTAACCGGTTGTGACGGATCTGGCGTACGACCAGGATCTGGCTCCGGAGAGGGAGGTCCGGGGTGGCCCGGCCGTCCTACGCTCGCCGCATGCCCGGATTCCTCCATTCCCTGACCCGGATCGGCAGCTACCGCAGCCTGCTCCACGCCGCCGCGGGCGCTGCCGTCGCGGTCCCGGTGACGCCCTTCGCGTTCGCCGCGGCGGTGTCCGTCGAAGTCGACTCCCGGGTCCGCGCGCTCATCGCGTTGCTCGCCCTGGCCGTGCTGATGGGGCTGCTGGGCCTGCTGGGACCGGTGCGCCGCCTCGGCATCGGCCTGGCCAACACCCTGCTCGGCACCCGCGTCCCCGCGCCCGAGGGCCGGCCGGACGTGGCGTCGCGGCTGCGCTCGGGGCTGTGGCTCGCGCTGCACACGGCCGCGAGCGGCGTCCTGTTCACGCTGCTGGCCTTCCTGGGGCTCGGGCTGCTCGTCCCCGCGGTGTGGCTGACCGGCGGCCAGGACACGATCAGCCTCGTCTGGGACGGCGTCCCGCTCGGGGCGTGGACGATCCCGTTCGGGCTGGCGGTGGCCTTCGCGGCCCTGGCGCTGACCGCGGCCGCCACCCTCGGCCTGCGGACGGCCGCGACCGCGCTGCTGGGCCCGTCGGACGCCGAACGGGCGGCGCTCGCCGAACGCCGCGCCGCCGTGCTCGCCCAGCGCAACCGGCTCGCCCGCGAGTTGCACGACTCGATCGGGCACACGCTGACGACGTCGACCATCCAGGCGGCGGCCGCGGCGGACCTGGTCGAGGCCGACCCCGCCCAGGTGCGGCGCGCACTGGGCACGATCGAAGAAGCGTCTCGAAGCGCCCTCGAGGACCTCGACCACGTCCTGGGCCTGCTGCGCGAGGAACCCGCGACCAAGGAGCCGGCGCGCACGCTGACCGAGGTGGACGTCCTCGCCGTCCGGGCCCGCGACGCCGGGCTCGACGTCCGGCTGACCGTCACCGGGCCGGTCGCGGCGCTGCCCGCCGCGGTGTCGCGCGAGGGCTACCGGATCGTCCAGGAGGGCCTGACCAACGCGCTGCGCCACGCCGGCCCGGGCGGGGTCGACGTCCGCGTCGAGGCCGGGCCCGAGCGCCTGGCGATCGCCGTCGTCAACGCCCTGCCGGGCGTGGGCCCGCGGCCCGGACGACGCGGGCTGGCCGGGCTCGCCGAGCGCGTCGAAGCCCTGCGCGGCGAGCTCGACGCGGGGCCCGACGGGGAGCGGTGGCGGCTGCGCGCGACCATCCCCTTGAGGGCGGGCGCGTGACGCCGACCGTGCTCCTGGCCGACGACGAGCCGCTGGTCCGCACCGGACTGCGGGCCCTGCTGGAGCAGCAGGGCATCACCGTCGTGGGCGAGGCGGCGGACGGTGCGGAGGTGCTGCCCGCGGTCCGCCGCACCCGGCCGGACGTCGTGCTGATGGACGTCCGGATGCCCGGCACCGACGGCATCGAGGCCACCCGGCGGCTGCTGGCCGGACTGGCTGAACCGCCGAAGGTGCTCGTCGTCACGACGTTCGACAACGACGACTACGTCCACGAGGCGCTGCTGGCCGGGGCGAGCGGGTTCCTGCTGAAGCGGGCGCGCAAGGAGGAGATCGCGCACGCCGTCCGGACCGTCGCCGCCGGCGAGTCGCTGCTGTTCCCCGAAGCGATCCGGCGGCTGGTGGGCGCGCGGCTGCCGAGCGGGCGGTACGCGCGGGCCGCGAAAGCGCTCACCCGGCGCGAAGCCGAGGTGCTCCGGCTGGTCGCCACCGGACTGTCCAACCAGGACATCGCGGCCGCGCTCGTGATCAGCCTCGAGACGGTGAAAACCCACGTGGGCAACATCTTCGGCAAGCTCGGCGCCGCCAACCGCAGCCAGGCAGTGGTCATAGCGTACGAATCGGGCATCGTCGCGCCGGGCCACCTCGCCGGTCAATAACCGACGTGCTCCCGGTCACCTCCGTGAAGCCATGAGTTCCCCCAGCGGTCACCTGGCGCTCACCCGCCGTCCCTCCTCGGCACACATGCAGACGGACTAATAGCCCGTGTCCGGAATCCGGGCTCTTACCTCCCGAAGTCCCCGAAGAGGAGAAACATGGCTTCGCTGCTCACCGGCCGCCGCCGGTGGCTGGTCGCGGGCGCGCTCGGCGCCGCGCTGGTCGCCGCCGCCCCGGTCGCCATCGCCGCCAACGGCTCCGACAGTGCCACCGGCGGCTCCGACAGTGCCACCGGCGGCTCCGACAGGGCCAACGCGCGTTCGTCGGCCGGCACCGGTGACCGCACCACCGACGTCCGCTCCGCGATCCAGGGCGGCAGTGCCCGCAACGTCATCCTGTTCCTGGGTGACGGCATGGGCCAGTCCGAGATCACGTCCGCGCGCAACTACGAGCGCGGCGCCGCCGGCCGGCTCGCGATGGACGAACTGCCGCTGACCGGCGACTACACCACCTACGCCGTGGAGCAGAACAACCCCGGCAAGCCGAACTACGTGACCGACTCGGCCGCGTCCGGCACCGGCTGGGCCACCGGCGTCAAGACCTACAACGGCGCCATCTCGGTCGACGCGTACGGCAACCCCGTGCCGACGATCCTCGAGCTGGCCAAGCGCGGCGGCCTCCGCACCGGCGACGTCACCACCGCCGAGGTCCAGGACGCCACCCCGGCCGTGCTCGGCTCGCACGTCGTCAGCCGCGACTGCAAGGGCCCGGTCGAGACGACCGCCAAGTGCGCGGTCAACGCCAAGGAGAACGGCGGCGCCGGCTCGATCGCCGAGCAGCTCGTCCAGACCCGCCCCGACGTCCTGCTGGGCGGCGGCGCGAAGTACTTCAACCAGAAGGTGACGGCCGGGAAGTTCGCCGGCAAGACCGTGCTGGACCAGGCGAAGGCGGCCGGCTACAACGTCGTCAACACCGCGGCGGACCTGGCGGCGGCGAAGAAGGGCAAGCCGGTCCTCGGCCTGTTCGCCGACGGGAACATGCCGGTGAACTGGACCGGCCCGGCGGCGGTCCACGGCGGCACGGCGCCGTCGCGCTGCACCGCCAACCCGGCGCTGCCGAAGACCCAGCCGAAGCTGGCCGACCAGACCCGCAAGGCGCTCGAGCTGCTCGACGACCGCCACGCGGACAAGGGCTTCTTCCTGCAGGTCGAGGGCGCGAGCATCGACAAGCAGGACCACGCCGCCGACCCGTGCGGCCAGATCGGCGAGACGATCGACTTCGACGCGGCGATCGCGGCGGGCACGGCGTTCGCCCGCAGCCACCCCGACACCCTGGTGCTGGTGACCGCCGACCACGGCCACAGCTCCCAGATCGTCGAGCCGACCGCCACCCCGGGCCTCACCGCGACGCTGATCACCAACGAGGGTGCGAACATGACCCTCGCGTACGGCACCGCCGAGACCGGCGGCTCGCAGTCGCACACGGGCACCCAGGTCCGCATCGCGGCCATGGGCCCGCAGGCGGCCAACATCGTCGGCCTGACCAACCAGACCGACCTGTTCGGCACCCTGAAGCGGGCTCTTCGCCTGCGCTGATCCACGAAAGGTGGGGCAGGCCCCCGGATCGTTCGGGCGGCCTGCCCCATGCCCCCTGGTTTCGCGGCTCCCTAGGTTGGGGAGCACCACGACACCAGGGGGTTCTTCCATGCGGAAGTCTTTGCGCGGCAAGCGGATCGTCGCCATCGGGACGCTCGTCGCGCTCCTCGCGGCGACCACGGCGGCGCCGGCGCTCGCCACCACCAGCCCGCTCCAGGGCGCGCTCGACACGGTGACCGCCCAGGACGGCGTCCCGGGCGCCGAAGCCGTCGTCCAGGACGGCGCCCGGACGCGGGTGACGCGCAGCGGCACCGGGGACGTGACGACTGGGAAACCGTTCCCGCGCAACGGGTCCTTCCGCGCGGGCAGCGTCACGAAGTCGTTCGTCGCGACCGTCGTGCTGCAGCTCGTGGGCGAGGGCCGGGTGAAGCTGGACGCGCCGGTCGAGCGGTACCTGCCGGGCCTGCTCCCGGACCGGCGGATCACCGTGCGGCAGCTGCTGCAGCACACGAGCGGGCTGTACAACTACACCGACGACCTCGCGTTGAGCGATCCGGAGTCACTGCGCCACCGCGGCGCGGAGCCGGCCGAGCTGGTGGCGATGGCGCTGAAGCACCCCGCGCTGTTCCCGCCCGGTACGAGCTGGTCGTACTCGAACACCAACTACATCGTCGCCGGGATGCTCGTCTCGCAGGTCACCGGCCGTTCCTTGGGCGACGAGATCGCGCGGCGGATCACCCGGCCGTTGGGCCTGCGCGACACGTACCTCCCCCGCCGCGGCGATGAGAAGCTGCCCGACCCGCACGCCGTCGGGTATGTGCCGCTTGGTGGGGAGCTGGTGGACTTCAGCGACTACGACGCGACGATCGCGGGGGCGGCGGGCGGGCTGGTTTCGACGCCGGCGGACCTCGACCGTTTCTACGGCGCCCTGCTCGCCGGACGGCTGCTGCGCCCGGCCGAGCTGGCCGAGATGAAACGCACGGTCCCGGCCGACCTGGGCGTCCCGGGCGCGCGCTACGGCCTGGGGCTGGGCAGCATCCCGCTGTCGTGCGGGGAGTTCTGGGGCCACGAAGGCGGGATTCTCGGGTTCACGAACCTGGCGGGGGTCGGGCCGGGCGGTCGCCGGGTGACGGTGGTGCTGAACGAGAATCCCTCGCCGGCGGAGACGAGCGGGCACCTGCTGGCCGCCACCGCCGCGGCGGCGTGCTCGTAGGTCCGGAGGCCGCGTTCGCCCCTGGCCGGCGTTCGCCGTCCGCGAGCCGCGCCACCGCCTGCGTGCGCGGCTCGCGGCCCGGAACTGTCGGTGCCGCCCGGTAAGGTCGAAAACGGGGGGCGCCCCGGCGGCCGGCTCAGGGAAGCAGGTCCAGGGCCTCGGTCCACGGCCGGCCGATGTCCAGGCGGTGCAGCGTCACCCCGGCCTCCGCGAGGGTGTCGAGGTGGTGCTGCCACGCCGGGTGGTGCACCCGGGTGTCCTGGATCTGGTACGCCACCACGATCGTGATCCCCGGCGCGCCGAGGACGTCGCCGAGCACCGTCAGCGCCTGGTTGTCCGCGATGCCCAGCGCCAGCTTCGCGACCGAATTGGCCGACGCCGGCGCGAAGAGGAACACCGCCGGGTCCGGGTGCGGCCGCGGCTCCCCCGGCAGCCGCGAGACGCTGCGCACCGGCAGGTCGGTCGACAAAGCAACCTCGGCGAGCGCGCCCGTCGACTCCAGCCAGCGGTGCGCCGTCGGCGTCAGGGTGATCGCCGGGCGCCAGCCGCGCTCGGCGGCGGGCCGGACCAGCTCGGCGGCGAACCGGACGTCCAGTCCGCCGCACGAGCCGGCGACCAGCCCGAGATCTCTCACGGCTTGCGCAGCACGGCACAGAACATCGCGTCCGTGCCGTGGCGGTGCGGCCACAGCTGCACGTACGGCCCGTCGCCGAGCTCCGGCACCCCGGGGAAGAATTCGCGCGAGTCCAGCACCTGGGCCTTGAGCCGCCGCGCCGTCTCGCCCAGCACGCCCTCGGTTTCGGCGAGGTGCGGCGAGCAGACGACGTAGGTGAGCGCCCCGCCCGGCCGCAGCAGCGCGTAGGCCGCGGTGATCAGCTCGCCCTGCAGCTTCGTCAGGTCCGCGACGTCCGACGGCTGCCGCCGCCAGCGCGCCTCCGGCCGCCGCCGCAGGGCACCGAGCCCGCTGCACGGCGCGTCGACCAGGATCCGGTCGTAGCCCGGCTCCAGGCCACTTTCGCGGCCGTCGGCGACGTGCACCTTCACCGGCAAACCGGTCGTGGCCTTCTCCACGAGCTTCGCGCGGTGCGGCGCCTTCTCGACGGCGTCCACGGTCGCCCCGCTCAACGCGGCCAGCGCGCCGAGCAGCGCCGCCTTGCCGCCGGGACCGGCGCAGAGGTCGAGCCAGCGCTCGTCGGTGCCTTCGACGGGCACCTTCGTCGCGGCGATCGCGCACAGCTGGCTGCCCTCGTCCTGCACCGCGGCCAGCCGCTCGCGGATCGGCTCGGCGTCGGCCGGGTCACCGGCACCGGCGGGCAGCCGGACGCCATAGGGCGAGTACGGCGCGGGGTCGCCGCCGGTGATCGCGGCCAGCTCGTCCGCGCTGATCTCGCCGGGCCGGGCGACCAGGTGCACCTCGGGCCGCGCGTCGTCGGCTTCGAGCGCGGCCTTGAGACCCTCGCCCTTGTCCCCCAGCGCTTCGGCGAACGAGCGGGCGATCCAGCGCGGGTGCGCGGTGCGCAGCGCGAAGGCCCCGATCGGGTCGGTGGCCTCGTCCGGCGCGACCTCGTCCAGCCAGGCCGCTTCGTCCTTTTCGGACACCTTGCGCATGATGGCGTTCGCGAAACCCGTGGCCCACGAACCGGCTTCGGCTCGCACGAGGTCCACAGTGGACGTCACGGCGGCGTGCTCCGGGATGCGCGTGCGCAGCAGCTGGTAGACGCCGAGGCGCAGCGCGTCCAGCACCACCGGGTCGGTCTTGGCCAGCGGCCGCTCGGCGCAGGCCTCGATGACGGCGTCGAGCAGGCCCTGGGCCCGCGACGTGCCGTAGGCCAGCTCGGTGGCCAGCGCCGCGTCCCGGCCGCTGATCCGCCGCTCGCGCAGGAGGTCCGGCAGGACGAGGTTGGCGTAGGCGTCCTTCTCCCGGACCGCGCGCAGGACGTCGAACGCGGCCTGCCGGGGCCCGTCGACCTCCGGCGGCCGGCGCGGGCCTTCCTTGCGCGGTGCCGGACGGCCTCGCTGCGGCCGTGACGGACGTCGTTCCCTGTGGTCGTTCACCGGAGGCGCTCTCCCTGGTCGATCCTCGTACCTCGCGCCCAGTCGGTGGCCGCCATCCGTTTCTTGCCGGGTGCCTGGACCTCGCCGAGCCGCAACGGCTTCGTCGCTGTCCCGACCAGCACCCGCTTGCGTTCGACCACGATCTCCCCCGGCGGCGGACCGGGCTCGTCGACCACCGTCACCGGGCCGAGCTTGAAGCGCTCGCCGCGGAACTCCGCCCACGCGCCCGGGTCGGGCGTGACCGACCGGATCTGCCGGTCGACCGCCGAGGCCGGGTCGGCGAAGGACACGCGCGCGTCCTCGACGGTCACCTTCGGCGCGTAGCTCAGCCCTTCGGCGGGCTGCTCGCGCGCGACCAGGCTGCCGTCGGCCAGACCGTCCATGGTGGACAGCAGCAGCTTGGCGCCGGACTCCGCCAGCCTGCCGAGCAGGCCGCCCGCGGTGTCGGTTTCGCCGATCGCCTCGGTCACGACGCCGAACACCGGGCCCGCGTCCAGCTCCTTGACGATCCGGAAGGTCGACGCGCCGGTGATCTCGTCGCCGGCGCGGATCGCGGCCTGGACCGGCGCCGCGCCCCGCCACGCGGGCAGCAGCGAGAAGTGCAGGTTCACCCAGCCGAGACGCGGGATGTCGAGCGCGGCCTGCGGCAGCAACGCACCGTAGGCGACGACCGGGCAGGCGTCCGGCGCGAGCTCGGTGAGCCGGGCGAGGAAGGCCGGGTCGCCGGCGCGCGCGGGCGTCAGCACCTCGATGCCGTGTTCGTCGGCGAGGGCGCCGACCGGGGAGCGGACGACCCGGCGGCCGCGGCCGGCCTGGGCGTCGGGCCGGGTGACGACGGCGACGATCTCGTGGCGGCCGGAGTCGAGCAGGGCGCGCAGCGCGGGGACCGCGGGCTCGGGGGTGCCGGCGAAGACGAGCTTCATCGGCCCACCTCCGGCGGGAGCAGGGAGGATTCACGTGACTGGAACATCGCGCCCGAGTCTAGAAGGCCCGCATGATCACGGCGCGCCCGCGCCCGCGCCCGCCTGAAACGCCGGTAAACAACGCGACAGCTCCCGCGGCCGGGGATTAGCGTCACCCGCATGCCCGGACGATCTTCTTCCCCGACGTGGCGCCCGCTGACCCGCGAGGACGCCCAGGCCTCGGCCGACCTGCTCAACGCCATGGAAGCGGTCGACGGCATCGGCGAGCACTACACCGCGGAGGACACCCTCACCGAGCTGGTCGACCCCTTTGCGGACCTGGAGCGCGGCAGCCTCGCGGCCTTCGACGGCGACGCGATGATCGGCTACATGAAGATCCGCTTCAAGCCGGCCGCCGACGAGGTCCACCGGGTCTTCCTGGACGGCGGTGTCCACCCGGCCCACCGCCGCCGGGGCCTCGGCACCCGGCTGGTCGAAGCCGGGGTCGCGGCCGCGAAGGTCCTGCACGAGCTGCACCACCCGGCCCTGCGGCTCGCGGTGGACGTCCACCGCCCCGAGCACATCGCGGGCCTCGCCGAGCTGATGCGGTCCCGGGGCTTCACGCCGGTGCGGTACTTCCGGCGGATGGAGCACCCGCTCGGAGACGTCCCGCCGGTGGACGCGCGGATCGAACCGTGGTCGGCGGCGACCGACGAGGACTTCCGGCGGGTGCGGAACGAGGCGTTCGCCGACACCTGGGGCGCGGTGCCGATGCCCGCGGACCTCTGGCGGAACAAGATCGTCAACCAGACCTTCCGGCCCGGGGTCAGCTTCCTGGTCCGGGACGCGGCCGGGGTCCCGGTGGCGCTGCTCGTGACGATGTCCTGGGACGCCGACACCGAGGCCACCGGGATCCGCGACGCGCACTTCATGATCGTCGGGACGCTGCGCGAGCACCGGAAGCAGGGCATCGCCGGCGCGCTGCTCGCCCACGCGTTGCGCGCCGCCGCTGAGCAGGGTTACGACCGGGCGAGCCTGGTGGTGGACTCGGCGAGCCCGTCCGGCGCCTCCGGGGTGTTCGAACGGGCGGGGTTCGTCCCGAAGGCGCCGTACATCCGCTGGGCTCTCGAAGCCTGAGCTACCAGCGCGTGGGCCACACCACCTGGGCCGCGCCCTGACCGCGGCGGACCGGTTCCGCCGCCGCCAGCCAGCGGCCGTCACGCAGGCGCTCCACCCCGGTCGCCGCGCCGATCTCCGCCGGCGCCGTCGAGAAGCCCTGGCCGCGGGCCTTCAGGTCCGCCGTCTCCGGCTGGTCCAGGAACGCCTGCTCGACCTGGGCGGCCGCCGAGTTCCGCTGCGACGCCCGCGGCGCCGCGATGGCGTCCTCCAGCGACAACCCGCGGTCGAGGCGGCCGAGGATCACCTGCAGGACCGTCGTGATGATCGACGCGCCACCCGGCGAGCCGGTCGCGAAGAACGGGCGGCCGTGGTCGAGCACGATCGTCGGCGCCATCGACGAGCGCGGCCGCTTGCCCGGGCCGGGCAGGTTCGGGTCGGGCACGCCCGGCGTCACCGGCGTGAACGAGAAGTCGGTCAGCTCGTTGTTGAGCAGGAACCCGCGGCCCGGCACGACGATCCCGCTGCCGCCCTCCTGCTCGATCGTCAGCGTGTAGGCGACGACGTTGCCCCACTTGTCGGCGACGGTCAGGTGCGTGGTGTTCTCGCCTTCGTACGGCGTCGGCGCCGCCGTCGTGCCCGCGGCGCAGGGCGTGGGGTGCTTGGGGTCGGCCGGGGCGACCGGGCTGGTCGCGGCCTTGTCCTTCGAGATGAGGCACGCCCGCGAGTCGGCGAAGCGCTGGCTCAGCAGTTCCTTGGCCGGGACGTCGACGACGGCGGGGTCGCCGATCCAGCGGTTGCGGTCGGCGAAGGCGAACCGCGTCGACTCCAGGAAGTACTGCAGGTAGTCGGCCTTGCTCGCGTGCTTCAGGTCGAAGTTCTCGAGGATGTTGAGCGCCTCGCCGACGGTGAGCCCGCCCGAGGACGGCGCCGGCATGCCGTAGACGTCGAGGCCCTCGTACCGCGCGTGGGTCGGGTCGCGCTCGATGGCGCGGTAGGCGGCGAGGTCCGCGGTGCTCAGCTTGCCGGGACGCACGTTCAGCGTCGAAGCGGGATCCTTCGGCGGCTGCTGCACGGTCTTGGCGATGTCCGCGCCGATCGGGCCGCGGTACAGCGCGTCGACGCCCTGGCGCTCGAGCTGCGCGTACGTCGCGGCGAGGTCGGGGTTCCGGAACACGGTCCCGGGTGACGGCGGCGCGCCGCCCGGCAAGTACAGCGACCGCGTCGACGGGAACGCGGCGAACCGCGCGGCGTTGTTCGCGATCTGCGTCTGGAACGTCGAGTCGACGACGAATCCCTTGCGCGCCAAGTCTTCCGCGGGCTTCAGGGACTTCGCCAGCGAGCGCGTCCCCCACTTGCGGAGGGCCTCGGACCACGTCGCGGGCGTGCCGGGGACACCGACGCCGAGCCCGCTCGTGACGGCGTCGGCGAACGGCAGCGGCTGGCCGTTCTCGACGAAGAGGTTCGCGTCGGCGGTCTTCGGCGCGGTCTCCCGGCCGTCGAGGGTGTGGACGCGGTGGGTCTTCGCGTCGTAGTAGACGAAGAACCCGCCCCCGCCGACGCCGGCGGAGAACGGGTCGGTGACGCCGAGCGCGGCGGCGACCGCGACGGCCGCGTCGACGGCGTTGCCGCCGTCGCGCAGGACCTGGGTGCCGATCGCGGTGGCGTCGGCGTCGATGCTGGCCACGGCGCCCCCGAAACCGACGGCGACCGGGGACTTCGGCGTGGGGGTGGCGGCGTCGGCGGGCGCGGCCGCGACGGTCGTGGCGAGCACGGCGGTGGCGGCGATGACGAAGGCCCGGCGGCCTCTGAGCGACGGCATGCGGGCGAGTCTGCCCCCTGCGCGAAACGGCTTCAAGCCGCCGATCCGACTTACGCCTCGTGCGGCCGCCGAGCCACCCGCGCGAGCACTACGCAGAGCTACCGAGGCACTTCACTTGGTCAGCGGTAGAGGTGCGCACTTGATCGCCCCATAGTGGAATTTCTGCCGGTGAGGGGGATGGATGGGGCATTACCCGAACTGCGAACGCGCTCAGAGCCGAAGGTGCCGGTGCACCATGTGCTGGGGTACACAGCACGGCTGGAAGGACGCCGTCAAACTCGCCAAAGATCCCGATCCCGCGGTTCGCCGCGATTTCCGGATAAAGGTGGACGACGCATGGCGGGCCGCCTTCGTGGGGAAACGGAACGCGAACCAGCGCCCCTCGCAGCGGATCAGCTATCCGAAGAAGATCGCGGGTATCGACTCGGCGATCGCCGATCTCGTGGAGTGGCTGGCACAAGATCTCGCGGCCGCGGGCACCGTTCCCGCCGGGACATCACCAGCGATCGACGGAGAATCCCCTCTACATTCCGAGGAAACCCAGCAACACCGAACGTCACCTGACGATCCGGCCGACGACGCGGCACCTTCCGGCCGATCATCCATCGACGGGATATCGGACACGCGAGCGGCGCCGGACACCACTCACCCGCAGGCCGTTCTCTCGAACGAGGGACCGGTCGTCACTCGGGTGGAAGAGCTGGGCGACGTACTGGCCGAGCACGTCCTCAAAGACATCGAACGAGCGGTGGCCGGCCCGGTATCGAAGGAAGTCAAGGTCGCGCTCGCGGATCATTTCTGGTGCGACTTGTTCGCGCAACTGGCCCACGTGCTCGACGAAGGTGTCAAACTGTTCGACAAGGTGCCGGACAAGGTCACCGACCTCATCATCAAGTCACGTCGAGCGTCCGAACGCCTTCCACTCGAAGACTTGATCATCAAGACCGCCGTCAAGAGCGTCTGGAAATTCGTACAAGGACTTTCCTTGTTCGGCTGGGTCATTCAGGTTCGCAAGTTTCTCCCGGTGGTTCGCGTCCTCGCCGTGTTCATCTGCAAGGCTCCCGAGCGACACAAGGCAGTCGTGGAGTACTGCCTTGACCCCTTGCGGGAGCAACTGACTTCGGAAACGAAGGAGCGACTGGCGAAAGTCCTGCGAGAGTGGCTCCCTGAGATCACCGCCGAAGTCGCCCGACGGAAGAAGGACCTGCCGCCCGGGTGACGTACGGCGGCAGCGTGCCTTACCCACCGATCCGCCCGGACCGGACCGGATGAGTTCCACCGGGTCCGGCTGGATGCGGATCGGTCCTGGCCGCCCACCGATGCGGCCGCCCACCAGCGACGCCAGGCGTTTCAAGACGCCGAAGGGCGCGGATCGGGCGCGCGCGCCCGGCTCGTCAGAATTTTACGAGTTTCCCCAGACTTCGAAATTGGATCACATGGCGGAGTGACGGCGCCCACATCACTGTCACAGAATCGTCCGGCGCGACCCTGCACAGCCGCGCACAGCGAGGGCAACCGAAAGGACAACTGAAGATGACCGCACCACGCAGATGGCGCCGCCTGCTCGGCGCCGCTGTCGCCGTCTCGACCTCCCTGCTGGTCGTGACCGCCCCCGGCGCCTCGGCCGCGCCGGGTCAGGACGTGTCGGACAACCACGAGATGGGGGCCTCGATCCGCGCCCACGACGGGGTGGCCCCGGCGGGCCTCGCGCCGGCGTCGGTGGACGCGAGCGTCCCCGGCATCGACGTCAGCTCCTACCAGGGCAACGTCAACTGGGCGTCGTACTGGAGCGCGGGCAAGAAGTTCGCCTACGTCAAGGCGACCGAGGGCACCGGCTACCAGAACGCGTACTTCAGCCAGCAGTACACGGGCTCGTACAACGTGGGCATGATCCGCGGCGCGTACCACTACGGCCGCCCGGACACCTCGGGCGGCGCGGCCCAGGCCGACTACTTCGTCGCCCACGGCGGCGGCTGGTCGAAGGACGGCAAGACCCTCCCGGGCACGCTCGACATCGAGTGGGGCCCGAACAACGCCTGCTACGGCAAGACGCCTTCCCAGATGGTGGCGTGGATCAAGGCGTTCAGCGACGAGTACCACGCGAAGACGACCCGCTGGCCGGTGATCTACACGGCGACGAGCTGGTGGAGCCAGTGCACCGGCAACACGGGCGACTTCAGCTCGACCAACCCGCTGTGGGTGGCGCGCTACGCGTCGTCGGCGGGCACGCTGCCGTACAACTGGGGCTTCTACACCTTCTGGCAGTACAGCTCTTCGCCGATCGATCAGGACCAGTTCAGCGCGGACATCTCACGCTTGAAGGTGCTGGCGACCGGCTGAGCCGAGCGGGAGCACGCCACGCGCCGGGCGTGCTCCCGACCCGCTCAATCGGCGGACTTGATCTTATCCGCCAGCGATTGTTTAGCCTTCTTGACGGCACCTTCATCGATGGCGAACGCGTTTTCCTCAAGTCGACCATGCAGCACTGTGTAAACGTGCTCGTAGCCCACTCCCCACTTCTCACCCTTCTGCCAGGCGAACGCCACCAGACTCTCCTTGCCTTTGACGTACTCCGGGACCAGAACGACGACCAACTGACGACCGGTCGCAGAAGTAAAACCATTCTTCGGGAACTGACAGTAGTAAAGAAACCCACGTGACGGTGGACGATTCATGGCATTTCCTTTCAGATGGGCGAGGAGGCGACGGTAACCCCCGCGCGATGATCCGAGCCCGTTTGCTGCGAAACCGGTGCACCCGTTCGGCGGCGTTCCCCACCGAACCAGCCAGGGAAAATCGCCCCATGCCACCGGCTCGACGCGGGCGCCCGACCTCACTCGGCGACGAGGCGTTCGATCCGTGGCCACGGATCGAGCACGGTCAGCTCGCGGCCTGGCTCCTCAAAATGTGCCGCCTCTACGGCCGCGAGGACATCCTGACCATCCGGCAGCTGGCGGCCGCGGTGCGGACGCCACCCGTCGACAACGCCACCGTCTCCCGCTGGGAGAACTCCCGAGCAACGGTGCCGACATGGGCCCTGCACCAGTACGAGCGACTCTTCGATCTGCCGCCGGGCGAGCTGGTGGCCGTAGTGACCGCACTCGGCCGGGACCGGCCGACGGGACGCCGGAGCGCGCCGCGCTGCGACGAACTGCTCGAGAAATGCCTCGACCGTGCTCCTGTCTCCGCCGCGGAATGGGCGGACCTGACGGTTTCCCTGACCCAGCCGCGACGCAAAACCGCCCGGCCGATATGGGACACCCTCGGCCACCGGCTGCTCACCGAAATGTGCCTCTCCGTGGGCTGGCGATATCTGCTCCGGCTTTCCGCGCTGCAACGAGTGCATCGGCACCCGGAGGGAGGCGCCGCGCTGGTCGCGGCGACCGAAGAATTTGTCACCGAGCCCGCCTGCCAGCTGATCATCGACCCGATCGCCCTGCTCGCGGCGAATCCGGCGCCGGCGGCGGCCCGCCACCTCCTTCGGCTGCTGTGCGAACCGCGGAACGAAGCCGAACAACTCGGCGCGCTCTTCGCGTGGGCGGCCCGGCCACCCAGTGCACCCGACATGGTTCGCCGGCTCGAAGCTGCCTCCTGCGAGCTGTGTGCGTCGACGTCACCGCCGCTCCAGGTAGCGGCTTCGGACGTCCTCGCGGCCCTGTTCCGGCACCGCCCGAGCCGTCCCGGCGCACGTTCGGCGCCTCTGGGAAAAGCTGGAGACGGGGTCTTCGGCCAACTGCACGGCGCCTTGGCGAAAGCTCAGACCCGGCATCACGAAGCGGACCTGCTCGGCCGGCGGATCCTCCGGCAGGCGCTGGCCAGCACCGACAGCGATCTGCGCATCCTCACCGTCAACGTCCTGCACGCGTCGCCGTTTCGCGCAGTTCTCGCCGACACTGTCGCGTCGATGCTGACCAGCGGGCGCACGAGGACCGGCTCGGCGATCCACAGCGTGCTCGTGGACCTACTGGGCAGTCTCGGCGAAACCCGGCACCGCACGATCGTCGAGAACCTGATACGGCGGGGCACGGCGCGGGACGCGGCGGCCTTGGCACTGGCCCACCTCCCCGGGCGGACGGACCCGCGTCTCTGGCACCACGTGCTCACCGCGCAACCCACCGGCAGTAGCACCCAGCGAGCCGTGCTCTACGCGGTGGGGATGAAGGGCGACCGCGACGGGCTGCGGCTCCTGCGGGCACACGCTCCCGTCGTCCGCTCCCGCGCGAACTGGTGGCTGCGACTTCCGGCCGAAGCCTCGGCGGGTGCAGCCCTCTGACGACCGGGCCGGCCGGCGGATTTGGACTTGCGCGGGTTACGCGGGTGGCGACGCCGCCAGAAGACTCGGCCAGGTCGCACGCGCCGTGAAGGAAACCCGTGCGCCTGACCGTCCCGCCCCCTGCTCGCCGCCGTTCCACTCTTTACAGTTCCAACCTTGTGCAACCATCCCCGAAGTGAAGCTGCGATGGCGAAAGAAGACGCGAGAACACTTCTAGAACTACTTCGACCATGCGATCTGGGGCGTTAATATTGGTCAGGCACAGTCCGACGCGCTGCCAGCCACCTTAGAACCAGACGGCTCGATTACCGTATATACGCTCTCCAAATCGCACGGAGCTACCGCCCTCTTGGTCTTCACTTCATCGGTCGTCATCGACGACCAGCGTGTCAGGCGGGATTCCGGTGACAGATCAGATGACTCCAGCCAGCTACAGGCACGCGAGTACCGGCTCGTCCTCCTTCAGACCAGCGGCCCGAACTCATTCGACAACGCCAGCGCCGTGCCCGCCGCGAAGCCCGGGCCGGCGATCGACTCCGGGCCGAGGCTTGCCATCGTCCGCGACTTCGATGCGTTCGACATGCTCGAGGTCGAGTTCGGACGGTGGATGTAACAACTGGGGCCCATCGACGACTTGATGTTGGTCGACGAAAGGAGGCGCTCGGTGACGGACCCGGCGACAATAGAACCGCTCGAGGAACTGACAGCGTTGTGGGCCCCGGGAAGCGCGATACTTTGCGTAGGTGCTGGGGACCACGAGATCGAGTCGGTGGCAACCTGGCACGTAAGCCCGGCCGGCGATCCGACGGGAGCGTGGATCTACCCCGCGAGCGACGTGTTCGGCTCCCAGGACGCGGCGCGACGTGTCCTGGCCTTCGTCGAACGTCGTGCGATCGCGGCCGTTCACCCCCAGCGCCTGCAGGAATGGCTTGACCAGCTGACCGCAACGGCGAAGGTGGACGTCGAAGACGGGTGGTGGAAGCGGCAACTGTTCTCACCGGTGGACGCGTTTCACGAGACAACCCGGCGACGGCAGCAATACGCCGTCACGGTCGAGGCCGCACGCGAGAACAGCAAGACGATCACTCCCCTGGAATGGACACACGACCTTCCCGACGACGCCGAGGTCCAGGACTTTGCGTCCCTGCAGCGCATCGCCGGCATTTCGAGCGCGCCCGGCACGCCCGTGGTGTCCGAGATCCTGCCGATCGCCCGCACCCTGAGATGGCTGGTGTCCCTCTGGGCGGAAACCGAGCAGGTGAAGAACCGGCGCCGCTACGTGCGAGCCGAACACGGCGATCCCGACCCGCTGCCGCCCCAGTGGCTGGCCGCGGTCCAAGCCGGCAGCACCAACCGGCTGCCGCTGTGACGACCGCACGCGGGTACGCCGTCATCGACACCGAAACCACCGGCATCCTGACCGGCTGGCATCACCGCATCGCCGAGATCGCCGTCGTCCACGTAGACCCGCACGGAAACATCACCGACGACTGGGTGACGCTCGTCAACCCCGACCGCGACCTGGGACCCCAGGCCATCCACGGCATCCGCGCTGCCGACGCACGCCGAGCGCCCCGGTTCGAGCAACTCGCCGGCGACCTCGTCGAGCGGCTGGCCGGGCGCGTGGTGGTGGCGCACAACTGGACCTTCGACGCGATGCACCTACGTGCCGAGTTTGGCCGGCTGGGTATCGACACGCCGTTCGCACCCGACGCCGGGCTGTGCACCATGCGAGCCGCCGGCCGGGCGCGGCTGAGTTCCGGACGTTCCCTGATCGACTGCTGTGCGGCCGCAGGGCTGCCCGAACGTGCGTGGCACACCGCACTCGACGACGCGCGAGGAGCGGGCGAACTGCTTGGTTTCCTCCTGCGGCATGCGCCGAGCGCCGTGGGTGCCACGGATGCCCAGTTGCACGCCGCGAACTGGGCCTGGGCGCACTTGGAACGGCGTCGCACCCCGGCAGTTCACCGTGCGGCGATCGGACAAATCGAACCACATTTCCTTGCCAAGCTCGTCGAGCGGATGCCGCGAGACGGCGAACCGGTCGTCGACGCCTACTACGCGATGCTCGACGACGCCTTGCTCGACCGGCAGATCTCAGCAACCGAAGGCGACGCGCTCGTCGAGATCGCCCACGACCTCGGCCTGCACAAGAACGAAGTCGTGGCCCTGCACCTGAGCTACCTACGCGACCTGGCCCGCGAAGCCTGGGCCGACCAAGTGGTCACCGACGGGGAGCGCAACGACCTGCTCACAGTCGCCACCCTCCTGGCCCTTGATCCGGCGATCGTCGAATCCATCCTCGACGAGGAACGCGACGCCGTGCGGGACCCGGCACCCGACAGGGAACACAAGATCGGCGGACTGGTCCTGCGACCGGGCGACAAGGTGGTCCTGACCGGCGACATGAAGCGCCAACGCGCCGACATCGCGGCCGAAGCCACCGCGGCAGGCATCCGCGTCACCGGGGCGGTCAGCAAGCAGACGCGTGTCCTAGCCGCGGCCGACCCGGACTCCATGTCGGGCAAAGCCAAACGTGCCCATGAATGCGGCGTCCCAGTCGTCTCTGAAGACGCTTTTCTGAAGGCGCTCGCGAAGCTCGCCAGCCATCCTGTTGCCACAAGGACCCCTTGATCACCGCGCCCACAGCGCTCATGACCCCACCGACGCCACAAAGTCGATCGGCGACGAGCGTTGCCGCCACCGGCCGCGAAGGCCTCGTCGCCACGCTCCTGTGTACCCTCCCTGCCTCGCGAACGCCCGGACTACTGCTGCGAGCACGCCCTCATGCAGACCACCGAAATGATCATCCGAGGCCGGCAGGCCGTTGCTCGGCGGCCACGATCCCGAGACCGGTGACCTGGTCTCGGCGACGACGTCAAGCTTCGTGGAACCGGGTTCAGCGACACCGTCCGGGTCCGGGTCAACCTGCCCCGCTATCCGGTGCCCCGGTGCGCCAGGCCGGGAGCTCGTCGGCGAACGGGGAGCGGGACGCGTGCCACGACGCCAGGAGCCGCAGCCGGTCCTCGTCGGTGCTGCCCGGCTCGGCCGTGAACACCAGCATCACCGGTCCGGGGTTGCCGGGCAGCGGATAGGTGTCCCAGTCCAGGCGGATGTCGCCCACCTCGGGCACCGAGAAGGTCTTGGTTCCGCTCACCGACTCGCGGACGTCGTGGCGGGCCCACAACCGGCGGAACTCCGCGCTGCGGATGCTCAGTTCGCCGACGATCGCGGTGGCGCGGGGGTGGGTCGGGTCCGCGGCGACGGCGGCCCGCAGCATGCCGATGTAGTCCAGGGCCTGCTCCTCCCAGTCCGGGCAGCTCCGCCGGCCGGTCAGCGCGTCGTCGAACAGCAGCAGGAGCATGTTGAGCCGGTCCGGCGGATAGGCGTCCGGTTCGCCGAGCAACGCCTCGGCCATCGGGTTCCAGTCGAGCAGGTCCAGGTGCCTGCCCAGAACGACCGCGGGGGTGTCGATCACCCGCAGCAGCCGGCGGGTGCGGTCCCGCACCCGCTCCGGCTCGCGATCCACCGGGGCGGGCGCCGGACGACGGGCGGCGTGCCCCAGGGTGAACAGGTGCCGGCGTTCCTCGTCGCCGAGGCCGAGCACGCCGGCGAGCGCCGCCAGGACGTCGTCGGACGGGCGAACCTCGCGGCCTTGCTCGATCCGCTGGTAGTAGTCGGTGCTCAGCCCGGCCAGCAGCGCCATCTCCTCGCGTCGCAGCCCGGTGACCTTCCGCCGGCTGCCCGGTTCCAGGCCGACGTCGCGCGGACTCAGCCGGGTGCGCCGGGCGCGCAGGAATTCCCCGAGTTCGCGAGCGTAGGGATGCGGACTGCTCATGCCACCAGTGTGACTCCTCCGCGGCGGCCCAAGGTAGGTCTCGCAGTCCCAGGCAACCGAAAGCGACCGAGCCCGCCCGGATCGCTCCTAACGTCGTCGGCACAGCGCACCGACCCCTTCAGGAGCAGCAGATGACCGGATGGACCGCCGACCGCATGCCCGACCAGAGCGGCCGCGTCGCCGTCGTGACCGGCGCGAACTCGGGCCTCGGCCTGGTCACCGCCACCGAACTGGCCCGCCACGGCGCCCACGTCGTCCTCGCCGTCCGTGACACCGCCGCCGGCGAGCGGGCCGCCCGCCGGATCGACGGCGACACCGAGGTGCGCGAGCTCGACCTGGCCTCCCTCGACTCCGTACGCGCGTTCGCCGCGAAGCTGGTCGTCGACCACCCGGCGATCGACCTGCTCGTCAACAACGCCGGCGTGGTCCTGCTCGGCCCGCGCCGCACCTCGGCCGACGGTTTCGAGCTTCAGTTCGCCACGAACGTGCTGGGCCACTTCGCCCTGACCGGCCTGCTGCTCGACAACCTGGCCGCGGCACGGGAAGCCCGCGTGGTCAGCCTCAGCTCGATCACCCACAAGAACGCGAGCCTGGACTTCGACGACCTGGAGTTCGAACGCGGCTACCGGGCCGCCGCCGCCTACGGCAGGTCCAAGCTCGCCACGACGATCTTCGGCCTGGAGCTGGACCGCCGCCTGCGTTCCGCCGGCTCGCCGGTCGTCAGCGTACTGGCCCACCCCGGGGTCACCCGGACCAACTTGACCCCGCGCGCCTGGGAACACCGTGGCCGGGCGGGGCGGGCGATCGCGCGGCTCGGCCTGCTGGCCACCCAGCCGGTGGAACGGGGTGCGCTGCCGCAGCTCTACGCCGCGACCGCGGACGGTGTGCGGGGCGGCCAGTTCTTCGGACCGGCCGGGCTCGCCGAGACGCGCGGCCGCGTCACCGAAGCCCGGCTCAACCCGCGAGCGGCCGACCCGGCCGTCGGAAAGCGGCTCTGGGCGGCGGCCGAAGAACTGACCGGCATCGGCTACCTCTGAACACCCTTCCCGGGCACGGAGGCGGCGCTCAACGGGAATGACAGGTCTTCAGGTAGCTCAGAAACGAAGCCTGCAGCCCGGTGAGGTGCGTCTCGTGCAACATCTCCGTCGTGACATCCCGCGATCGCCCCTTGGCGTGCAACTGTTCCACCACCGCGAGAGCGTTGCGCGCCACCGCGCGGTAGAGCGGGACGGCTCCCAGCAGTTCGACTTCGTTCAGCGTGACGTGCAGAGAGGCTGAGTCTTCGCTGGGTGCCGGCAGGTTCTCGACCAGGGCGAAAACCCGGCTGTCCTCGACCGCGACGCCGGGACTGCCCGCGCCGAAGGTCGCGAACGGGGCCGCCTCGCGCAGCCACGCGTAGAGGGTGAAGAGGCCTCCGTAGGAGTAGCCGAACAGGCCGTGCCCGGACTCGCTGACCCGGAGCCGCGACCGCAGGTGCGGGTGGAGCTCGCCGGTCAGGAAGTCGAGGAAGACGTCGGCGTGGGAGTCCGCCAGCTCCGCGAGGTAGGCGTCCATGTTCTCCTGGGTCATCGCACCCGAGTCGCGCGCCGCTGCCAGCACGGCCACCATCTCGTCGCTGACTCGTTCCCCCGGCGGCACGAGATCGCGATTGCGGAGCCGCGCCCAGTCCGCGGCCTCCTCACCGGCGTAACCGACGCTCACCTGGATGTACGGCGCGATCGTCAGGTACGGGTCCGCCTGGACGACGATGAGGGGCGAGGTGAGGCCGACGGCCCAGTTGCCGTCCACCACGTAGATCAGCGGCAGGGGGTCGGTGGAGTCCTCGTACCCGGGGGGTGTGGTCACCCAGACGCCGTAGCGGTGCCCCGACCGCGCCGTGATTTCGAGGTACTCCGTGTCCGCGAAGCAGCCGTTCAGCATTCCGCTCATCGAGCTTTCCCTTTCATGACGCGGCCGTCCTTCACGACGAGAACGGCCATCTCCGGATCGGCGAACACCTTCGCGTCTCGCAGCGGGTCCCGGTGCCACGCGACCATGTCGGCCCGCATCCCGACACGGATCGTCCCGACGGTCTCGCCCAGGCCGAGGATGCCGGCGTTGACGCTGGTGGCCGAGACGAGCGCGTGCATGGGCGACTCCAGCTCGGCGCGCAGGCGCAGCTCCTCGCCTCGGCGCCGCTGGTGCGGCCCGATGAGGTCCGAGCCCAGTCCGATCCTCAAGCCCGCCGCGCGAGCGATCCCGAGTGCCGAGGCCATGCGCTGACGGACGCCGGCGACGCGGTCCCGCGCCTCGGGGCCCAGGTCCATGCTTTCGGTGTCCGTGAGCTGTTCGATCACGGCGAAGGTGGGGACCAGCGCCACGTCGTGCTCCCGCATCGACCGGGCCGTCGGCTCGTCGATGCCGGTGCCGTGTTCCACGCAGCGGACGCCGGCCCGCACGGCGTTGCGGATGCCCGCGTTGTTGTGCGCGTGAACCGTGACGTAGGTGCCGCGCGCGGCCGCTTCTTCCACGGCCACGGCGATCTCTTCGGTCGAGAACTGGGTGTCGGCGAGGCGGTCGTGTCCCCCGACGACACCGCCGGTGACGCACAGCTTCACGAACGTCGCACCACGGCGGAACGACTCGCGGACGTTGCGCCGCAGCTCGTCGGCATTGCCCGACACCAGCGACAAGGCGCAGAGCCCGGGGATGTGGTGGGCGTTCCACAGCTCGGTCGGTTCCCACGCCGCCCCGTAGTAGCCGTGCCCACCGGTCTGGCACTGCACCGGACCGCACGAGAGGACCCGCGGACCTCGCACCTTGCCGTTCGCGATGACGTCGACGACTCCGGCGTCGATGCCGCCGGTGTCGCGCACCGTCGTGAAGCCCGCGTCGAGCGCGTGGCCCGCGGTGGCGAAGATGTCGGCCGCGAGTTCGGCGGCCGAGAGCTGGAACCCGAACTGCGCCCGGATCGGGCTGGAGAGACCCAGGTGGACGTGCGCGTCGATCAGTCCCGGGGTCAGCAGCATGCCGTCGAGGTCGACCGTCGTCGCGCCCGCCGGGGCCCGGCCGATCGCGGTGATGATCCCGTCCGTCACGCACACGTCGGACGCGGCCGGGTCGGCGCCCGATCCGTCCGCCACCACGCCGCCGGCGAACCACACGTCGGTCAACGAACCTCCCGGACCTCGTCCTAAACAGTGGTGAATTCGATCTGCGGTAACATACTCAACAGTGGTGAACTCGTCAAGGGAGGCAGCGTGCGATCGCCGGTCGGGGAAGGACGGGAGCGCCTGTTGCAGGCCTTGTTCGACGAGTTCGGCGAGGGTGGCCCCGGACCGAACCTCTCGATGCGCCAGGTGGCGGAGCGGCTCGGCGTGCACCACACGCTGCTGACCTACCACTTCGGATCACGGCCGGGGCTGCTGGGCGCCGTGCTTTCGGAAGCACGCCGCCGCGACAACCGCGTCATCGCCGCGACCGGCGACGCACCCGGGTTCGCGACGTTGTGCGAAGCCATCTGGAACTTCTACGCGAACGACGCGCACGAAGATCGGACCCGCGCCTTCTTCCGCCTGGTCGGACTCGCGGTCTACGAGCCCGGCGCATTCCGAGAGTTCGTCGCCGACCTCGACGACCTGACGCGCCTCCTCGAAGCGGCGGCTCTGCGTGAGGGGTCCACGGCGACGGAGGCGCGGCAGCGGAGCGTCATCGCCGTCGCGGCTTTGCGAGGACTGTTGCTGCAACGGTTGCTCACCCCGGCCGCCGAGGTCGACGCGGCAGCCGGGCACTTCATCGCCTCCTTGGCGGCGCCTCCCGCGTGAGGCCGAGCGGGCCCGCCCGACGTCCGCCGGTCAGGGCCGGATGCCCGCCGCGCGGAGCCACACCACCCGGCAGGTCTCCGACGCCTGGTCCAGCGCCGCCGGGGACACCGCCGACGCGTGGTAGAACGTCCGCTCGATCATCCAGCACAGCGCGCCCGCGATCGCCCGTGCGCCGTCGGGGCCTTCCTCGTCCGGGACACCGGCGCGGACCAGGATCGTCGCGATGGCGGCGATGAAGATGTCCGCGGTCTCCATCCACAGCGCACCCAGCTCGGGAATGGCCGAGGACTGGTCGATCGCGACGCGCATGATCAGGCCGTGCTCGTGCCAGCGTTCGCGGGTGCGGCGCAGGGCCGTCGCGATCGCGTCGCGAGGCGCCGCCGGATCGTCGGCCGCCGCCCGGGACTTCTCGTGCAGCGCCTCGACGGTCTTGGCGAAGAGCGCGACCAGCGCCTCCTGTTTCGAGCTGAAGTAGAAGTACATCGACGCGCGGGACAGCCCGGCGCGCTCGGCGATGTCGTTGGTCGTGAGCGCGTCGAAGCTCTTCACCGCCAGCAGTTCCTCGAGGACTTCGAGGAGCTTCGCCTCGCGCAGGTCCCCTTTGGACGGTGCGGCGCGCCGGCGTCCCGGTTCAGGCATCGTTCGCCGCGATCTGGTGCCCGTCCGGGAAGTCCGTGGACCGCGAGAGCTCCTCCCACGCTTCGATGTCCGCGGTCACCGCGGCCCGGCCGCTCGCCACCAGCCGCAACGCGTCCGAACCGAGCACCAGGTGCACCGGCGGCTTTTCCGCCTCCACCACCGCCAACACGGCCGCGGCGGCCTTCGCGGGATCGCCCAGCTGGTTGCCGCTGGCCGCCTGGCGGGCCGCGCGGATCGGCTCGAACAACTCGTCGTAGTCGGCGATCGACCGCTCGCTGCGGACCATCGAACGGCCCGCCCAGTCCGTCCGGAACGAGCCGGGTTCGATGACGGTCACCCGCACCCCGAACCCGGCGACCTCCTTGGCCAGGGTTTCGAGCATGCCCTCCACCGCGTATTTGCTGCCGCAGTAGTACGCCAGCCCGGGCACGGTCATCAACCCGCCCATCGAGCTGACCGCGAAGATGTGTCCCGAGCGCCGCTTCCGCATCCCCGGCAGGACAGCGTGGACGGTGGCCGCCACCCCGAACACGTTGACGTCGAACTGCGCGCGCAGTTCGGCCATCGGGGACTCCTCGAACACGCCCTCGTGCCCGTAGCCGGCGTTCGCGATCAGCACGTCGATCGGGCCGACGGTCCGCTCGACCTCGGTGACAACGGCGACGACCGCGTCGTCGTCGGTCACGTCGAGCTGCCGCGCGTGGGCGCGCCCGGGCGCCAGTTCTTCGAAGGCCGCCAGATCGGCGGGCTTGCGCACGGTGCCGACGACGGTGTGACCGGCCGCCAGCGCGCCTTCGGCGAAGGCACGGCCGAGGCCGCTGCTCGCGCCGGTGATCAGGAAGGTTCGCTTCGTCATGAACTCGACTCTACACCTCGTCGATAAAATTCGACACTGTGTCGACTACGGCTCACGAGCGCGTGAAGACCGGCTTGCCCGGCGGCGGGTCCAGCAGCACCTCGACGGCGTCCTCGTAGCCGAACGGGCCCGTCAGGATCGGCGACGGATCCAGGGTTCCGCTGTCCAGCAGCTTCAGCACGTCGGGAACGTGCGGACTGGCGTGGGGTGGTCCGACGACGAGGGTGATCCCCGTGCCGTACAAGGAGAAGTACGGCAGCCGCGGCTCTCCGAAGTAGACGGACCGGATGACGCACGTGCCGCCCGGGCGGGTCGACAACAGGGCGCACCGGAAGCCCGCGCTCGCGGCCGAGGCGTCCACGACCAGGTCGAAGGCGCCGTCGAGCCGGTCGGGGTACTCGGCGGCAAGGGTGACGGTCGCGCCCGCGGCGGCGGCCTTGGCGCAGCGGGATTCGTCGACGTCGAGGTAGGTGACGCTCCCCGCGCCCAGCGCGACGGCGCTCAGGACGGTCAGCAGCCCGAGGCTGGCCGTGCCGCCGACCACGAGCACTGCGGCGCCGGGCTGGGCGTCGAGGGTCGGCCGGACGGCCTGGAAGGCGTCGGCGAGGTTGTCGGAGGCCGACGCGGCCAGGACCGGATCGACGGCCGGTGGCAGCGGCGTGAGGGCGTACCGGGCCCACGGAACCCGCACCAGCTCGTCGAACAACCCGCCCCACAGCCCGCCGGCGCTCGTGCCGTACGACGCCAGGCGCGGCACCGAAGCGCAGGCGCCGGGCAGGTCGCGCCGGCAGTTCCCGCACGTGCCGCAGCTGATGTGCCACGGGATGACCACGCGCTGGCCGATCCGCAGCGGGGAGTCGTCGTCGGCGAGGTCGACGATCTCGCCGACCGCCTCGTGGCCGAGCGCGAACGGGGCTTCGAACGGCGCGGGCGACACGACGAGCCGCCGGTCGAGATCGCACGCGGACGAGGCGATCGGCCGCACCAGCGCGTCCCCGGACGCCGAGAGGCCGGGCGCCGGCCTGTCCTGCCATTCCAGGCCGCGGGGACCGGTGACGACGAGGCTCCGCATGGCACTCCTTAGATGATGCTCTCTAGAGAGCTGACTCTAGAAGGCGCGTTCGGTACCGTCAACCCATGCCCCGCCTCGTGCACGACACGTCGACGATCCTCGACGCGGCCGCCCGGCTGCTCGCCGCGGGCAGCGCCGACGCGATCACCATCGCCGGCGTGATCCGGGAAGCCGCGGTGTCCAGCGGCTCCGTCTACCACCGGTTCCCGAACCGCGCGGCCCTGCTGGCCGCGGTCTGGAACCGGGCGGTGCAGAGCTTTCACGCCGAGCTGTACCCGCTCTTCGACGACGAACCGGTGGCCGCGGCGGTCGCTCTCGGGCGCCGGACCGTGTCCTGGTGCCGCGCCAACCCGGCCGACGCCCGGGTGCTGCTGACCGGCCTCGGCTCCTTCGAACCCACGGCCTGGCCCGCGGAGAGCCGGGACGCGCGCGAGGCCGACCAGTCCCGCTGGGACCAGCACATCCGCCGCCTGGTGACCGACCTCAAAGCGGCGACCGGGCGGCGAACGGCGGAGATCCTGCTCATCGTCGTCGACTTGCCTTACGCCGCCGTCCGCCGCTATCTCGGCGCCGACCGGGACATCCCGGCGACCCTCGAGGACATCGTCGAGCGCGCCATCCGGGCCGCACTCACCGCGGACTAGCACGGACTAGCGCGGACCAGGCCATGCCATCACTCCGCTCCCCCGCACCGGCGGGGAGGTGGGGTGGCGGCGCTGCCGTTGAACCTCGCCAGCAGCGCGGCGAACGTCCGGACCTCCTCTTCGGCCCAGGACCCGAGCAGCTCGCCCAGCCGTCCGCCGCGCGCCACCCGGACCTCCTCGACCCGGCGGTGCCCCGTGTCCGTCAACCGCACCGAGTACGCCCGCCCGTCGTCCGGTGCCTCGACCCGCTCGATCAACCCGAGCGCCTCCAGGTGCTGGAGCTGGCGCGAGATCGTCGGCGACGTCACGCCTACGTGGCACGCGAGTTCGGTGGGGCGGCGCGGGCCGCGCTCCGCCAGGTGGGCCAGGAGGCGGTAGGCCGCGACCTTGAGGTCCGGGTGCACCTCCCGGCCGAGTCGTCCCAGCGCCGCGCGGTCCTGGCGGACGAAGACGGCGAACTCGCGTTCGAGGCGGGCGATCGTTTCCTCGGCCGGCGTCATCGCGGACCCTCGGGCACGGCGTTGGTGGTCCGCAGCGGCACTTCCCGGATGAACAGCACGCACACCAGCGCGACCAGCGCCAGCGGCACCGCGTACTGGAAGAGGGTGCCGGTCGCCTGGCCGTAGGCGTCTTCGACCACGGCCCGGACCGGCGCGGACAGCTCGGCCGGCCGGGACAGGGCATCGCCGGTGGCCGAGCCCAGCTTGTCCGCGAGGTGGTGTCCGACCTGCCCGGCCAGGGCCGCGCCCAGCGCCGAGACGCCGATCGTGCCGCCCAGCGTGCGGAAGAACGACACCGACGAGGTCGCCGCGCCGAGTTCGCGCGGACTCACCTGGTTCTGCACGGCGAGCACGAGGTTCTGCAGCAGCACACCGAGCCCCAGGCCGAGCAACGTCATCGCCAGGGCCAGCTGCCAGTACGGCGTGTCCCGCTCGGTGAAGCCGAGCAGCGCGAGCCCGGCGGTGATCAGCACGGCCCCGGTGACCAGGAGCGGCTTCCAGCGGCCGGTGGCGGAGATGATCCGCCCGGCGACGCTGGACGCGAGCGCGAGGCTGAGGATCTGCGGCAGCGCCAGGATGCCCGCCATCGTCGGCGACTTTCCTTCGGCCAGCTGGAAGTACTGGCTCACGTAGGTCGCCGCGGCGTAGAGGGCAACGCCGACCGCGAGGCTCGCGATGACCGCCAGCACGACGGTCCGGGTGCGGAACAGCCACAGCGGCAGCACCGGCGCCTCGGCTCGCCGTTCGACGGCAACGAACGCAAAGGCCAGCACCAGCACACCGGTGAGCATGACCACGGTCTGCCAGGACAGCCAGGCGTACCGGTCGCCGGCGAGTGTCACCCAGATCAGCAGGAGTGACGCCGCGGCCGTCAGCAGCGCGGACCCGGCCCAGTCGATCTTCACCGAACCCTTGGTGACCGGCAGGTTCAGCGTCTTCTGCAGCACGATCAGCGCGACGACGGCGAACGGCACGCCGACGAAGAAGCACCAGCGCCAGCCCAGCCAGTCAGTGTCGACGATGAGCCCGCCGATCAGCGGCCCGGCGCTGGTCCCGACCGCGAACACCGCGCCGAAGTAGCCGGAGTACCGCCCGAGTTCCCGCGGCGGGATCATCGTCGCGATGATCACCTGGATCAGCGCCATCAGCCCGCCCGCGCCGATCCCCTGCACCACGCGTGCCGCGATGAGCAGGCCCGCGTCGGCGGACAGGCCCGACAGCACCGAGCCCACGGTGAAGATGATCAGACCGGCCTGGATCAGCAGCTTCTTGCTGACCAGGTCGGCCAGCTTGCCCCAGACCGGGCTGGACACCGTCGTGGACAGCAGCGTCGAGGTGATCACCCAGGTGTAGACGCTCTGGCCGGCGTGCAGGTCGGCGACGATCGTCGGCAGCGCGTTCGTCACGACCGTCGAGGACAGGATCGCCACGAAGATCCCCAGGTACAACCCGGACAGGGCCTGCAGGATCTGCCGGTGGGTCATCGGCGCCGCACCGGCCGGCGCGGCTACTCCGGCCGTCATCGTGCGGCTTGCTCGACGAGCTTGGTGACGACGTCCGGACGGCTGAGCATGACCGCGTGGGAGGCGTCCACTTCGGTGACCCGAGCACCCGCGCGCGTGTCCATGAAGCGTTGCAGATCCGGGCTGATGGCGTGGTCCTGGCGGGTGAGCAGCGCCCACGACGGGATCGTCCGGAAGCCTTCGGTCGCGCCGGCGTCGGTGACGGCGCGGGTGTCGGCGGGCCGCTGGGTGGTGGCGAGGTCGGCCGCGAGGGTCGGAGCGAGGTCACCGGCGAAGGCCGCGCGGAACTGTGCAGGGTCGATGGTTACCTCCGCGCCGCCGGGCACCGGGGTGGTGATCAACGGCAACGGCGTCGACGACTTCGCGGCCAGCTCGCCGATGGTTTCGCCCTTGACCGGGATGAATCCGGCGATGTAGACGAGCGACTTCACGCCGGTGACCGCCGTGGCGGCGTTGGTGATGACCGCACCGCCGTAGGAATGACCGACCAGCACCTTCGGTCCGTCGATTGTGGACAGATAGGCGGTGACGTACGCGGTGTCGCTGCTCAGGCCCCGCAAGGGATCGGCGATGGCGCGCACGGGGTAGCCGTCCCGGCGCAGCCTCTCGATGACGGGTGCCCAGCTCGAAGAGTCCGCCCACGCGCCGTGGACGAGGACGATGGTCGGCTTCGGACCGCCGGTGCCCGAGGCCGTGGCCGGTGCGGAGGTGGCGAGCAGGGCGAGTGCCGCGACGCCGGCGACGGCGAGGCGGGAGAAGCGGAAACGCATGGCAGAACCCCTTTCGGGGAAGGAAGGCGTGCCGGTGCCCCGCCGGATCGCGGCGGGGCACCGGGGTGGGTCAGCGGCCGTGGGCTTCGAGCAGCCGCAGCCACACCTCGCTGACGGTGGGGAAGGCGGGGACCGCGTGCCAGAGCCGGTCGATCGGGACCTCGCCGGCGACCGCGATGGTCGCCGCGTGGATCATCTCCGCGACGTCGGGGCCGACGAGGGTGAAGCCGACGATCACCTTGCGGTCCTCGTCGACGACCATCCGGGCGTGGCCGCGGTAGCCCTCGGCGTGCAGGGCGGAGCCGGCGGTGGCGGCCAGGTCGTAGTCGACGACCCGGATCCGCAGCCCCGCCGCCTCGGCCTTGGCCGCGGTCAGGCCGACCGACGCGATCTCCGGGTCGGTGAAGACGACCTGCGGGACCGCGCACTCGTCGGCGGTCGCCGCGTGCCGGCCCCACGGGGCGTCGTCGACGGGTTCGCCCTTCGCGCGCGCGACGATGACGTCGCCGACCGCCCGGGCCTGGTACTTGCCTTGGTGCGTCAGCAGAACGCGCCGGTTGACATCGCCGGCGGCGTAAAGCCAGCCGTCGACGCCGTCGACGCGCATGGTGTCGTCGACCGTGAGCCAGGCACCCGGCGTCAGGCCGATGTTCTCCAGGCCGAGATCCTGGGTGTTCGGCGTCCGGCCGATCGCGACCAGCAGTTCGTCGGCTTCGATCTGCTCGCCGTCGGTGAGGATGACCGACACCGTGCCGTCGTCGTTGCGCTTGACGGACCCGGCTTCGGCGCCGATGCGGACCGAAACCCCCTTTTCCCGCAAGGAGACCGCCACGTGCTCGCCGACGAACGGCTCGTTCAGGTGCAGCACGCCGTCCCGGGCCAGCATCGTCACCGACGACCCCAGCCGGCTGAACGCGGTCGCCATCTCCGAAGCCACCACCCCGCCGCCGATGATGGCGAGCCGAGCCGGAACCTCCTTGGCCGCAACGGTTTCGCGGCTCGTCCACGGCTTCGCGTCGCGGAGGCCCTCGATGTCCGGGACCAGCGCGCCGCTGCCGGTCGCGACGATGACCGCGTGCCGCGCGGTCAGCGTGGTGGTGGTGGTGCCGTCGGCGCCGGTCACCTCGACGACCCGGGCGGCGGTGATCCGGCCGTGCCCGCGGTAGAGCGGGATGCCCGCCGATTCGAGCCAGGACACCTGGCCCTCGTCGTTCCAGTTCGAGGCGAAGGCGTCGCGACGGCGGAGCACGGCCGCCACGTCGAGGTCGCCGGTCACCGCTTCCCGCGCGCCGGGCACCTGCCGGGCCGCACGGAGTGCCGCGCCGCTGCGCAGCAGCGCCTTGGTCGGCATGCACGCCCAGTAGGAGCACTCACCGCCGACCAGTTCCCGCTCGACGATCGCGACGGTCAACCCGCCCCGCACCACCCGGTCGGCCGCGTTCTCCCCGACCGGACCGGCGCCGATGACGATGACGTCGAAGTCACTCACGTCAGTTCCCCTTGGCGGCGCGGCCGAGGCGGATCGCCGAGACGAGGAAGAAGATGCCGCCCAGCACGGCGTAACCGGCCACATTGGCCAGCGACGGGTTCGCCGCCGAGGCACCGATGACGAAGTTGGCGCCGGCCAGCACGGAGATACCGCCGCTGAGCATCATCGGCCACTGGCCGCCCATCTTGCGGCGGCGGATGCCGACGATCAGCTGGACCACCCCGGCCACGATCGCCCAGGCACCCCACACCCGCAGCACTCCCGGCACGCCGGACGCGGACGCGATGCCGATCCCGATGGCCGCGAGCAGGCTGATCGCCATGTTCACGTACAGCGCGGTCACCGACCCGCCGCCCTTCGACGACCGAGCGTCCACAATGGCCGATCCCACGTCGAACAGCGGGTACACGACGGCCAGGACGACGCCGACCGCCCCCAGCCCCGACTTGGTCGTCAGGAACACCAGGACCGCCCACACGATGGCGAACGCGAACCGCACGAAGTACAACCGGCGCAGCGCCGGAGCGAACCCACCTACGGCGGGCGAGTCGACAGTAGTCACCATGATCCCTTCAAGGCTGCGGGGATCTCCCCCGACAAGACCGAACGTTCTATCTCAATTCAGCATGGCCGCGTGGCCGGGGAAAGTCAAGACAGATCGTTCTATCTAGTTCTTACGAACCCGTGATCCGGCCCGACCAGCCGCGGTACTCGTCGACGGGCACCGGGTGGTCGACCGGCACCACACGGGAGTGGACCGCGGTCAGGCAGCCGGGACACAACAACTGCCGGAAGACGATCTCCGCGTCGACGTACTCCAGCGGGTCGTGCCAGATGTGCGGGCCCGCTTCGGTCGGCGCCGCGTCCCGGCGGGCGAGCCCGGCGACGAAAGCGCCTCCCGCCAAAGGTCCGATCCCGGTTCCACAGTGGACGCACGCGACCGTCCCGTCGGCCAGGACGACGAGGTTGTCGTCGAGCCGGCGCACCGCGTCCAGGTCCGGCGTGCCGAGGGGCGTGAGCCCGGTGACTCCGGCGCCGGACGCCCGGTGACGCCGCAGTTTCGCGCGTCGCTCTTCGGTCGCGGTCACATCCACTTCGCCACCGCGGAGCACGACTCCGTAGACGTCCTCGGCCGCGTCCGCCGTCACCCGGACCTGCTGCACGTCCTCACGCACGCTCTCGGGCGCGCGCAGCAGCGGGTCGCCGTACCCGCCACCGGCCTGCCAGTGCAGGTAAAGCGCGTCACCGGGGCCCAGGTCCGACTCGCCTTCGCAGGGCAGCACCTCGATCTCCCCGCCCAGCTCGCCCAGGTGGCCGGGGATGGTGATCGCCTGGGCGAGCTGGGGTTCACGGACTCCGCGCACGACGAGGTCGAGCTGGGAGTTGCCGGGATAACCGCCGGCCAGTCCGACGTTCTGGTTCGCGACCTTGCCCGTCCCGGACACGACGAGGGACATCGTCCCCGCCTGGTCCGGGTGCTGGACGTAGCAGACCGAGCCGCTCATCCCGCCGCGCTGCCGGCCCGGGCCACCGGAATCGGTCTGCTCACGACGCCACAGCGCGACGAGCGGGTAGAGGTACTCGGTCATCTCGACGTCCGGCGCCCGAGCGGCGGGGATGATCAACCGGCCGCCGGTGTCGACGCCGTCGTGGTACACCTGCGCGCCGTAACCGCCGGCCATGACGTCGAAGATGGGCGACACGAAGCCCTTGCTGCCCCCGCCGCGAGTGTCCACACCGGACACCACGCAGAGGTCGGTGGTGCCGTTGCAGATGGACTGCACGTCGGAGCGGTGGTCCGGTTCGGCGTCCAGCATCTTGGCCAGCACCTCGGCGACGAGGTTGCCCGAGCCCCAGGCCGGCCCGAAGGGTCCCTTGCCCACGGCGGCCGGGAAGGACGCGTTGGTGATGGTGTCCTCGTCGGTGATGATCTCGAAGCAGCGCATCAGCCCGCCCGCGGCCCACGGGATGTCCCCGGCCAGCAGGGGAAGCATCGTGAACACGATGCCCGCGCGCAGCCCCGGGTAGGGGCAGTTGATGATGCCGGTCTGCCCGGCGGTGCCGCGGAAGTCGAAGACGAGCCGGTCGGCTTCCTTGGTCATCGCGACCTTGATGGCGTGCAGGCCACGGTCGCCGGTCCGCGACTGTTCCTGGTAGCCGACCGCGGACCACGTCCCGTCGGGCAGCGTTGCGAGCTTGGCCCGCAGCCGGCGTTCGGCGTCGTCCATCATCCGGTGCATCACGGACTTGACGGTGTCGGCACCGTACTTGGTGATGAGCCGCAGGATCTGCTCGGCCGCGTTCTTGTTGGCGGCGATCTTGGCGCGCAGGTCGAGGCCGACCAGGTGCGGCAGCCGGGAGCGGCGGACCCAGGCGTCGGCGATGTCGCGCTGCAGTACCCCGCCGCGGACCACCTTCATCGGCGGCGTCGGCACGGCCTCGCCGAAGACGTCCTGCGCGGACGGGCTGAACGAGCCCGGCCGCGGCCCGCCGAGGTCGACCTGGTGCGCGATCGCCGTCGTCCAGCCGAACAGCTTGCCGTCGTGGAAGATCGGCGCGAGGATCGCGGCGTCGTTCTGGTGCAGCCCGCCGCCGATCCACGGGTCGTTGCACAGGAACATGTCGCCCTCGGCGATGCCCGGGTTGTCGCTGCGGTGGCGCAGCGTCCAGGTGATGGCCAGGTCCATCGAGCCGATCAGGCCGATGTTGTACGTGCCGACCTGGACCTGCTCGCCGAGCTCGTCGCAGATGGAGAAGTTGAAGTCGTTGGACTCGGTGACGACGTGCGAGCCCGACATACGCCGCAGCGTCTCCCCCATCTCCTGGGTGATCGCCCACAGCCGGTGCCGGACGACCTCGTAGGTCAGGGCGTCGACCTCACCGTCGTCCACCTGGTGCAGCGGCAGGGACGGCGAGATCTGCCGCAGCAGCTCCTCGCGGGGCATGGGGCGGCTGGTGAACTCGTCCGCGCCGGGAATTCGGGAAGTCATGGTGTCCTCACTGGTAGCGCAGCACGAGGTTGCCGAGGTGGTCGACGCGACCGGTGACGCCGGCGGGGACCACGACCACCGTGGTCGGGACGTCGACGATCGCGGGTCCGACGAGCTCGTGGCCCGCGCGCAGCCGCGCGTAGTCGTAGACCGGGGTCATCACGAAGCCGATCTGCGAGTCGAGGCAGACCGACCGCTCCGAGAGCAGCGCCTCCGCCGGGTCCGGGCCGTCGGCCTCGGGGACCACCGGAAGCCGGACGGGGAATCCGAGGCCGGCCTTGGCCTGCACGCGGTAGGTGATCGCCTGCACGCCGGCTTCGCGGTATCCGGCGCCGCTGCCGTTGATGCGCTCGTACTGCTCCTCGAAGCGCTCGAGGATCTCCTCGCCGGTGCGCTCGGTGAACTTCGCGTCCGGGACGGCCGTGGCGAGCTCGGTGACCTGCATCGAGTACCGCAGGTCGATCTCGCGGTGCAGCGACACGTCGTGGAACTTCACCTTCTGCCGGTCCAGCGCGCGCTGCAGGTCGGCCTCCAGCCGGCCGAAGTGCGCCTCGAGCACCGCGGGCTCGACCGGGAACGACGACGGATCGGACAGCTCGGCGCTCAACGCGACGTCCGAAGCCGCGAGCCCGTAGGCCGAGAACGCGGACGCCACCGGCCCGAGCGGCACGACTACCGCGCTCACACCGAGGTCCTGGCAGTACCCGGCGCAGTGCGCGGGCCCCGCTCCCCCGAAGGCGTAGGCGACGAAGTCGCGCGGGTCGTAACCGGCCTGCACGACGGCGCGCCGCAGCAGGTCGCCCGCCTGCGCGTTCTGCACCTCGTGGATCGCGATCGCGGCTTCCTCGACCGTGAGGCCGAGCGGCTCGGCCACGTGCTCGCGGATCGCCTCCCGCGCCAGGTCCATCCGCAGCGGCTTACGGCCGCCGAGCAGGCCGCGCTCACTGAGGATGCCGAGCACCAGGTTGGCGTCGGTGTTGGTGGGCCGGGTGCCGCCGTTGCCGTAGCAGGCCGGACCGGGGACGGCTTCGGCGCTCTGCGGGCCGAGCCGCAGATTCCCGCCGGCGTCCACGGAGGCGAGCGCGCCGCCGCCCGAGCCGATGGTGTGCACGCGGATCGTGGCCGCGTTGATCGGGAACTGGTTGACGATGGAGCCCGGAGCCATGACCGGCTCGCCGTCGACGATCAAGCCCGCGAGGAACGTCGTGCCGCCGACGTCGGTGGTGATGACGTTGCGGTGGCCCAGTTGCCCGGCCAGGCGCATCCCGCCGATGACCCCGCCGGACAGGACCGAGCCGACCGTGGTGATCGCGTGCTCGGGGGCGCGGTCGGCGGTGATGGTGCCGCCTTCGCTCTGCATGACCAGCAGCGGTCCCTTGAGCCCGCCCGCCTCCAGCTGCTTCTGCAGCGGCAGCAGGTAGGTGCGCAGCCGCGGGCCGACCTGGGCGTTCATGATCGTCGTCGAGGTTCGCGCGAACTCACGGATGCGGGGACTGACCTCCGAGGAAAGCGTCACGTACATGTCCGGCGCGATCTCGTGGATCAGCTCGCGCACGCGCCGCTCGTGGCCGGAGTTCTTGAACGACCACAGCAGGCAGACGGCGATCGCCTCGACCCCTTCGTCCACAAGGGACTGTGCGACGCGGCGCACCTCGTCCTCGTCCAGCGGTACGAGGACCTTCCCGGCGTGGTCGATCCGCTCGGTGACCTCCAGCGCCCGGTACTTCGGGATCAGCGGCGCGGGCTTGCGCTGCCGCAACGTGTCCTGGATTTCGTGCGCCGAGCGGCCGAGGGTGCGGCCCTCGGCGTTCATGATGTAGATCGCGTCGCGGTGACCCTTGGTGGCGATCAGCCCGACGTCGGCCACCTGGCCCTGCACCAGGGCGTTGATCGAGGCAGTGGTGCCGTGGGCGATGTAGTCGGTCCGCGAGAGCAGCTCGCCGACACCGATGCCGAGCTCGCCGGCGAGGTCTTCGATCGCGCGCATGACGCCGACCTCGCGGTTCGGCGGGGTCGTCGGGGTCTTGGCCGAGACGATCCGGCCGGCGCCGTCGGAGGCGACCGCGTCGGTGAACGTGCCGCCGACGTCGATGCCCAGTGCGTATGGCATGTCCGTTCCTTACCGCTGGCGGGCGGTGACGCGCCCGGTGACTGTGTGCAGGAGTGCCGTGGGGTCCTCGTCCGCCGCGCCCATCCAGGCGACGTGCTGGTCCGGGCGCACGAGCAGCAGCGCGGCGGGGTAGCGGCCGGGCAGGTCCACGACGGCGAGCGGAATCCCGAGTTCCCGGGCCGCCAGCGTCCAGGACGTCGTCCCGGTTCCCGGGTCCGTGCGCAGCAGGGTGAAGCCGGGGCCGAGGAGGTCGAGCACCGACCGGCCGTCGTCGAGCCAGGCGTGCGGCAGCCGGAACCCGGGCCGCGCCCGATCCTGGTAGTCCCCCATGGTGATCTCGGCCTGGTCTTCCCCACCGACCACCAGCGGCGAGCCCGCGTAGTGGTAGCCGAAGCTGAAGCCGTCGGGGGAATACCGGCGCGGCTCGGTGACCGCGAGCCGCTCGGCGAACGCCGCGCGCGCCCGCTCGCCTTCGGGGCCCGTCAGGTGGATGTCCGGCGAGACGTCCGCGAACGACGTCCGGGCCTGGGCTCCCACCGCGGTCGCGAACTGCTCACCGACCGGCCTGCGCTCCGGTTCGTACGCGTCCAGCAGCTCCGGCGGTGCCCAGCCGTGGTGGACCGCCGCCAGCATCCACGCCAGCGCCGCGGCGTCCTGGATGCCGGCGTTCATGCCGAACCCGCCGACGGGGATCCAGACGTGGGCGGCGTCCCCGGCCAGGAACACCCGGCCCTCGCGGTACCGCCGGGCGACCAGCCGTCGCCCGGTCCAGCGCACCACGCCGAGCACCTCGTGCTCGACGGGCCTGCCCACCGACTCCCGCAGCAGCTGCTCGGGGTCCTCGCCCCCGGTGTCGTGGCCGGGCGCGAAGGCGACGTGGTTGAGCCACAGCTCGTCGCCGTCGATGGCGATCAGCGACGCGATCCGGCGGCCGTAGGTCCAGTACGTCCAGGCCCGGTCTTTCGCGGCCAGCCGGCCCAGCTCGGGTGACCGGACGAAGGTCGAAACGAACTGCTGGATCGCGTCGACGCCTTCGTACCGGATGCCCAGCTGCCGCCGGACGGTGCTGTGGGCGCCGTCGCAGCCGACGACGTACGCGCACCGCAGGGTGCGCTGCTCCCCGCCGGTCTCGACGACGGCCTCGACGTGGTCGTCGTGCTGCCGCAGCTCGACCAGCCGCGTGCCGCGCTCGAAGGTCAGCCCGGGCAGCTTGCGCGCGTGCTTTTCCAGGATGGGTTCGAGGTACAGCTGCGAGATCCGGTGCTGCGGCTCCGGCGTCGGCCAGCCGTCCCTGCCTTTACCCGCCAAGACGTCGTGCGCGGTCGGCAAGTCGATGCGGAAGATCCCCTCGCCGTCCAACGTCGTGCGGTACTGGATCGACGTCGGGTAGTCCTCCGGCAGCCCGGCCCGGCGGATCTCGTCCGCCAGCCCGAGCCGCCGGAAGATCTCCATCGACCGCGCGGAAGTCGTGTTGCACCGGGGGTTGACGGGCCGCTCGTCGGTGGCCTCGACGACGTGGCAGGGCACACCGCGCCGCGCGAGGTCGATGGCGAGGGTCAAGCCGGCCGGCCCGGCGCCGACGATCAGGATTTCGTTCATGCGCTCAGGAACTCCCCTACCAGCTTGGTGAACTCGTCCGGGCGGTCGACGTGGATCCAGTGCCCGGCGCCCGCGACCACGTGCAGGCGACCGTGGGGCAGGGCGTCGGCGAGGCGTTCGGAGACCTCGACCGGCTGGACCCGGTCGCGCTCCCCGTGCAGGGCGAGCACGGGGGTGGTGAGCTTGGCCGGGTCGACGGGCGGCGGGCCGCCCGCGGCGTCGGCGAACATGGCGCGGAACGCTCCCTCCGCGGCGGGACGAAGAGCTTGCCTCAGCCGGAGATCGGTGAGTTCGTCCAGGAGTCCTTCGTGGACGCTCTCGTCGGCGACCAGCCGGCCGAGGGTGGCCCGCATGGATTCCTTGGTCGGGTTGTCGTAGAAGGGAACCGCCGGCGGCAGCGGCCCGGTCCCGGCTCCGCCCATGACCACCGCGCGCTCGACGCGGTGCGGCGCCACGGCCAGCAGGGCCAGCGCGGCGGCGCCGCCGGCCGCCGAGTTGCCGACCAGGTGCACGCGGTCCAGGCCGTGGCGGTCGAGCAGGTCCAGCACCTGCCGGGCCCGGGCGATCGCCCAGGCGTGCGGCCCGCGAAGCCCGGCCGTCCCGGCGATCTGCGTGCCGAACCCGAGCAGATCGGGAGCGAGGCAGTCGAACGCGCCGTCGAACCCGGCCCGCACGCTCGCCCAGTTGCTCGCGGCGTCCACGCCGGGCCCGCCGCCGTGGAGCAAGACCAGGGCAGGCACGTCCGTCCTCCTTTGTGGATGGTACGTCGGTTCGCGGCTCACGGCAGCCGCCACGAGGGCTTCCCCGCAGGTACAGCGGCGTTGTGGTCCGGTTCGAACTCGTTCACGCGTCCGCCACCGCGCTTTCGGCCGGCCGGTCCGCGGTGGTCCGGGCGGAGCGTCCGAACCGGGCGAGCAGGAGCGTCGCGACCGCGCCGATGACGCCGGGGATCGCGAAGAAGCGGAACATCGAAGCCGGCGCCCAGCCGGCCTGCAGCAGGAACCCGGCGAGCAGGGGCGCCAGGACGGCACCGAGCCTGCTCACCGCGACCGCCATGCCGAGGGCGGTCGCGCGGGCTTCGGCCGGGTACAGGCTCGGGATGATGACGTTGATCCCAGTCACCGTCCCGTTGAGGAACAACCCGACGAGCACCGCCACGACGAGCGCGATCGCCAGTGTGCCGAGCGAGAAGGAGAACAGGATGAGCGCGAGGGCGCCGATGCCGAAGTAGGCCGCCGTCAGCCGCCGCGGGCCGATCCGGGACACCAGCAACCCCAGCAGCACCGCGCCCGTCACTCCGCCGAGGCTGAGGAGGACGCCGCCGCTGATGCCCTGCCGGCTCGACATCCCCGCCTTCAGCAGCAGGCTGGGCGTCCACGAACTGGCGAAGTAGAACATCAGCTGCGCCGAGACGAAAGCCACCCAGACCAGCACGGTCCGCACCGCGTTGCTCCCGCGGAACAGCGAGTCGAGGACCACCTTGCGCGTCGTCGCGGCGGACGGCGCCGCGGGCAGCTCCTCGACCGGCGTGCGGCCCATCGAGACGAGGATCCGGTTGAGCTTGTCCAGGGCCCCGCGGGGTCGGCGGGCGACGAGGAAGTCCATCGACTCGGGCAGGAACCGCAGCGCCACCGCGAAGAGCGGAGCCGTCAGGACGGCGCCGAACACGAAGACCGACCGCCAGCCGAACGAGCCCAGCAGCACGCTCGACGCGATTCCGGCGATGACCGAACCCAGGCCGTAGCCGGTGGTGATCAACGCGACCACGAGCCCCCGGCGGCGGTGGTTCGCGTATTCGGACGTGAGCACCGGCAGGCTGGCCGCCATCGCCCCCACGGCCGCCCCCGTCACCACCCGGCACGCGAGCAGCTGCCCGAAGTCCTGCGCCGCGGCGGCGGCGAGCATGCCCAGCGACGCCAGGGCGAGACAGGCGAGGGTGAGCCGGCGGCGTCCGACGCGGTCGGCCAGCGGAGCGAGGAAGAGCCCGCCGATGGCCATGCCGGCCAGCCCGCCGCTGAGCAGCACGCCCACCGCGGACGGGGACAGGCCCCACTGCCGGGTGATCGACGGCCCGACGTAGGAAGTGACCAGCAGGTCGAAGCCGTCGATCAGGTTGATCACGAGGCAGAGCGCGACCGCTCTCACCTGGGCGCGGCTCATCGGTGAATTCTTCACCTGGTCAAGGACGTTCAAGGAAACCTCGCTTCGTTGCGGCGGCCGGTTACGTCCCCCCGGGGAAGCTCTGTATGTAGCGCTCACTATACAACTTCCGAGACGGGTTGACCAGCGCTCGCGACGCTGAGCGTCAGTCCACAGTGGAGTACGGCGTCAGGCGGTTCGGCCCGCCGACGCGGAACCCGGAATCACTCGCTGTATGGAGCGATCAGTACACAAGTCACCGTAGCGACGACCCGGGCGATCGTCAAGACCGAACGTTCTCCCCCCGGAGCGGGGTCACTTCCCCGCGGCCTCGAGACGGTGCCGCAGGAGCCCGTCGACACCCTGGAGGAACGTGTCGCAGACCTCGGCGGGATCCGACAGGCAGCCCGCCGTCATCGCGCCGTCGCGCAGCATCACGAAGTGACGCCCCGCGAGCTCCGGCGCGGTCTCCCCCACCTGCGCGAGCAGGTCCGTGACCGTCCGGCGGAACCACTCGCGATGAGCGAGGACGGCCTGGTGCACCGGGTGGGCGGGATCCGGGTATTCCGCCACGGCGTTGAGGAAAGCGCAGCCCCGGAAGTGCGCCGACCCGATACCGTCGGCGATCGACCGGGCGATCGCCCGCAAGCCGTCGGCCGCCGGCAAGCCACCGGCGACGACCTTGTCGACCCCTTCGCGCTCCATCTCGTGGACACCTTGGAGGTACGCGACGACGAGGTCGTCCTTGCTGGGGAAGTGCCGGTACAGGGTGGCGCGGGTGACCTTCGCCTCAGCGACGATCCGGTCGATCCCCACGGAGTGCAGGCCCTCGGCGTAGAAGATCCGCGTGGCCGTCGCGAGCAGCCGCGACCGCGCTTCGGAGACCTGACCTCGAGCGTTCTGCACCATCTTTCGAGTGTAGCAGAGAGAACGTTCGGTACTCCCCTGCTTGATCAGGAGGCGCTCCAGCCTCCGTCCAGGACCAGTTCGGTCCCGCTGACCGAAGCGGCTTCGGGCGAGCACAGGTACGCCACCGCGCCGGCGACGAGGGCGCGGCGACCCGAGAGGCTCACGACTTCGGCGCGGCGAACGGGTTCGCGTCCGCGTGGTGGTGTCCCCACTCGTCCGAGCGCCCGAAGTCGTGCGGGACCCAGTCGTCGCCGACTTCGATGCCGCCGCAGCCGATCTCCAGGTGGAACCCGCTGGGGTTGCGGACGTAGAAGGAGATCGCCTTGTCGTTCATGTGCCGGCCGAGGCTGATCGAGATCGGCACCTCGTGGGCCTGGGCCCGGTCGTAGGCCCGCCCGACGTCGTCGATCGAGCCGTGTTCCAGCTCCAGGTGGTGGATCGACGCGGTTTCCGCGTTCGCGAGCGCGATGCTGTGGTGCGTCCGGTTGCAGCGGAAGAAGAACAGACCCGGCGCACGGTAGTCGGTCAGCTTGAACTCGAGCACGGACTCGTACAGCTCCCGCAATTCGGCGAGCCGGGGACTGGCGAGCACGAGGTGGCCCAGGCCGGTCACGCCGGCCGGCCGGTCGACCCCCAGGCGCACCTTGGCTTCCCCGACCGCCAGCTCCACGCGGTAGCCGACCGGGTCGGTGAACCAGCGCAGCTGCGTGGCACCGCGCAAGCCCTTCTCCTCCACGGAGCCGTCCGCGACGGCGAACCCGGCGTCGGTGAGCCGCTGGGTCAGCCGGTCCAGCTCGCGCGGTGAGTCGACGATCCAGCCCAGCTCGCGCGGACGGTCCTCAGTGGACGGACGAAGGGCGAGGCGGTACTTGAACTCGTCGAGCTCGGCGAGGGCGATCTCGTCCGTGCCGGACTTGGCGTGGGTGACCCCGACGCCCAACGTGCGCCCGAGCAGGTCGGTCCACGCGTCGAGGTCGGTGACGTCGAGACCGACGTAACCCAGCTTCCTGATTCCCACGCGTGTCACCCTTCCGCCGCGGCGGCCGCGCCGCCCTGCAGGAACTCGCGGACGATGTGGTTGAACTCGGGGGCGCGCTCGTACTGGACCCAGTGCCGGCAGTGCGGCAGCACCCGCAGCTCCGCGTTCGGGATGCCGTCGAGGATCCTGGGCGCCCAGGTCAGCGGGACGGTCTGGTCCTCCCGGCCCCACACGAGCAGCGTGGGAGCGGCGATGCGCCCCAGATCGGGCGTCAGGTCACCGAAGTTCGGGGGAATCGGCAGCTCGGGATGAGCTCGGAGGCTCGACTCGTACCGCTCGTCGATGAGCGCCTCGGTCGCCAGCGACTCGTCGTACACCATCAGGCGCACGAACTCCGCCATCGCGTCACGTGACGGCTTTTCCGCGGCCATATAACCGAAGAGGCGTTCGAGGCCGACGGGCCACGGCGGCGCGTCCGCCGGGAGGACCCCACCCGGCGCCATGAGCACGAGCCGGTCCACGCGGTCGGGGTAGCGCATCGCGATCCGCATGGCCACGGCACCGCCGTAGGAGTTGCCCACCAGGTGGGCTCGCTCGATCCCGAGCGCCGTCATCGCCCGGCACACCCGGTCGGCAGCGTGGAAGATCAGCGGCTCGTCCGTCTCGGGCCGCGGCGACTCGCCCCAGCCCGGCAGGTCGACCACGATGTTCCGGTGGTCGGCGAAGGCGGGCAGGTTGCCGCCGAAGTTGCTCATCCCGGTGGCGCCCGGCCCCGATCCGTGCAGCCACACGACCGGGCGGCCCGAACCGGCCTCGGTGTAGGCCAGCCGCGCGTCACCGACATCCAAAGTGCTCGTCACTGTGCCGCCTCATTCGTTGTATGTAGCGCTCACTATACAACGGAGGGCGGCGTTTTCAAGGTCGATCAGCCTCGCGGTCAGCGCTTGCGCTTCGCCGCCCGCTGGTCCGCCAGGCCGCGGATCAGGGCGACGAACGGGGCGACCTGCGAGCGGTAGCTCATGCCGTCGAAGCTGTTGGCCACGGAAAGGCCGTCCGTCAGCGCGCGACCGAGGACGGCCAGCTCCTGGACGAGGGCTTCGTTGTTCTTGCCGCCGTTGGGGGCGAAGATCGGGGTGAGCGCGGCCACCCAGGAAGCGTGGGCGTAGTCGCGGATGCGGCGCACGGTCGCCTGCACCGCCTCGGCGTCCTTCTGCGGGCCGACGCTGATGGCGACCAGCAGCTGCAGATAGTCCGGCCGCCGGTCGAGGGAACCGCAGGCCGCGGAGAACCACGCTTCGAGGCGGTCGAGCGGCGCCCGGTCGTCGAACGACGACGGGTTCGGGAACAACGCGTGCAGCTCGTCGAAAGTCCGCTCCAGCAGCGCCGCGAGCACACCGAGCTTGTTGCCGAAGTGGTAGTAGATCGAGCTGGGCGGCAGCCCGGACTGGGCACTCAAGTCCGAAATGGCCATGCCGTCGTAGCCCTTTTCCCCGACGAGGGCGCGCGCCGCGTTGAGAATGACCTCGCGGCTGCTCAACCCGGGGGCCGTCGATGCGGAGCTGGAATCCCTCGCCATGCGGCCATGATAGGTCCGCGGCGGCCCCGCTCCCCCACCGGGAGCGCCGGGCCGGCGGGTCTTCCGCCGGCCCGGCCGCACGGTTCAGGCGACGGTCGCGTCGACGGTCACCGGGATGTTCCCGCGGGTCGCGTTGGAGTACGGGCAGATCGCGTGGGCGCCTTCGACGAGCTGGTCGGCGGTCGCCTGGTCCACACCGGACAGCTCGGCGTGCAGCGCCGCGCCGAGGGTGAAGCCCCCTTCCGGCGTCGTGTGCACCTGGACCTCCGCGACGACGGCGGAGTCGGTGACCTTGACCTTCCGCTGTGCCGCGACGGCCTTCAGCGCCGAGTGGAAGCACGAGGCCCAGCCCGCCGCGAACAGCTGTTCCGGGTTGGTCGCGCCGCCGGGGCCGCCCATTTCCTTGGGGATCGCCAGGGAGAGGTCGAGCAGGCCGTCGTCGGTCCGCGCCTGCCCTCCCGCGCGGCCGTCGCCGGTCGAGGTGGCGATGCCGAGGTACAGGGGCTTGGTCATGAGGGGGTCCTTTCCCGATCGCGGACAATTCGCGATACCGAACGTTCTATCCCGCTCACTATGAACCCGCGGACTCCGCCACGTCAAGACCGAACGTTCTATCTTGAACGTGCTATAGTGATCGCTACATACACGTCGAAAGGTGCGCCCGTGAAACGGCACCACTGGTCCGCCGAAGACATCCCCGCCCAGCACGGCCGGACCGCCCTCGTCACCGGCGCCAGCACCGGGCTGGGCTTCGCGATCGCGGACGCCCTCGCGCGCCGCGGCGCCGACATCGTGCTGGCCTGCCGCGACGCCGGACGAGCGGCCGCGGCGGCCGACCGCATCCGGGCCGGCTCGCCCGGCGCCGTCGTCCGCACCCTGCTGGTGGACTTCGCCTCGCTCGCGTCGGTCCGCGCCGCCGCCCGGCGGCTGCACGACGAGTACGACCGCCTCGACCTGCTCGTGAACAACGTCGGCGGCTTCCGCGTGCGGTACGCGGTCACCGAAGACGGCTTCGAATCGACCATCGCCGTGAACCACCTCGGGCCGTTCGCGTTCACCGGCCTGGTGCTCGACCTGCTGACCGGAACCCCCGGGTCGCGGGTGGTGACGATGGGCAGCAACGGGCACCGGCAGGGCGCGATCGACCCGGCCGACCTCGACCCCGAACCCGGCCGCGCCTACCGGTTCGTGGCGGCCTACAACCGGGCCAAGCTGGCCAACCTGCTGTTCGCGCACGAACTCGACCGCCGCCTGCGGGCCACCGGTACCCCGACGATCGCGGTGGCCGGCCACCCGGGCCTGGCCCGGACCGAAGGCGGGCGTGAGCTGAACGCGCTGGTCCGGGCCGCACTCGACCCCAAGGTCAACCCGCTCGCGCTCGCCCTGTCCCAGAGCGCGGCGAAGGGCGCGTTGGGGCCGCTGCGAGCCGCCACCGACCCGGCCGCCCGGGGCGGCGACTACTTCGGCCCGCGCGGACGCACCGGCTACCCCGAGCCGGTCACCTCCAGCGCGCTGTCCCACGACGCCGGCCTGCAGCGGCGGCTGTGGGAAGCGTCCGAGCAGCTCACCGACGTCAGCTATCTCCCCATCCAGGAAAGCGAGGCAAGCAGGTGAAGACGAGCACCAAGGTGGCCCGCGGCATCGCCGCCACCGCACTGACGGTGGCCGACACGATGACACTGACCGTTCCCCCGGCCACGGCCGCCGAAGTTCCCGCCGGGGCCGCGCTGACGGCGAACGGCTCGCTCGGCAGGCTCGGCCCGCTGACCGACCTCGTCGTCGAACGCCTGCGCGTGGGCGACGACGTGGCGGCGGCCAAGTTCGGCACCGGCTCGCCGATCGACGACCCCGCACGCGAGGAGCAGGTGCTGAACCAGGTACGCGCCCAGGCCGGGGCCATCGGGCTGGACCCGGACGCGGCGGCGGCGTTCTTCCGCGACCAGATCACCGCCGGCAAGGTGGTGCAGCGGGGACTGTTCGCCCGCTGGACGGCGCACCCGGACGAGGCGCCCACCACCCGCCCGGACCTGGGACAGATCCGCACGCGACTCGACCAGCTCACCACGGACCTGCTCGCGCGACTGGGGTCCACTGTGGACATTCGCGCCGAGCGGATCCCGTGCGTCGTGCAGCTCGTCCTGGCGACCGGTTCGGCGGTGGTCCTGGAGCGGCTGGACGCGCTGCACCGCCAGGCGCTCGGCACTGCCGTGCACTCCGTGTGCCGGCCTGCGGGATCGCCCGCGCCGTGAACGTCCACACGGGACTCGCCGCCTCCGGCCGTTTTGACGGGACATCCCGCCTGCGGCCCTGAGCGCTCAGGCCGGCGGCCAGTTCCGCAGCGCGAGCTCCGCCACCCGCCGCAGATCCTCCCGGGTCGCGCCGCCCGCCGCCTGGACGGCCATGCCGTTCGCGATCGTCATGACGTAGCGGGCGATCAGCTCCGGTTCGGCGTCGGCGGGCAGATCACCCTCGTCGACGGCCCGCTGGAAGCGTTCGCGCAAGTACTCCTGGCCCAGCGCGCGCCACGCGGCCAGGGTGTCGTGCGCGACCTGCCCGGTCGCGCCGACGGCCAAAGCGCCCTGCACCCCCAGGCAGCCGGCCGGGAACCCGGGCCGGGTGTTGGCCAGGACCGAGCCGGCCAGGAACAGCGTCGCCACCTCGTGCGCGGTGGGAGCTTGCAGTGCTTCGACGATGTAGGCGCCGGGGCCTTCGGTGTAGCGCTGCAACGCCAGGCGGAAGAGGTCTTCCTTGTTGCCGAAGGCCGCGTACATGCTCTTGCGGGAAATCCCCATGGCCTCGGTCAAGTCGGTCAGGCTGGCCCCGTCGTAGCCCTGCTCCCAGAAGACCACCATGGCCTTCTGCAAGGCCGCTTCGGCGTCGAACGCCCGCGGCCGGCCCACCTGCGCCTTGTCCACCACCACATCCTACCGCTTGTGCACCGATCGGTGCAGAAGCTGCTAGGGTCGACTTCGGCACCGATCGGTGCACAATTATCCGGAGGTCGAGAATGCTGAGACTGGAAGGCAAAACCGCGGTCGTGACCGGGGGCGGTACGCGCGGGATCGGCCGGGCCACCGCCGCCCGGCTGGTCGCCGAGGGCGCGCACGTGTTCATCACCGGACGCCGCGAGACCGAACTGGACGAGGCGGTGGCGGCGATCGGCGGGACGGTGACCGCGGTGCCGGGTGACATCACGGACCCGGCCGACCTGGACCGCCTCTACGAGCGGGTCGCGGGTCGCGGCCAGGGCCTGGACGTGCTGTTCGCCAACGCGGCCACCGCCTCGTTCGCCACCATCGAGACGATCACCGCCGAGGACTTCGACCAGGTCTTCGGCGTCAACGTCAAGGGCACCGTCTTCACCGTCCAGAAAGCGCTTCCGCTGCTCAACGAGGGCGCCTCGGTGATCATCAACGCCTCCACCGCGGCCGACCGCGGCACCGCGGGCTTCGGCGCCTACGCGGCATCCAAGGCGGCGTTGCGGACGTTCACGCGCGTCTGGGCGAACGAGCTGAAGGACCGCGGGATCCGGGTCAACGCCCTCTCCCCCGGCCCGACCGACACCTCCGGGATGACCGAGCTCATGGGCGAGGAGAACGCGCCGGCGTTCAAGGCCGCCGAAGCGGCCCGGATCGCCATCGGACGGCTCGGGCGCGTCGAGGAGGTCGCGGCCGCCGTGGCTTTCCTGGCTTCGCCCGACAGCAGCTTCATGCTGGGCGCCAACGTGTACGTCGACGGCGGCGAGAACCAGATCTGAGCCCGAGCCGGCCATGATCGGCACGAAGAAAATTTGAGGAACGGTCGTTCTTGACTGATCGTTCCTCAAAAGGCTATCGTCGTGGCATGGGCAGGCAACGGGCGTTCGACGAGGACGAGGTGGTGCGCGCCGCCGTGGGGTTGTTCGGCGGCCGCGCGTACGACGGGGTGTCCGTCGACGACCTCGTCACCCACCTCGGCGTGCACCGCAACAGCCTGTACAAGACGTTCGGCAGCAAGCGCGGCCTCTACCTGGTCGCCTTGCGCCGGCACCTCGCCGACGACGTCCGTCCCCTGGCCGAAAAGCTCGCCGCGGCACCGGATGCCGCGACCGCGCTGCGGCTCATCACCTCGGCCGACCTCGGCCTGCTGCTGCTCGCGGCGGTCGAACGGGCGCCGGCCGACGACGAGGTGGCCGCCGAAGTGAACGCGGCGCTGGCCGCCGTCGACCAGGCGATCGCCGACGCGCTCGGCATTTCCACCGTCCTGGCGGCCGCCCTCACGGCGGCCGCACTGGGCATCCTCCTGCGCGGTAACCCGGACGGTGTCGCCGCCGCACTCGCCCAAAGCTTCCATTTTCCCGGCTGACAAGGAAACCGACATGGCACTGGTCCACATCGACGGCGACGACCTCGTTGTCGTGATCGAAGGTCTCGACAAGCTCTGGGCCTTCAAGAGCAGCCTGAGCATCCCGCTGGTCAACGTCCGTGGCGCGACCGCGGATCCCGGCATCGCCGCCGATCCCAAGGGAATCCGCGCGCCGGGTGCCCACGTGCCCGGCGTCATCACGGCGGGCACGTTCCACCTCGACGGCGAAAAGGTCTTCTGGGACGTCAAGGATCCGTCGAAGGCCGTCGTGATCGAACTCGCCGACGAGCGCTACGCCCGCCTGGTCGTCCAGGTCGACGACCCGCGCGCGACCGTCACGCTGGTCGAGAACGCTCTGCGCTGAAAGGCGAACCGATGCTCCCCCACCTCGCCGCGGTCGCGATGTCGCTGGCCGCCGTGACCGCCACCCCGCCCGCCCTCGTGCCCGCCGCCGATCGCGAGATCGTCTTCACGATCGACGGAACCGCGACGTACGGCACCCTGCACGTCCCCGAACACCGCGCCGGGCAACGGTTGCGCGCCGCACTGCTGCTGCCCGGCAGCGGCCCCACCGACCGCGACGGCAACCAACCGGCCGCATCCCCGAACACCCTGGCCCAGGTGGCCGGCGCGCTCGGCGGCGACCGGGTCGCCACGCTGCGGTTCGACAAGTACGGCACCGGCCGCACCGGCCTCGGCGCCTACCGCGACCACCCGGAAACACTCGACTACCCGGCGTTCGTCCGTCAGGCGAAAGCCGCCTACGAGTTGTTGCGCGACCAGCCGGAGACCGACCCGCACGCGCTGCTGGTCGTCGGGCACAGCGAGGGCGCGATGACGGCGTTGCTGCTCGGCGGCACCGTCCACCCGCGCCCGGCCGGCCTGGCACTGCTGCAACCGCAGGCGATCCGCCTGCTGGACCTGGTCGCGCTGCAACTGCACGCCCAGACCGCCGAGGCGGCCCTCACGCCGGAGCAGCAGCGGGCCATCGACACGGCGATCGACGCCGCCGTCACCGCCCTGCGCGAACACCGGCCGGTCGACACCACCGACCTGCCGCCCGTCCTCGCACGGCTCTTCACGGCTTTCCAAGGAGCGAGCGGCCGGTTCGTGGACAGCGACGACGCCGTCTACCCGCCGGACGCCGCCGCGGCCCTGCGTCCGGGGACCCGGGTGCTGCTGACCTGCGGCACGAACGACACCCAAGTTCCTTGTGCCACAACGGATGCCTTGACCGCCGCCCTGCGCCGCGCGCACGTGGGCGGACCGGGCCGGGTGCCGCTGCCCGGAGTGGACCACCTGCTGCACGACGCCGACCATGCGGACACTCTCGCCCCGGCCGCGCTCGACGTCCTGCACCGGTTCGGTCAGACGCCGGGCCAGAGCTGAACCAGCCAGCCCTCGACGCCTTCGGCGTAGGACCCTTCCTCGAGTTCCGCGGCCTCGACGCGCCGGCCGGAATGCACACGGGCACGGTGCAGACCGGGACGGCCGATGGTCAAGACGTTCGGCGACTGGATCGCGGTGACCGACTGCAGCCGAACCAGATCACTCAGATCGCAGGCGACCTCGACCACCTGGTCCCAGTCGCCGAGCCCCGGCAGCGGATCGACGTCCCAGAGTTCCAGCCGCACGGCCGGGTAGTGGTCGGTCCCGGCGCTGTGGAGCAGAAGCCCGCCCGGACCGCCGACCGCGAGCCAGTCGCCCCGCGGCACGGGCAGGTTCAGCGCAGTGCGGGTCATCGGGATCTCCTGCAGGAGGAACTGGCCGTACTCGACTTCGATGCGGTCGTCGATCGCGGCCACCAGCGTCGGCATCCCCACGCTCCTTCCTTTGTCCGGCGGTACATCGTGAGGGTATTGGGGTCGCGAAGAGCGAACGCGGCGCCGGCCGGTTTGCTGGCTCCCGGCCGCCGCTCGGCGGTATCGTCGACGTCATCATGACCGTTGACCCCCTCCGGCCGTACGGGGCGCTGATCGAGTCGCGGCTCCGGCTGATCACCTGGAACGTCTGGGGCCGGTTCGGTCCATGGGAACAGCGGCAAGGCGGCATCGCCGCGGTTCTCGCCGAACACGCCCCGGACGTCTTGGCCCTCCAGGAGGCGTGGTCGGCGGCCGATCGGGATCAGGCACGGGAGCTCGCCGCCGCGGCGGGGCTGCACCACCACCGGTTTTCCGGCGATCGCGAGGAAGAAGGCGTGACGTCGGGCAGCGCGGTGCTTTCCCGCTGGCCGATCACCACAGTGGAGTCCTGGGTCCTGCCCGGACCTCCGGGCCATGAGGGCAGCGCGGTCCGGGCCGACATCGATGGCCCTCGTGGCCCGGTCCGGCTGGTGAGCGTCATGCTCGACTGGCCGTTGCACCACACCCGCATCCGGCAGGACCAGGTCACCGAGCTGGCACAGCGAGTGCGTGAACTCGGCCGCGGCGCGCTGACCGTGGTGTGCGGCGATTTCAACGCCACACCGGATTGCGACGAAATCCGGATGCTCACCGGCCGTGCCGCGGGCGCCGGGGTGTGCTGGCACGACGCCTGGGAATTCGCCGGCACCGGCCCGGGCCACACCTGGTCCACCGCGAACCCCTGGGCGGCGGCGGTGCTGCCTCGCGACCGGCGCATCGACTACGTCTTCTCGACCTCGTTCCGCCGGGGCGGCGCCGGGCAGCCGACCCGGGCACAGCTCCTCGGCACCGCGGCAGCCGGCGCGACGATGCCCTCCGATCACTACGGAGTGCTAACCGAGCTGCGCTACTGAGCCGGCGCTCAAGCCGATGGCGCCGTCGACGAGTTCACGGACGATGTCGGCGTGGCCGACGTGCCGGTTGATCTCGGCGATGTCACCCACCGTGTGCGCCGCCGATCGGTCGTCAATTCCGGTCGACGTCCGCGTAGAAGGACCGCAGAGCGGCCGCGAGCTGGTCGGGGGCTTCCATCGCCACGTAGTGCCCGATCCCTTCGATCCGTACCGCGGTCACGTCGGTGGCGACCTGCCGCAACGTCGTGGGTGTGAACTCCCCCGAGAACCCCGTCACCGCGAGCACGGGCATGTCCAGCTTCCGGACTGCGAGCTCGCGAAGTTCTTCGCCTTCCGAGATGAAGGACCGGTACAGGCCGGCGGCGCCGAGAAACGCGTGGGGTCGCGCATAGGAGCGGACGAGCTCGTCGATGTCGGTGCCGGTGAACGCGTCGGGGCTCGCGGCGAGCGAGGGGATCGCGTAGTCGGCGATGAACGCGCGCTCGCGTCCGGTGAGGAGCATCTCCGGGATGCCCGGGGCGGCGAGAACGCCGATGTGCCAGGCGCCGCCGTGGGCGACGTCGGCGAGCTTCTCGGCGCCGAATCCCGGAAGCCCGGTCTCGATCCCGGTGTAGCTGCGGACGAGCTCGGGGTGGGTGTTGGCGACGCGGAACGTCGTGGGGCCGCTGATGTCCTGGCCGGCGAGGTGCACCGGTCCGACGCCCAGCCGCGTGATCAGGTCGCTGAGGTCTTTCGCCGAGGTCGCGCTGTCGTGCTCCGGGGTGGCGGTGGCGGAGTCACCGAATCCGCGCAGGTCGACGGCGAACACCCGGTGGTGCTCGCTCAGCAGGGGGATCAGCTTGTGGAAGACCCACCAGGTCTCCGGAAAGCCGTGCACCAGCAGTACGGGAGACCCCGCGGTGCCGGCGGCCGCGTAGTGCAGCTCGGTGCCGTTGAGGCTGAGACGGTGGTGCTCGACGCCGGGGATGGTGGCGGCTGGGCGATTCATGAGCTTACTTCCCGTCGATAGACAAGTCACTTGTCGAACCTTAGAGGATGGACAAGTGACTTGTCTATCTCGGTGCGCCTCGTATGATCGACCGCATGGCGCAGTCCAGCGGCGCCGAGCTCGCGCTTCTGCTGCTCGGCGGGTTCCACACGATGGTCGACGAGGTGAGCGTGGAGCTGGCGAGACGCGGCCACGCGGGCGTCCGCCCGGTGCACGAGTTCGCGTTGCGCGCCGTGGACGCGGGCGCGGACACTGCCTCCGAACTCGGTCGCCGTCTGTCGGTCACCAAGCAGGCCGCCGCGCAAACCATCGCCACGCTGGAGGGGTTCGGCTACGTCAACCGCGAGCCCGATCCCGGCGACGCCCGCCGCAAGCGCGTACGAGTCACCCACCGCGGCCACGAGCTGATGACCATCGGCGGCGCACTGTTCGACGACGTGCGCAGCCGCTGGGCAGCCCGGATCGGACCCGAGCAGCTCGAAGTCCTGGAAACACACCTGGCCCAGCTCACCGAGCACCGCTCCTTCACGGCCGAGGACCTGCAGGACTGACCCGGCGAAGCCACTCCGTGACTGCCGATGGGGTACTAGATCGTCTCGAGCATGCAGATTTCGGTGAAGACGTGGCCCTCGGGGAGCACACGGAAGGACCCCTCGGTCCGGAAGGTGGTGGTGAGCGTGATCTTGCCGTTCCTGGTCCACCAGTAACCGTTGGAGTGGGACACGTAGCCGGCGGCCCTGATCCGCCCGGCGAGCGCCCGCCGGACCTCCGCCACCGTGCCGGGGCGGATGGTCTGCAGGCACATCGAAGCCTGGTGGCCGAGGACCGCCCACCGCCGCCGGCTCTCGTACACCAGCTCGCCGTCGCGCGCGCCGATCCGCGCGGCGAGTTTCCGCATCTCGCGCCACCGCCGCCGGATCGTGAACTCCATGCTGTACCCGGACACGACAACCAGGAACGTGACGACGAGTGCGATCGGGAACGCCCAGAGCAGCCACGGCCAGTAGTCCGTCCAGAGCCACAGCCCGGTCGCCAGCAGGACGTACGACAGCGGCAGCCAATAACGTCCACGCATCCGGCGCTCCCCAGCTCTGGCGTCCTCCCGGCAGGGTACGCGCGAGCGCTCCTTGGCAGACAACGATCCCGGGATTCACCACGTGATCAGGAGCCTTCGCAGTCCTCGGGTCAGGCTCTCGGGCTGCCACGCCAGCTCGTCGTCCCGCTCGGCCACCCGCAGGCCGGGCATCCTGGTCACCAGGGCGTGCAGCGCGACCTGCAGTTCCATCCTGGCCAGCGGCGCGCCGAGGCAGAAATGCGCTCCGCGGCCGAACGACAGGTGGCGGGCCGCTTCGGTGCGGTCCACGTCGAACCGGTCCGGGTCGGGGAAGACGGCGGGGTCCCGGTTGGCCGCCGTCACGACCGGGAACACCGTGGTGCCGGCTTCGACGGTCCGATCGGAGAATTCGACGTCTTCACGGGCCATTCGTGGCTGTCCGGCGTGTCCCAGGGCGACGACCCGGAGCAGTTCCTCGACCGCGTTCGGCACCAGGTCCGGCGCCGCCACCAGGCGTGCCCACTGGTCCGGGTGGTGGGACAACACCAGCACGGACTTGGCCAGCTGAGCCATGGTGGTCTCCTGGCCGGCGCCGATCAGCAGCAGCACGGTGATCAGCAGTTCGGCTTCGCTGAGCCGATCGCCGTCCTCGTCGTGCACCTGGGTCAGTCCGGAGAGCAGGTCGTCGCCGGGGTGGTGACGCTTGCGCTCGATCAACCCGAGCAGGTGCGACGCGGCGACGGCGCCGGTGGCCGCGAACGCCTCCTGGTCGAACGTGGTGGTTATGGACATGGCTTCGATGAAGGCGAGCAGGGGTTCGCGCTCGTCGTGGGCGATGCCGAGCAGTTCGCAGATCACGATGCCGGGCAGTGGTTCGGCCAGCGCGCCGACCAGGTCCGCCGGCGGTCCGGCGGCCAGCATCCGGTCCAGCAGGTCGGTCGCGACCGTCTCCACTCTCGGCCGCAGGAGTTCCACGTTGCCGATGGTGAACGCCTTGGCCACCAGGCGACGCAGTCTCGTGTGGTCGGGTGGGTCCATGTTCGGCATCATGTCCGGTGACTGCAGGCCGGGGACGATGGTGGGTGCGTCCGGTGTCGCCAGGGCGGCGCGGCTCATCCGGGGATCGGACATCGCGCGCTGGACGTCGTCGTAGCGGGTGACCAGCCGGACCTCGTGCCCGCCGGCCAACCGGACCCAGGGCACCGGGTCGGTGTGCAGCATCCGGATCGCCTCGGCGGCCGGGTCGGTCGAGGGTGGTGCGTCGAACGGGAACAGCGGTGGTCGACCCTGCGCTGTCATCGCGCTCTCCCGGTGCCGTGTCGAAGCGACGATGGCCTGGTGTGCCCGTCGACAGTGTGATCCGGTTCTGCTCGGACCGCAAAGGATTGACCCGGCCTGAACGCTTTGGGCGCGCGGCGGCAAAGACGGGGTGTCAGGGCGAAGCGAAACCCGAGGAGCTTCATGTCGTCAGACGCGGAACTGATCGGTAGGTCGCTGCGCGGGGACACCGATGCCTTCGTGGAAGTGATCAGCCGGCACGAGACCGCGCTCGGGAACTATCTGGCGCGCAGAGTGGGGCGGCAGGCCGCCGAGGACGTGCTCGGCGATGTGTGGGTGGCGGCTTACGAGTCCCGCGCGAACTACGACCGTTCGTATCCCGAAGCCCGGCCTTGGTTGTACGGCGTCGCGCTGAACCGGCTGCGCCGGTACTGGCGGTCCGCACCGGCCGAGGAGCCGGCGTCGGACCTGACCGGCGTGGCGAGCGACTGGGATCCCTGGCCGGCGGTGGATGCCCGCGTGGACACGCAGGCACAGCTCAGCAGGGCACTGGCTCGGCTCAAACCGGAAGAGCGGGAAGTGCTGGGCCTGGTCGCCTGGGAGGACCTGACCGTCGCCGAAGCCGGGCGGGTGCTCGACATCCCCGCCGGCACGGCCCGCCGCCTGTTGCACCAGGCGCGCAAGGCACTGCGTGAAGCCCCCGAAGTGGTCGCGCTGCTGCAAGTCCCGACAACGTGAAAGACACCCCATGGATGAAATGGATCTCATGAAGAATCTGCGCGACGTGCCGTCCCCCGGGCCCGAGGCCTATGACCGCGCCCGCACGGCACTGCGGACGGCGATGGAGGAACAACCCGTAGCCGCGGTCGTGCGACCGAAGCGCTGGTTCTCCTGGCCCAAGGTCGGCGTCGCCGCCGTGGGCGCGGCCGCCGTCGCGGCGGCGGTGGTGGTGGCTACGTCCGGCGGCAGCGTCCCGGCCGGCCCGTCCGACGCGGTCCCGCGGGCGGCCGAGGTACCACCGGCGGTCGAGGCACCGCTGGTGAAGCTGGCCTCCGCGGTCAAGGCGGCCGGCACGCAGCCAGGAGACGCGTCGCTGATCGTCAACACGAAGTTCGGGCTGGACGGCAAACCGGACCTCGACTACACCCTCTACACCGACAAGGGCCAGCAGTTCACGGGTGACTCGGCGAAGACCCTGGTGGACGCGGTCGCCAAGGGTGACGCCCAGCCCGCTACCCCGTATGACGGGAAGGTGATGGCGGCGGCCCGTCTCGCCGCGAACGGCGACGTCGACAAGGCCAGGACCGCGATGATCACCGCGGGCGGCAACGCTCTGGGAGTCGGCCTGAGCCCCGCCGAGGCCGAAAAGGCCTGGGCGGACGCCCAAGCGGAGACCGCGGAGATGTTCCGCAAGATCGGCAAGCCGGTTCCCGCCCCCCGACCGCGTCCGACGGGCAAGGACCTGGAAAACCTGATCAACAACCACCTGTGGAGCAACACCGAACACGCGCTGTTCGCCAACGCCGCCGACGCGGAGGTCCGCGCGGGCGTGCTGAAGCTGTACGCGACCATCCCGGACATGATCGTCGGCATGACCGCCGTCGACGGCCAGGCCGCGCTGACCCTCACCGCGCCCCCCGCCATCCTGGGCGGCAGTGCGGACGTCCTCATCATCAACGCCGACAACGGCCTGCCGATCCGTGAGGAGATCACCTCGGCGGAACCGTCCAAGCACTGGGTGGTGAACTACAAGTCCTCCCGCGTGACCCTCGCCGACGTGGCCGCGGGCAAGATCTGATCCGTCCTGGGAGGGCCGAGATCATCTCGGCCCTCCCAGGATCGTTCCGCGTTCCGCCGCCTCCGGTCGTCCAGGAGACCTTGTCGCTCCGGCTACCCACCTGCCTCGAGCACCGCGAGGTCGCGCACCGCGTAGCGGTAGTGCTCGGCTTCTTCCTTCAGAACCACCTTGAGGCAGCGGCGCACGACGTATTCCTGGTCGGGATACATGACAGCCGGCTTGCGGCCACACACCCGGTCGAGCTCGGCCGGGTCGAGCCCGTCGACCGCACGTCGCATCGCGGCCATGCGGGCGAGCCGCGGCGCGAGCACCTCGTCGAGGGTCGGGGTGGCGTCGAGGGTGAGGCCGAGCTTCTCCGCTTCTTCGGGCGGCATTCCGCCGTGGGGGTAGCCCAGCGGGTGGTAGGGCGCCTCCTCCTCGAGCACGGCGTTGCCGAGCCAGGCATCGCCGGCGAGCAGCAGATGCCGTTGTGTCTCGACGAAGGACCACTCACCGTCGACCCTCTCGTGGAGCTTGGCCTCGGGCAACCGCCTCGCCCGGTCGAGCGTCGTGCCCCACAGGGTCTCGATGGCGTCCCAAGCGGCCCGGTAGTCCTCGGGGGACGCCGCATTGCGCGCCAGCGCCCGCGCGGGGTGCCGGCGGTCGAGCTCGGCCTCGACGTAAGCGGTTACATCGACGTCGTTGACGACGAGGCGCTCGAAGTGACCACCGAGGTAGACGTCACTGCCGTAGCAGTCGACGATCTTCAGACCGTCCACCTCGCAGTCGCGGATCTCGAGGCCGGCCAGGTCGCACAGGTGGATACGAGCACCGCGGAATCGATCGGTCCGGGCGTATTCGGAAACCATCGGAGCAGTCTCGCCGAATTTGTCCCGCCCGCGCCACGCTCTCTTCGCGTGCGCCGCAAGACAAGGGCACTTTCGTCCGTTCGACGGTGCACCTCCCCTTGGTTCGCGCACTAGGCTCCGCCTCCATGATCGAGGACGACACGCCAGCCGATCCGGTCGCCTCGCGCCGCCCGGCCTACCTGGAGGACCTGGCCGGCGGTGTGGATCGGTTCTTCGAGCCTCGCCGGACCAGCTGTCCGTGGTGCGGCTCCGCCGCGCTTCGGGGCCGATTGCGCACGACCGACTTGCTGCAGCACAAGCCGGGCCGGTTCGTGCTCGACGAATGCCGGGACTGCGGGCACGTCTTCCAGAACCCCCGGCTGAACCCGGACGGGCTCGAGTTCTACTACCGGGACTGCTACGACGGGCTCGGCGAAAAGAACATGACCGGCATGTTCGAAGGCAACCGGGCGGGGTACCGCTCCCGGGCCCAGCTGGCCCGGGAAGCCGGTGCATCGGGTGAGTGGCTCGACGTCGGCATGGGACACGGGCATTTCTGCCAGGAAGCCGCCGCGGTGCTGCCCGGAGTCGAGTTCGACGGCCTCGATCTCGGCGACGGGGTGGACCTGGCGCGTCGGCAGGGCCGGATCCGTACCGGCTACCGGGGCTTGTTCGTGGACCGGGCCGAGGAGCTCGCCGGGCGCTACGACGTGGTCAGCATGTACCACTACCTGGAACACACGGCGGAACCCCAGCGAGAGCTGGCGGCGGCGAGGACGGTGTTGCGGCCCGGCGGGCTGCTGGCCATCGAGCTGCCCGATCCGGAATGCCGCTGGGCGAAGGTGCTCGGCCGGTGGTGGATGCCCTGGCTGCAACCCCAGCATCTGAACCTGATGCCGATCGGCAACCTCCGTGCCGAACTGGCGGCCCGCGGATTCACGGTGGTCGCCGAGCAACGCGCCGAGCCGCACGGCGCCATCGACGTGCTGGCCGCGTCGATCATGGCGGTCAACGCACTGACGATCGCCGGGGAGGATCTTCCGTGGCGGGGCGCCCCGCCGACGTGGTGGCGGCGGATCCTGCGCAAGGTCACGTTCGTCGCGTGCGTGCCGTTGTTCGTACTGGCCTCGGCGGCGGACCGGATCAGCGCTCCCTTAGGCCGGCGGCGCGGGTGGTCCAACGCGTACCGGGTGGTGGCCCGCCGGGACGCCGCATAGCCCGCACACTCTGCCGGCGCGGCGATTCGAGGTCGCGTCATGCGCAGTCGGGCCCGGCGGCTTCAAGCCTGCCGTCGGAGGTCCTCGATGTGCACGAGGTACTCCTGGGCCACCGCGAGGTCTTCCTCGTCCACCGTGCCGCCACCACTGTGACCCGCTGTGGCGCGTTCCTCCTCCTCGACCCAGGCCAGGTGGGCGGTGTGGTGCTCGTACAGGGCCGCCAGCAGGGAATCCGCGACGCGCGTGATCTCGCTTTCCCGCGTCGGGTGGTACTCGATCGCGAAGACGGTCGCCCGGCCCGCTGCCAGCTCACTGAGGCGGTAGCAGAGGAACTTGCCGCCGAAACCGGCGTAGTTGTTGAGGCACAACACAACCGGCAGGAGATCCGGATCGCGGGCGAAGACGGCCCGCTCGTTCTTGCTCATCGGATTGGCCGCCGGTGGCGGGCCACCGCGATCGAGGGGCACGGCCAGGTTCGCCGGCTGGTTGGTGAAGTGGAACAGCAGCACCGGGTCGGGGTCGTGCAGCACGAAGAACTCGGTGGGGAACTCGACGCCGTAGCACTCGCGCAGGACCTCGCGCGGGCCGAGCCCGGTCTCGTACAGCGCCCGTGCCAGGCGGGCCATCGCGGGATAGTCGTCGCGTGCCGCCTCCGCGCGAACCTGTTCCAGACTCACTACGCCCTTCTTTCGCGGCTGCGCCGTTCGCGGTCGATCGTCTTCAGCAGGCTGCTCAGCGGGCGCCAGACGCTCTTGAGCTCGTCCGCCGTCATGGCGTCGATGATCCGCTCGGCCAGCTCCCCCGCCTTGGCGACGGCCTGCTGTGCCTCTTCCCTCCCCTGCGCCGGCAGCTGGCTCACCAGGGTAGCGACGTCGTCGCGGAGCTTGTCCAGCTGGGCCTTGATCTCCGGGCTGTCACCGGTCAGCTTGGGGGTGTCCGCCATCAGCAGCGCGACTTCCTCGACGTGGACGAACACCCGGTCCTGGAGGTCGACCTTGAACCGATCCCGCGCTCTCTTGGGCCGGATCTCGTTCAACCCCGGCGTAGCCATGGTGAGCTCCCTGGCGAGGTTCACGGCACTGACCATGGTCTGTGACTGCAGGATCATCGCGTAGGCCCGGTGTGCGCGGCGGATGACGCCGGACTCGACGACCTTGCCGTCCTCGACGGTGAGCTTCTTGCCCCTGGCCGCGGCACGGACGTGGGCGGAGGTCGACTCCAGGCCACGTCCGACGTCGCCGGGCTCCGGGCTCGTCATCGTGCTCACCTCCGGCACGAAGACGATCTTGAACTCGACGCCGAAGACTTCCATCAGCCGGTTGCGCAGGAAGCGGCCCTCGGCGCCGCCCACGCCGTAGATCTCGCCCTGGGCCGCGAGCAGCGCCTTGGCCCTGGTGTTCTGGAAGATGCCGCGGAGGCGGCCCTGGCGGTTCTCGAACGCCTTGATCAGCATGTTGGGCTCGGTCGGGTAGAGCATCTGCGGGTACTTCTCGTTGATCGCGACCCGGACGGCCCGGTCGATCTCGTTGAACTGGACGGTCAGCTGTTCCCTGCGTTTGGTCCCGTGGCCCTTCCACTGGTACCCGGCGAAGTGGTAGCCGCCGACGACGAGCAGCGGGTCCTCCGACATCTCCTCGAGCACCTTCTTGTACGCGGCGAGCACACCCATCGTGTTCTTGGCCGTGGCGCCGGTGTCGGCGTCCTGACCCACGACGTACACCACGTCGTTCAGGTCCTTGAGCACGCCCACCGCGGTGCCGACGTAGGAGGAGCCGAGCACCTCCTGGCGGAAAAGGCCGTACGGCAACGCCTTCTTGTCCCGCAAACCCCTCTCCTGGTCCTCGGCGTGCTTGCGGACCTTGGGGTCCTGCAGGTCCCGGTACGCGGCGCGGACCTCGGTGAACGGGACCGCGTTGTCCGTGCCACGTTTGACCCACCTCGGTGTCCAGACGAAGCCGAACACGGCGAGGAGGAGCTCCGGCGTCTTGCGCACGGCCTTGACGGCGCCGGTGATCTCCTCCTTCCCCTTCGACGGGTCGAGGTGTTCGAGACCGTTGACGCCGATGACGACGGCGGTCCGCGCCGCCGCGAGATCCTTGGTGCCGCTCTCCCAGCCGGTGGTGAGGTACCGGACGGCCAGATCCGGGTTGTCCCTCACACCCGACGGAATCGTCGCGATGGTGACGACGAAGCCCATCCGTTTGTCGAGCCCCTCCATCGGAATCCGGTGTGGGCTGAGCTGTTCCACCACGCCTTCGCGCCTGCTGATGGTGAAAGCGCCCTTGGCCTTGCCGACCTCGTAGGGGAACAGTTCCGCCGGCGGCGTCTCCGCCTGTGGGTTGATGGCGAGCCGGATCGCGTAGGAGTCCTTGCCGATCTTCTTCAGCTGGATCGACGTGAGCTTGTGCTTGCGTTTGATGGCGGGAAGCTTGCGTCGGATGCTTTCCGGCGTCGCGTCCTGGTCCTTGAGCAGACGGGTGGCCTCGCGCAGCGCGGCGGCCAGTGAGCGCTTCTTCTTGTCGGCACGCTTGTCGCGGCGGTCGGGCCGGCGTTTCCCCGGCCTGTGCCGGTCGTCGCGGCGGCGCCTGCGCGCCCGGTCCCGGGCCGGCCGTCGTGGCCGCTTCGGACGGGCCGGCCGGCGCTTCTTCCCCGGCTTCGGCTTGAGCCTCGCCCACAGCTTCTTGACCAGGCCGGAGATCTTGTCGATGACCCAGTCGACGGCGCGGTTCACCGGGCGGGCGATCTGCTGGAAGATGTTCTTGACCTTGCCGGCGATGCCGCCCAGGCCCAGCAGGGCCGCCAGCGCGCCGATCAGGACGGGAATGGCCCGGGCCAGAGCGTTCTCCACCAACGCCGGCACGCCACCGGTGCCACCCTTCGCGATGGCGATCACGGCGTCGAGGACCGCGTTGACGAACTCGATGATCCGGCGCGCGTTGGTGACGACGAAGCGGATGATGTCGATGATCATCTTGCAGGCGCGGATGAACGCCGACGCCGGCGTGAACAGGGACGCGATCCACGTGATGCCGGCGATGATGATCGTCGGCAGCAGGTAGCTCACGAGCTTGCCGATCAGGTCCTTCTTGAGGTCGCCGACGCGGGTCTTCAGGTCGTCCCACATACCGGCCACGCCTCGGCGCTTGACGTTCGAGACCAGCGGGATCGACGTCTCGGCCGCGGTGATGGCCTTGTCGGGGACTTTGCGGGCGAGGCGGGACCGGATGTTCGGCCACGACAGCCCGAGCAGCGTGGCGATCATCATCAGGATGCCCAGGACGTCGAACGTGACCGGCAGCGTGAGCCCGGCCGACGCGCCGATGCCCGTGCCCAGGAGCCACGCCAGCACGCCCTGCTCCAGGTGCCGGCCCGCGTTCTTCATGAACAGCTTCAGGCCGCCGCCGACGCCGGTGACCAGGTTGCCGAGGAAGCCGATCGGGTTCTCGAGGATGTAGCCGACGGCCGACGCCGCCTTGGCCAGCACACCGAGCAGCAGCCTGCCCAGCTCGATGATGGTCTTGATGGCGCCGCCGATCGCCGCGATCGCCTTGGCCACCAGGCCCTTGTTCTTCTCCTTCTCCGCCGCGATCTCGTCGTCGACCGACTTGACCGCGTCGGTGTAGCGAGTGGCCAGGTGGTCGACGAGGTCGGAACCCTTCTCGTCGACGGTGTCCGTCAACTCGTCGAACCGGGCGTCGAGGTCGGCCGCCGCCTGCCTGCCGATGGCCTTGAGATCCGCCGGCAGCTTGTCCACCGCGGCCTTGATCTCCTTGCGGCCGGACGCGATGCGGTCCTTCGCGCGCTTCAGCTCGCCATCGACCGTGTCGGCGATCCCGGTGATGATCCCGTCCATCGCCACCAGGTAGTTGTCCCGGGCGTGCTCGTAGATCCGGTTGGCCTCCTCCGGCAGGCCGGCGAACTTGTCCTTGATCCACTTCGTCCAGCCCCACCAGCCGCCGTAGCGCTCGTCCTTGTAGCGGCGCATCCCGTCTTCGTGCTCTTCGGTGAACCGGTCGCGGGCGACCTTCTCCTTGGCCGTGAACTCGTCGTCGACCTTCTCGTCGAGGTCGGCGAGGATCTTCTCGACGTCGCACTTCGTCTGGTCGAAGAGCTTCTGGAGGAGGTCGGTGACCTCCTTCTGCTTGTCCTCGTCGCTCTTCTTGGTGCTGCCCTTGCGGGTGCGCACCGTGGTGCCGGTCGTCAGGCGGGTGGTGTGGATGCCGGCCATCGCGGCCGCGCCCTGTGTCGCCGCGGCGACCTTGACCTGCTTGAGCTCGCCGGACTCCTCGGCACGGAGCTTCTTGGGCGCCGCCTCGGAGTGGGCGTCCATCGTCTTCTTGTCTTTCACCGCCTTGTCGAACGCCGGCTCGTGGGCGTTGTCGAACCCGAGTTGCTCCTCGGTGACCTTCGCCTTGGTCATGTCCTGCCCGACCTGGTCCGGCCCGGCCGACATGTCCGTCGCCGACGGGGGCAGCCGGTCGGGGGCGGCGAGGTTCGGGTCGGGCGTGCCCGGCTTGCCCGGGACCTTGTCCGGAGCCATGGGCACGACCTGCTTGCCGTCCGGCGCCGGCTCCGGTGGCGCGGCGGTGGTGTCGGCGATCTCCTTGGCCGAGGCGTCCTTGCCCTCGCCGACCTTGCCCCGGACCTCGTTCTTGACCTCCTCGGCCTTACCCGAGTCGCTGAACTTGTCGGCCTCATCGAGGTTCTTCGGCGCTTTGTCGGCCACGGCCTTCTTGACCGCGGCGACGAACTCCTGCTTGTCGAACGCCTTGGGCCGCGCGGCGTCCATGTCTTCGGCGTGGGCCGCCTTGCCCCGCGCCTCGCGATCGTCGGCCGGGGGCTCCGCGGCGGCGTGGGCCGAGCCGGCTTCCGCGGCCGCCGGCGGGTGGCTCGAGCCGATGGCCTTCTTCTTGGCGGTGACGTCCTTCTCGAGTGCCTGGAACTTCGGGTCCGCGCCGGGAGAGCGGGGGCCGGTACCTTTTTCCTGCTTGCCGGCTTTGTCCGCCGTGGGCTTGTCCGGTGCGGCCTGGTCCTTCTGGTCGTTGCCAGGGGGGACCGGGGCGGCGGCCTTCGGTCGGGCCGGCAACGCAGGAGGCATCTTCGTGACCGGCGGCTTGCGGGCGGCCGTCGCGGTCGCGAGCGGACCGGACGCCGGTGTCGCCGGCGCCCCGGCCCGGTTCGTCACCGACTGGTTCGCCAAGGCCTGGTTGCCGACCAAGTTCTGGCCGGCGAGCAGCATCCGGCCGGTCCAGGAGGCCGGATCCGGGGTGGCGCCGAACGGCAAGCCGGTCATGGCCGCGGTGACGACCGCGTTGCCCAGCATCGTGCGGGCACGGACCATGTCCGCGGCGCCGGACGCCGTCGCGCCGGCCTGCTCGGGCCGGCGCAGGTCGGCTGCCGGCGTGGCCGACGCGGGCGGTCGAAGACCGCGGACCTTCAGCGGAACGGGCATCCGGCCCTACCCATCGTGACGGGGATCGAACCACAGAATGACAGTGCGCCCGTCGCGATCACGCTGCTCCGGCGTCACCCGGGCGTCACCGGAATGAGGCCGTAGCCTGCCCGGCACCGGGCACGAGGCACGACCGGGTCAGTCCATGAGCGCGGAAGCCGCAGCCCTGATCTGCTCATCCTCGCTGAAGGTGCGCCACCCTCCGTTGCAGGCGATGCGGCGCGGATTGTCGGCGATCGCCTGTGCCACAGCTCGCACTCGGCCGTCGACCACACCGATGTCGGCGAGATAGCGCAATGCCGCGATGCCGGCCGGCAGGCACTCGCCCCGGGCGAGCGGCTCCGCCAGCTCGGTCAGGACGGTGACGGCTCCGGCCGGGTCGCCGGTGACCCGCCACAGCGCGTGGGCGGCCTCGGTCCGGGTCCAGTCCTCGGTGGAGCGGGTCAACGCACGCAGCGCGTCGACACACGCCGCCGCTTCGGAGCCGAGGTCAGCCGACAGCGCGATGGCCACGTGTCCCGGCCGGGGTTGGGTGAGCTGCCGGGTCAGCGAGTGGAGGCCGAGGTCAGGGTCCGCGCCGGTACGCCACAGCGCCCACGCCACGGCCGGCTCGGCGGCGCTGTCACGCAACGTTCTCGCCGCGGCCGCCGCGGCCGGCCCGATGGCGCCGATCGCCTTCGCCGCCAAGGGCCGCAGCTTGTCCTGCGCGGCCGCGTCGAGGAGGGCGGGCAGAGCCACCGCCGCGGCCGGCCCCCAGGCCGCGACCACCCTGCACAAGTTCGACGCCAGGTCGCGCCGAGCGGCGAGCGGGCCGATGAGAACGTCACTGTACTCACGCAACGGGATCAGCACTTCGCAGATCGCGGGCTGAACCAGCATGGGGACTTCCCGCCCGTAGTGAGCGAGCACGGTGTCGAACCCGAGCCTGTCACCGGACAGTCGTTCCACCAGGCCTGACCGGCAGTCCGGATGGCCTTGCCGGGCCAACGCCCACACCGCCGCATCACCGACCGTGGTCCGGACACGGGAGTCACGCAAGGCCGAATCCGCGGTGCGGGCAGCCAGTTGTTCCGCGTAGGGTGCGGCCTCCGTGCCCAGGCAGGCCAACAGAGCCGCCGCGCGATAACGGACTTCGGGTACGTCGTCGTCCAGGCCCCTGCCCAACAACGACCGGATCCCTTCCACGGCGGTGCGCCACCGGGAGAGCACCTGCTGGGCGTGTCCCAGGCCGGCCACCCGCCGATCGGCCTCTCCGTGTCGAGCGACCCCGACCGCGAACACGCTGTCCGCGACCGGGTCGGAGGCCAGCAGTCCGCCTGTCGTGTGCACGAGCGTGGCGGACGTGCCCCCGATCCAGGCGGAGTCCAGCCACAGCACGGCGTCCGGATCCAGCACGGCCCGTACCAGCATGCCGACCTGACTTGCCGCGATGGCGGGTTCGGACCTGGCCAACGCGTGCACGGCGGCCAAGCGCAGGTGCAGGTCGTCATCTTCCAGCAGTGCCACCAGTTCGGCACGCAATGCCTCGGTCGGGGCCCAGGTCTGCACAGTGCCCAACGCGAGCACGAGGTCGGCACGGGTGGTGCGGTCGGTTTCCCGCTCCCATCTGCGGCGCAGCGCCAGCTCCGACTCCGGGTGCCGGATGCCCTCAGCCGCCAACAGGGTCGTTTCCCGGCGTACGCGCGGATCCGCGTCGTCCAGCAGTGCGAGCAACCGCGGTCTCGCGTCGTCCAGTGCCCGCTGCCAGCCTGGGGCCACCCACTTTTCGGCCGCGGTGACGGCCTCACCGGCCAGCAGACGAATCAGTTCAACCACTTCGCGCCGGTGGTGCACGGCACGGTCCGACACGAGATCGGTCAGCGACGGCAGCGCGGCCGGCGCCGCGGAACAGACCCAACCACCCTGGTGGTAGAGCTTGTTGGTCAAGTCGGCGAGCGCGTCGGACGCCGTGCCCGCGTCCGGGCTCGCGCAGGCCCGGAGCAGGCCGGGCACATCCGAGGCATCGCCGTAGTTGTGTTCCAACGCCGACCAGTCGACATCCCCCATGCTCGTCAATGTAGCCATCGACCGCCTGGGTCCGGGTGGCTGCACCGATGACGGCGCAGGGCGGGAGGCGCGGGCGGCCTCCCGCCGGGATCGCGAGCCCCTCAGCTGCCGATGACGAAGCCGGCTACGGCCTCGGCGAACACGGCGGGTTCCTCGAGGTGGCCGAAGTGACCGCTGCGCTCCAGTACGACGAGGCGGGCGTCCGGGATCAGCTCGACCAGCTCGCGCGCCCAGCGGACTCCGCAGATCACGTCGAACCGGCCGGCCACCACCAGCGCCGGCACGGTCAGGGAACCCAGCGCCGCACGGTCGTCGATCGTGTCCGGCACGAGCCGCTCGTCCAGTCCGGAGATGTGCGTGCCGCGGACGGTCGCCCTCAGCGGCGCGAACTCCGCCTCCCGGCCCCAGTAGTCGGCGAAGTACGCCGGCAGCAGACCACGCAGCGCGGCGTCCATCTCGTCGTCGTCCGAGATCGACGCCGTCGCCTGCAGGGCGGCCAGCACCCCGGGCAGGTCGGGCCGGTCGGCGTTGCGGCGGGCGAACTCCTCGACGTTGCGCTGGGCTTCGGCGCCGTGCTCCGGCCCGGTGACCGGGGCGCTCTCGTACAGCACCACCCCGGCGACCCGGTCGGGGCGGTGCAGCGCGAAGTACTGCGCGACGAACCCGCCGTGGGAATGGCCGATGAGGTGGGCCGTGGCCACGCCGAGGTGGTCCAGCAATGCGAGCAGGGCACGGGCGTACCGGGCGCGGGTGTACCCGTGCGGGTGGGACGCCAGCCGCCCCGAGCCGCCGGTGCCGATCGGCTCGACGTAGACCACGGTCAGGTGCGCTTCGAGCGCGGGCATCCGCAGGTACGCCCAGTCGACGCCGGGGCCGCCGGGCAGGGCGACGCACACCGGCCCGCGGCCGTGCACGTGGTAACGCTGGCGGACGCCGTCGAGTTCGACGGTGTGGGTGCCGGTGTCCATGATTTCTCCGATCGCACTGTGCTGGGAACACCGTCAAGATGGCCTCGGGGCAGCGAAGTTCGATCCGGCGGGCATGGCGTGCGTCACACCGCGGAGCCCGGGCCGGGACCGGGCAGAATGATCAGGTGACGTCCATCGAGATCGAGCTGGCGCGCGGTGCCCGGGCCGGCAGTGTGAGCGCTCTCGGGACGTTGCTCGCCCGGCACCAGGCCGACATGCGTGCCGTGGCGCTCGGCATCCTGGGCCACGGGCCGGACGCCGAGGACGCCCTGCAGGACGCCGCGCTGACGGCGTTGCGGCGGATCGGAACCTTGCGCGACCCGGCCGCCGCCGGGCCGTGGCTGCGGGCGATCGTCCGCAACGCCTGCCGCATGCGCCTGCGCGCCGCGCGCCGGGTCGTGCCGGTCGCGGACCCCGGGCCGCCGGCCGATCTCGCGACCCCGGAACGCCTCCTCGACGACCACGTCTCCCGCGACTGGGTCTGGCACGCGATCGACAGCCTGTCCCCGGCGTTGCGGGAGGTGGTCCTGTTGCGCCACTTCAGCGACGTCACGTCGTACGAGCAGATCGCCGCCGCCTGCCGGCTCCCGGTGGGCACGGTGCGCAGCCGGCTGAACCAGGCGCGGACCAAGCTGTCCGAAGCCCTGCTGGCCACGGCCGACCAGGCGTACGACGACGCCGCCGCGCGCAACGCCGCCAGCGCACGGGAGGCGGCCGACACGCTGGCCGCCGCCCGGCGGGGCGAGTTCGCCGGCGTCGTCGCCGACCGCTGGACGCCGGACCTGCGCATGACCAGCGGTCAGGGCTTCCAGGGCGGGCGGGACATGGCGGTGGCGGGCATGGAAGCGGACTTGACCTACGGTGTGCGCCAGCACTTCGTCAACGCCGTCACCAGCCGCGACTTCACCGTGTGGGAGATGGCGATGGTCAGCCCGCCGCACGATCCGCAACACTGCCCGCCGGCGGTGGTCTGGCTGATGTCGCACCGCGAAGGCCGGGTCGACCGCCTGCGCCTGTTCTTCCCCGCGAGCTGACGATCGCCGCTCCGGTGCGTGGTGCACGCCTCAGGCGAGACGAAAGCGGGCTCATCCGCCGGCCCGGCCGGCCACCCGAGGGTGGTGTCCGGCCAGTCGAACGCGGCCGCCCGGGCGGTGACCGGATCGTCTGGCGGCCGATGGGCTCCGGCCGTGGCGGGTGCGAGACTGGGCGGCGACGTGACGACGCGAAGGAGCTCGCGGTGGCCTCTGATGCCCTTGAAGGACCGGTCCCGGCGTCGAGCGGGCCGGGGCAGCCGGCCCTTCAGGTACTGGACAAGGCCATCGGCTTGCAGACACCGCTGGTGCGCAAGAACATCGCCCGGGCCCGTCAGCGCAACCCGGATGCCACACCGGCGGAGGTCATCCGCACCCTGGAGCGGATGTACGTCAGCGCCCTGGCGGGCACCGGGGCCGCGGTCGGGGCCACCGCGGCCGCGCCCGCCGTCGGCACCGGGGTCGCACTGGCACTGTCGGCGGGCGAGGCCTTCTCTTCGCTCGAACTGAGCACCCTGTTCGTGCTCTCGGTCGCCGAGGTCCACGGCGTTCGGCTGGACGAGATCGAACGCCGGCGGACGCTGGTCATGGGGATCCTGCTCGGCCAGTCGGGTTCCTCGACCATTGTCGGCAAGGCCGCCGAGCGCACCGGTCAGCACTGGGCCCGCCAGCTCGTCAGCAAGGTGCCCACGGCGACGCTGAAACAGATCAACAGCGTCCTGGGCAAGAACTTCGTCACCAAGTACGGCACCAAGCAGGGCATCATCGTGCTCGGCCGGGTGGCTCCGTTCGGCATCGGCGCGGTGATCGGCGGTGGCGCCAACGCCACCGTCGCCACGCTCGCAGTCCGAGCCGCCCGGCGCGCGTTCGGCCCGGCGCCACAGTCATGGCCCGAAACAGAGCGGACTCTGGACGGCTGATGACCTCGCGGAGAATCCTCGACACAGAGGCAACGCGTGTCACGGCGTCCGAGCCCGGCACATCACTCAGGAGCGAGGGAAATGTGCGACGCGCGTTCGCGGACATCGGCGTCGGGGTGCGCGCGCAGGGCCCTTACCAGGTCGCGCCATGGGTGCGGCCATCCGGCGTGGGGGCCGGCCTGGCCGGCGATGCTCGCCGCCAGCGAGGCCTCCGCCGGGCCGGTCGTGAGGGCCTGAGCGGTGCCGAGCAGTTCGGCCCGTCCCGGGTCGTGGCCGGCCAGCCAGGTCGCCAGCCGGTCCGCCACCTGCCAAGCCAGTGCGGGACGGTCGGCGAGGGCGGCGATCCGGCGGACGGCCGGCAGCAGTTCGCCGTGGCGAGGGAGGGCGGCGACGGCGAGCAGCAGCGCGTCCGTTCGGTAATCCGCCTGGTGCGCCAGCGTCGTCGACAGCCGCTCCGCGGCGCCGCGCATGGTTTCGCCGTCGGTGTCCAGGCGGACCGCGAAGCAGGCGACGAAGTGGCGTAGTCGTTGTCGCGCCGGCTGGTCCCGGCCGTCGGCGACGACGTCGTCCGCTTCGGCGAGCGTCGTGACCACGTCGTCCAATGGCGCCGGATCGCCGGTGACCGCGCACGCCGCGAGTACCGCTTCGACCGCTGCCCGCCAAGTCGCGGTGCTGGTGAGGTCGCCGATCAGGGTGACCAGCGCAGCAGGTCCTTCGCGGTCCCAGGCGCTCCACGCGGGCCAGGCGGCCAAGCCGGTTCGCGCGGTGTCCGGATCGGCGCTGCCCGCCACGCCGCGCACCAGCGTGCCGTACCGCTCGCGGTAGTGCTCGGCGATGGTCATCGGGTGGGCTTCGGTCACGGCCGTGGCCACCGCGGTCATGGTGGTCGCTTCGGCGAGCCATTGCCAGGCACGGTCGTCGTCGAGCAACCGGCGCGCGGCCGACACGATGGCGCGGCGGAGGTCGCGGTGCAGATCCGGGGTCGCCCACAGGGTGGCGAGATCACCGGCGGCGCCGGGCACGCGGTGCTCGGCGAGCAACCGGATCGCCTCCTTGCGCGCCGTCAGCTTCTTCCCGGCCAGCACCGGACGAAGGGCGGCACCCAATGCGTCCGGTCGGATGGCGCGGGCGGCCCGGCCGGCCGCGTACACCGCGACCCGGGCGCGATCGGTGTCGGCGTAGCCGAGCAACGTGCCGAGTGCGTCGCCGGGCCGATCGGTCCAGGCCAGGCCGGCCAGCGCGGCCTCGACCACGGCGACTTCGTCGTCCTGGAGGAACGGCCGCACGTCGTCGAGGACGGCGCCGGGCAGGCTCGCCAGGCGCCGCACGGCCGAGACCCGCTCCCAGACCGGCTTGCGGGGCGCGGTCGCGAGGTCGGCCAGCAGCTCGCCGTACCGGGCGACCTGACGCGGCAGCCAGTGCCGTGACGCCCCGCTGAACGTCGGGACCAGCCGGACACCGCGGGCGACGAACCGGCCGCGCGGCGGCCGGTCCAGCACGCGGTCGAGCAGGTCGGTCCGGCGTTCGCTGATCGCGTTCGCCACGGCGGTCACGGTGATCGTCGACGGGTCGCGGCGGAGCACGGCCTCGACGCGTTCGTCCCGGGTCGCGGGCGGGGCCAGCCACAGCCCGAGTGCCCAGCGGACCGTGGCGTCGTCGGCGGCGCCGGTCGCTTCGCCCACGGCGGCCTGGAGGTCGGGCATCGTCCACGCGCGCCGCCGCAGGCCCGAGGCCAAGGACAGGACCAGGTCGTAGCGGCCGGCGCGGGCGTCGGCGGTGATGCGCGGCCGCAGCGCGGAGAACAGGCCGTGTTCGGCGCCGCGGGGCAGGTCCTGATCGAGCCGGTGCAGGGTGAGGGCGTGTGCGTGTCCACCGGACAGCTCCACCATCAGCAGCCCGCTCTCGACCAAGTCGGGCCGCGTCGTGAGCGTTCCCTGCCGGACCAGGGTGACGGCCAGCGTGCCGACCGCCTGGCGGGTGGCCCAGGACGCGTCCCTGGCCTGGACGGCATCGGTGGCCAGCTTGACCAGGGTGGACGGATCGGCCGACCGCAGGAGCCAGCCCGGGAGCGCGGCGATGGCCGCGAGCGCGGTGTGGCGGACCGGATCCTGCTCGTTGGGCAGCCGGGTCAGCGACCCGAGCAGGCCGGCGACGACCTCCGGGTCCCGGGTCGCGGCCGCCGCGCCGATCAGCAGCGGGTAACCGAGGGCACGCTCCACGGCGGTCGGCCGGGCGGTCGCGGCGCGCAGGTGGGGCTCGGCCTCCGGCCAGGGCAGCCGCGCGGTCGCCTCCCGCCGCAGGTCGGGATGGTCGGCCACGGGGCGGGCGGCGAGCAGCCGGCGGGCCTGCTCGTGCCGGGACCGCCACGGCAGGACGTCGAGCAGGGCGATCGGCAGTCCGGCCTGCTGCAGGGTCTGCTCCCCCAGCGCTCCACCCAGGACGATCGCGCGCCGGGCGGGCGGGAGCCCGCGCAGCAATGCCGTCAAGCGGCGCACGTCGGTGAGCGAGGTGCGCGCGAGCGAAGTCAGAGACCCGTCCGTGGCCCGCCGCAGAGCGAGCTCCATGCTCCGGCCCGCGCGGAACCGGATGCGCCGCGCGGGATCGGCGAGGATCGCCACGACGCGGTCCGGGTCGGCCGCGGTCGCCGTGGCCAGCCACCGGTCCGCGCCGGCCGGGAGCCCGGTCAACGGTCCCGACCGCGCCAGCAGGTCGACGAGATGTCCGGGGTCTTGCCGGACCAGCTGACCCAGCGCCGGACCGAAGAGAGCCCACACGGCGTTGCGCCCGGCGTCGCCGGCTTCGGTCAGCCTCCGGCGCAGGTGCGCGAGCACCACGGCGGGGTGACGGCGGGACAGCGCGGCGAGGTTGGGCACCGCGAAGTCCAGTTCCGGCAGCAAGGCCGTCACGGTGTCGGCGTCGCAAGCCGGGAGCACGGCGGCGGCCTCGTGGTCACCGAAGCGGGCGCGCACCCGGGGCAGCAGCGCTTCGGCCCACTCGGTGGCTCCGGTGGCGCGCACCGCGCGGTAGAGAGTGTGCCGCCACGCGAGGGGCGCGGTCGGGAGTGCCGCGGTGAGGACGTCGAAGTGCAAGCCGTGGCGGGCGCAGTGGGTCATCGCCAGAGCGGCGACCCGGGTGTCCGTCGCGACGAGGCTGCGGCGCAGGTGCGTGTCATCGCCTGCGATGGTGGCCATCTTCGCGGCCCAGGCGCGCGGAAGCCCGGGGACGGCGTCCAGTTCCGCGAGCAGAGCGGTCAGCTCCGGCGAACCGGCCAGCGCGCGTGCGGTATCGGCGAGAACCCGCCTTCGTGCCGGAGCGGCCAGCGGATCGATCCGGGCGAGAAGGGCGCGCAGGTCCATTCCGGGGATTCTTCCCGATCATGGAGCCTTCACCAACGCAATTCCGCTCGACGGCGCGGACGGTGCCCGGCGGCACGAGAGCGCGTTCGGGGTCGACGCGATAACCGGTGGACCGGCACGTGCGCCCCGCCTAGCCTTCCGCCCAACCGTATGACCTTCCGTTCGAAGAGGTGCATTTCATGAATGTCCGGGCAGCCCGGCCGTCGACGGCCGACCCAGCGCTGGACTACCCCTTGGACGTGAGGAATCCCCGAAGTGGATCTACCCCGTAGCTTCACCATCCGCGAGAGCGGCCACCGCATCCACAACCCGCTCACCAGCCGGAAACTGGCCGGCCTGGGCGAGGCGCTGAACCCACCACCCGGCACTCGGCTGCTCGACCTGGCCTGTGGCTCGGGCGAGCTGCTGTGCACCTGGGCCCGCGATCACGGCATCACCGGAACCGGCGTGGACATCAGCACCGTGTTCCTGGCCAAGGCCCGGGCACGAGCGATCGAACTGGAGGTCGCCGAACAGGTCACGTTCACCCACGGCGACGCGTCCGACCACGTCACCGACGGCGCGGTCGACATCGGAGCGTGCGTAGGTGCGACCTGGATCGGAGGTGGCGTGGCCGGCACCGTGGACCTGCTCCGACGCAGCCTGCGCCCCGGCGGCATGATGCTGATCGGCGAACCGTACTGGCGCAGGCAACCCCCGGACCAGGCCACCGTCGAAGGCTGTCACGCCACCGGTGAAGACGACTTCCGCGTCCTCCCGGAGCTGCTGGAACAGTTCGGGGAGCTGGGTTGTGACGTCGTGCAGATGGTCCTCGCCGACCAGGACAGCTGGGACAGCTACGTCGCGGCTCAATGGCTCAACACCCGCCGCTGGCTGGACGCCCATCCCGACGACGAGCTGGCCGAGCAGATGCGCGCGGAACTCACCGCCGCTCCGGCGCGCCACGCCCGGTACCAACGCGAATTCCTCGGCTGGGGCGTCTTCGCTTTGATGAACCGCTGACACAGCGGCCGAGTGAGTCCCGGTGATCCGGCACCGGGACTCACTCACATCCCTGACGTCGTCGCTTCTTCGAGGGTTTTGAGTGCGCGGGCGTGCTCGACGAGGTCGCGGAGGGAAGCCGGGACGAATTCGGCGACCCGGGGTGCCCAGTCCGATCGCTCGACCAGTTCGCCGGTGGGGTCGAAGAGCCGGTGGGCGTGGGCGAGGGGGAGGCTTCGGGGCAGGGGCAGCATGCCTGCCTTGCTCAGGGACAGCCGCAGGTGCTGGCCGGCCAGGGCGCCGCCGTGTGCGGTGGTGGAGTACGACACGATCGTCGCGGGTTTGCCGGCGGCCTCGGTGGCGAGGAAGTCCAGGGCGTTCTTCAACGCGGCCGGTGGCGCGTGGTTGTACTCGGGTGTCAGGAAGACGTAGGCGTCGGCGGCCGCCATGGCTTCGAGCCAAGCCCGCACGGGTGCGGACGGCCGGCGGTCGTGGTTGGCCAACGGCGCGAGCGGCTCGTCGAAGAACGGCATCGGGTGGTCGGCGAGGTCGAGCACGGTGAACTCGGCGCCGTTGACGAGGGCCGCCTTGCCGATGACGAACCGGCAGACGCGGTCGCCGAGCCGTCCGGGGCGGGTGCTGCCGAGGATGACCTCGATTCTCATTGCCGCTCCTCGGTCTCCAGGAGTTCGCACATCGTCTTCAGTGTCTGGATGGTGGTGGCCATCGCGGCGTCGGTCATGTGCTTGCCGCCCAGGCGCTCGTATTCGCGTTGCACGGCCAGCCCGTCCTTCACGAGGGACTGGCCCGCGGGGGTCAGCGTCAGCGCGTGCTCGCGACGGGACGCGGACGAGGTCGTGACGGCCAACCAGCCTCGTCGCCGGGCAGTCTCGACGTGCCGGCTGACCGCGCCCTTCGTCAGGCTGAGGAGGTCGGCGATCTCTTGTTGTGACGGGGAGACGTCGCCGGCGTCGGCGATCGACCGGAGCACGAGGAACAGGGTGCGCCCGATGCCGATCCGCTGCCGGAAACGGCGATCGCCGACCCGTTCGCTCAGCAGGGCCGCTCGGTGCAGGTAGCGCATGAGGTCCCGATGCGGGGACGGATGCTGCGTCACGGCAACAGTCGTGACCTGAACAGTCGACATGTGAACGGTTTGGCCGCCGAACCGATCGCCGACTCGGCCGGCTTCGCCACACCACCGAGATGGTTCCGCCCTGGGGCCGGCCAGGAGCATCCAGGAAGCGTGGTCGAGCGGATCTCGTTGGGCGGATCGGCCACCACAGCGGCGGCCCGGTCTTCCGGGCCAAGTTCACTTCAGGCAGATCAGCTGGGGTCGTGGCAGCTCTAAGGACGCTTTGCCGAGCTGCGCTCGGATCCTCTGGATGTCGGCAAGGTCTTTGGGGCGCGACAGTTCCGTCTTGTACTGGAGCACGTCCTCGAGCCGGGCCAGACGAAGGCCGCCGATGACTTCTGCGTTGTCCATCAGGTTGTCCACATCCCACCGGGACGTGATCCACCCGGCGGAAAACTGGATCCGGCCTCGGCCGCACTGCCAAACCGGATCCCCGCTGTACGCGCCCACACTCGGGACGCCGGTCCGCCTCGCCCAAGCCAAGACGTCGCCCCGGGCCACCACGTCGAGGTCGCGGATGGTCGTCCGCAGCCCGTGCGCCAGCAGCGGCGCGCTGCCGAAGAGAACGAAGTGCCTGGGATCGAGGTCCCAGGCCAGAAGTTCGCGGATGAACTCGTTCCGGAAGAGGCGCTTCGCCTCGGGGGTGGTCGTCACGGCTATTCCTTGTCGTCGGTTCGCGATGACAGGCCACGCCCGATCAGGCCACGCATGGCCTTGATGATCTGGGGGCGTTCCGCCGGCTTGCTGTTCCGGATCGCGGCTTTGAACATCATCAGCCTGACGATCTGGTGGACGACAGTCCCGATCGCCAGCATCGCGAGGACCCAGCCGCTCGAAGGGTGCTCCAGCACGGACAGCACGGCTGATCACCACGACGACATGGGCCGGCCACCGGCTATCCGGCGCAGCCCTTCGGCATCGGTGACGCGGAGGACGAGGCGCCCGGTGTCGATCAAACCGCTCTGCTTGAAAACGCGGACGATCTTCTTGGTCGCTTCCAGGGAGGAGCCGCTCAAGGATGCGAGGTCCTTCTGGCTCAGTCCGATGGTCGGCACCCCGTCGACGACCTCGCAGATGCCGTTCCCGATCAGTTCGGTGAGCGCCTTGGCGATCCGCCGTTCCATCGCGAGGTCGGAATCCGAGATCTTCCGCGTCGCTTGAGCGAGCCGCTTGCGGACCGCGGCGTGCAGGGCTTGCTCCGCGGGTCGGTTCTCGTCGAGGAACTTCAGCAGTTCGGCCGCCGGAACGTGCAGCGCCTCGACGTCACCCCAGGCGGTCACGGTGGCCGACCGCGGCTCGTCGTCGATCACTCCCAGCTCGCCGACCGTCTCCCCCGCCCCCCGGAAGGCCACGATCCGTGCCGGCTGACCGGTGGAGACCTGCACGTGTCCCTTCCTGATGAGCAGCAGGAAGTCGCTGTCCTCCCCTTCGCGCATGAAGACGTGGCCGTCGCCGCGCCGCAGCACGCTACCGACACCCTCAAGAGTGCGGATCTCTTCCTCGCCGAGAAGCCATCTGCTCTCGTCTGCGTGCGCTTCGGCCATGAGTTAAGTGTAAAAGTACCTTTTGATCGAAGGCAAGAGGCACTCTTGCGGCTAAATGAGGTCCAGCGGATCCACCTGGACGCGGATCGGTTCCGTCGCCTTCTTGGCGTCCCGCCGGGCCGCGGCCGCGTGGATCGAGGACGACAGCGCCTTGCCCTCCGCGCGGGATACCCGCACCAGGGCCCGCTCCCGTGCGGCATTCCCGTCCTCGTCGATCTCCCCGAGCGGGACCGGGCCCAGTACCTCCCCCGACGACGGCAACGGCAGGTCGTCGAGGAAGCCCGCCACCGCGTCCGGGCTTCCCTCGACGCTCGCCATCCGCATCGCCGGCGGGAAGCCCAGCTCACGGCGTTCCGACAGCTCCTGCCCCGCGTGCCACGCCGGGTCCCAGCGGACCAGTGCCTGGACCACCGGCATCCCCGCCTCCGCTCCGACGATCACGCGGCCGCCCGAGGCGGCGGGGCGGACCAGGGATGCGGCCGCCATCCAGCGGCGCAACGCCTCCTCCCCCGCCCGCAAGTCCTGACGCCCCAGCAATGCCCAGCCGTCCAGCAGCAGCGCCGCGCCGTAGCCGCCCTCGGCCACCGGTTCCGCTCCCGGCGTGCACACCACCAGCGCCGGCTTGCCCGGGACCGAGGCCAGGACCTCCGCCGCTCCCGAGGTGCGGACCGGGATGCCCGGGAACGCCCGCCCCAGCTCCTCCGCCGTCCGCTTCGCGCCGACGATCACCGCGCGCAGGCGGACCGAGCCGCACGCCGTGCAGCGGAACGCCGTCTCCGGGACTCCGCACCAGCGGCACGCCGGGGGTTTCGGCTGCCCGTCCACCGACCCGCCGGGCAGCGCCAGCGGCCCCGCGCAGCGGCGGCAGTGCGCCGGCGTGCGGCAGTTGCCGCACGCCAGGCCCGGGACGTACCCACGCCGGGGCACCTGGACCAGCGTCGGCAGGCCAGCCGCAAACGCTTGCCGCGCGGCTTCGAACGCCACGGCCGGCAGCCGGGCGACGCGCGCCGCCTCGTCTCGGGCGACGTCGAAGTCCTCGCCGACCGGGGTGACGCGGGGCGCCGCCGACCGCAGCACCGTGCGGTCGGCCAGGACCGGCACAGCCCAGCCCGACTCGACCAGCAGCTGGGCCTCCGCCGTCCGGGCGAACCCGCCGACCAGCAGCGACGCCTTCGCCGCGTGCGCGCGGTCCATCAGCACGTCGCGGACGTGCGGGTAGGGCGCGTGCGGGTCGAGGTGCAGGTCGTCGCCGTCGTCCCAGACGACGAACAGGCCGGGGTCGTGGACCGGCGCGAACATCGCCGCCCGGGTGCCGACCACCACGCGCACCGCGCCGCGCAACACCGCCAGCCAGCGCCGGTACCGCTCCGCGGGCCCGAGGCCGGCGATCAGCGCCACCACGGCCTCCTCACCCACCAGCGCCGCGCAGGCCTCGTGCACCCGGGTCAGGTCGCGGTGGTCCGGGACCACCAGCACCGCGCCCCGCCCCGCGGCGGCCACCGAAGCGGCGGCCTCGGCGAGCCGGCGCGGCCAGTCCTCGCCCGGCAGCGCCTGCCAGACGGCGTTCGCGGGCTTGCCCTCGGCGAGGGCCTCCAGAAACGCCGGACCACGCTGGTAGCGTCCCCAGGCCGTCGTGTCGGGTGCTTCGGGGAGCGCCGCGGGCGCCGGCGGCGGTTCGGCCTCGGCCTTCGCGTGGCGGGGCGGGATCGCCAGGCGCAGGACGTCCGACAGGGTGCCGCCGTAACGGTCGGCGACCGCGCGGCAGACCGCGTGCGACGACGGCGGCAGCACCGCCTCGGGCGACGTCACGCGGTCGAGGAACGCCAGCTTGCTGCCGTAGTCGCTGGTCTCGCCGCGCTCGATCAGGTAGCCGTCGACGAGCTGCCCGGCGAACCGGACGCGCACGCGGCAGCCGGGCACGGCGGTCTCGTGCAGCTTCTCCGGCACGAGGTAGTCGAAGGTGCGGTCGAGGTGGGCCAGCGGGATGTCGACGACGATCCGCGCGACCGGCCGCTCGGGCGCGGGCGACTGGGCCCCCTTGGCCTTCTGGCCGGCCTTCGCCGGTTTCCGGGCACGCGAGGGCGCCGCCTTCGCCGGAGCGGGAGGCGGCTTCTCCGGGAGCTCCCAGAGAGCGGCGGGCTCGGAACTACTCACGCCGTGATCTCTACCAGACCCCTCCGACATCCCGGACGCCAGGAAGGCCACCTCGAAGAGCTTCGAGGTGGCCTTCACCGGATCGTGCGTCAGGCTCCCGCGGCGTTCTTCAGCGCCTCGGCGCGGGCCGTGCTCTCCCAGGGGAGGTCCAGCTCGGGCCGGCCGAAGTGGCCGTACGCCGCCGTCGGGGCGTAGATCGGGCGAAGCAGGTCGAGGTCGCGGATGATCGCGGCGGGCCGCAGGTCGAAGACCTCGGTGATGGCCTGCTGGATCTTCGACGGGTCGACCGTCTCGGTCCCGAACGTCTCGACGAACAGGCCGACCGGGGCCGCCTTGCCGATCGCGTAGGCGACCTGCACCTCGGTCCGCGACGCCAGCCCGGCGGCGACGACGTTCTTGGCCACCCAGCGCATCGCGTACGCGGCGGAACGGTCGACCTTGGACGGGTCCTTGCCGGAGAACGCGCCGCCACCGTGGCGGGCCATGCCGCCGTAGGTGTCGACGATGATCTTGCGCCCGGTCAGGCCGGCGTCGCCCATCGGGCCGCCGATGACGAAGCGGCCGGTCGGGTTGACCAGCAGCCGCGCGCTGGAGGTGTCGATGCCCAGCGCGTCGATCTCGGGGCCGACCACGTGCTCCTTGACGTCGACGCTGAGCATCCGCTCGAGGTCGATGCCGTCGGCGTGCTGCGAAGACACGACGACCGTGTCGAGGCGCACCGGCTGGTCGCCGGCGTACTCGATGGTCACCTGGGTCTTGCCGTCCGGGCGCAGGTACGGCAGCACGCCGTCCTTGCGGACCGCGGTCAGCCGCTTCGACAGCCGGTGCGCCAGCGCGATGGGCAGCGGCATCAGCTCGGGGGTGTCCGAGCAGGCGTAGCCGAACATCAGGCCCTGGTCGCCGGCACCCTGGCGGTTGATCTCGTCTTCGTCGGACTCGACCCGCGACTCGTACGCGGTGTCGACGCCCTGGGCGATGTCAGGCGACTGCGAGCCGATCGCGACGTTGACGCCGCACGAGTTGCCGTCGAAGCCCTTGGCCGAGGAGTCGTACCCGATCTTCAGGATGACGTCGCGGACGATCGTGGGGATGTCGGCGTACGCCTCCGTGGTCACCTCGCCGGCGACGTGCACCTGGCCGGTGGTGATCAGGGTCTCGACCGCCACGCGGCTGCGCGGGTCCTTCGACAGCAGACCGTCGAGGATCGAGTCGCTGATGGCGTCGCAAATCTTGTCGGGGTGCCCTTCGGTCACCGACTCCGAGGTGAACAATCTGCTGCTAGACGCGGTCACGGTGGCCGTCACTTCCTCACCTTGTCGTCGGATGCCCCGAAACTTAGGCACCCCTTACCTGTGCAAGCGTACTGACTATCGCTCGGAGGACGGTCAACGCTTCATGAAGCTCACTACAGCGTCCCACAGAGTGGACGCGAGTTCGGCTTTCGCGCCCAAGGGGATGGGGATTTCCGTGCCGTCGGAGCCGAGCAGCCAGCCCGAATTGTCCTCCGTGCCGAACGCCTTGCCGTCGCCGACGGCGTTCACGACCAGCAGATCCGCGCCTTTTCGCTTGAGTTTCACGCGGGCGTGGTCGAGGACGTCGCCGTGCTCGTCCCCGGTTTCCGCGGCGAATCCCACGACGACCTGTCCGGGACGCCGGTTTCGCACCAGTTCGGCCAGGATGTCCGCATTGCGGGCGAGCGTGATGACCGGGTCCGGCTGATCGTCGGACTTCTTGATCTTGTGGTCGGCCCGGTTCGCCGGCCGGAAGTCGGCGACGGCGGCGGCCATCACGACGACGTCGGCGGTCTCGGACGCGGCGTGCACCGCCTGTCGCAGCTCCTCCGCCGTCGACACGTGCGAGACGGTCGCGCCCGCCGGGTCCGGCAGCGCGACGGTGTGGGCGGTGACCAGGGTGACCTTGGCGCCACGCTGGGCGGCGACGCGGGCCAGCGCGTAGCCCTGCTTGCCGGACGAGCGGTTGCCCAGGTAGCGGACCGGGTCGAGCGGCTCGCGGGTGCCGCCCGCCGACACCACGACGCGGACCCCTTCGAGGTCGCGCGGGAGGGCGTCCGGCCGGGCCAGCAGCAGCCGGGCGAGGTCGACGATCTCGGCGGGGTTCGCCAGGCGGCCCTTGCCGGTGTCGACGCCGGTCAACCGGCCGGAGTCGGGCTCGGTGACGATCGCGCCGCGCGAGCGCAGCAGGGCCACGTTGGCGCGGGTCGCGGGGTGCTCCCACATCTCCGTGTGCATCGCCGGGAAGAAGGCGACCGGGCACCGGGCGGTGAGCAGGGTGTTCGTCAGCAGGTCGTCCGCGAGGCCGTGGGCGGCCTTGGCGAGCAGGTTCGCCGTGGCCGGGACGACCAGGACGAGATCGGCTTCCTTGCCGACGCGGACGTGCTGCACCTCGGGCACCTCGGTGAACACACCCGTGTGCACGGGGTGCCCGGAGAGGGCTTCGAAGGTGGCCGCGCCGACGAAGTTCAGCGCGGCTTCGGTGGGGACCACGCGGACGTCGTGACCGGATTCGGTCAGTCCGCGCAGCACCTCACAGGCCTTGTAGGCGGCGATGCCGCCGCCCACGCCCAGGACGACCTTGGGCTTACTCACCCTCGGTGTGCTCGAGCAGGCCGCCGTGGATCTCGCGCAGCGCGATCGAGAGCGGCTTCTCGCGCGGGCCCGGCTCGACGAGCGGGCCGACGTACTCGAGCAGGCCCTCGCCCAGCTGGGCGTAGTAGTCGTTGATCTGGCGGGCACGCTTGGCCGAGTAGATCACCAGCGCGTACTTCGAGCTGACCTTCTCGAGCAGGTCGTCGATCGGCGGGTTGGTGATGCCCTCGAGCTCTTCGTGCAGGGTCGCCTGAGTCGTCACTCGTGGTGCTCCGAATCTGTGGGACTACCGGCGGCAAACTGCTCGCCGGTAATCAAGTTTAGCAAGTGCTCAGCGGCCTCTCGCACGTCGGCGTTGACGACCCGGTGGTCGAACTCGCCGGCGGCGGCCAGCTCACGCTCCGCTTCGGCCAGCCGGGCCTGCACGGCGGCCTCGTTCTCGGTGCCGCGCCCGGTGAGCCTGCCGACCAGTTCCTCCCAGGACGGCGGCATCAGCATCACCAGCCGGGCCTCCGGCATCGCCGCGCGGACCTGGCGGGCGCCCTGCAGCTCGATCTCCAGGATGGCCGGGCGGCCGTCGGCGAGGGCCTTCTCGACCGGCTCGCGCGGGGTGCCGTAGCAGTTGCCGGTGAACTCGGCCCACTCGAGGAGCCGGCCGTCGGCGACCATCGCGTCGAACTCGGCGCGGTCGACGAAGTGGTAGTGCGCGCCCTCGACTTCGCCGGGGCGGGGCTTGCGCGTGGTCACCGAGACGCTGAAGTAGATGTCGGGCTCCAGCTTCCGCAGCTCGCCCACCACGCTCGACTTCCCGACCCCCGAAGGCCCCGATACGACGGTGAGCCGGTGCCGGGGGATGTCCCCCGTCACCGGCTCACTGCCGCGGTCGGCGCCCCGGTTCACCGGGTAGTCACGACCGGCGCCGTTCACTCGCCGCTGAACTCGGCCAGCAGCGCCTTGCGCTGCCGGTCGCCGAGGCCGCGAAGGCGACGGCTGGGGGCGATCTCCAGTCGTTCCATGGTCTGCTGCGCGCGGACCTTGCCGACGCCCGGAAGGGCCTCGAGCAGAGCCGAAACCTTCATCTTGCCGAGGACTTCGTTCTCCTCGGCCTGCTTCAGCACGTCGACCAGAGTGGTACCGCCCCGCTTCAGCCGCTCCTTCAGCTCAGCACGGATCTTGCGAGCGGCGGCGGCCTTCTCCAGCGCCGCAGCGCGCTGTTCCTCTGTCAGCTGGGGAAGTGCCACGTTTTCCTCCGGTAGTTCTCAAATCTGGGTGGGTGACGCGACGGTACCCACCCGTGAGCACCGGCCACAATGCGGGGGTGCCTGGTGGGACCCCGTTCCGGGCCCTGCTATTGGTCGTTTTCCTGCGGGTCGGCCAGCACTTCGGCGACCCGTTCGACCGCTTGGCGCAAAGCCGCTTGCTCCGGACCGTGCTTCAGGATGTCGCGAGACGACGCGGGCAGCACTCCCGGCAGGGATGCGCCGAAGAGCGCCTTCAGATCGGCCACAGTGGCTCCCTGGGCCCCGAAACCGGGTGCCAGCACGGGTCCGTTCAGCCGCGAGAGGTCGAGCTCCCCCGGCGGAACCGTGGCGCCGACCACCACACCCACATCGCCGAGCGGCCCCGCGGATGCGTTGAGCGCCGCCGCGGAGTCGACGATCGCCTGCGCGACGGTGCGGCCGTCGGGCAGTTTCGCGTTCTGCACGGCGGCCGCTTCGGGGTTCGAAGTTCGCGCAAGCACGAAGATGCCGCGCCCCGCGGCGACCGCCGTTTCGGCGCATTGGGCCAAAGAGCCGAACCCGAGGTACGGCGAAACGGTGATCGCGTCGGCCGCGATCGCCGCCCCGTCGGCCACGTACGCGGCCGTGTACGCCGCCATCGTGGAGCCGATGTCGCCGCGCTTGACGTCCAGCAGCACCAGAGCGCCGGCTTCGCGCGCGGTTTCGACGACCCGCTCCAGCACGCGGACGCCCGCCGCGCCGAAACTTTCGAAGAACGCCGACTGCGGCTTCACGATCGCCGTGCGCGCCGCCAGAACCTCCGTGGCGGACAGCGCGAACCGTTCCAGGCCCGAAGCGTCCACCGGGAGCCCCCAGGCCTCGAGGAGGCCCGGGTGGGGGTCGATCCCGGCGCACAGCGGGCCCCGGTCCGCGACGGCTTTCGCCAGCCGCGCCCCGAAGCGCTCCGGCGTGCTCACGACTTCGCCTTCAGCGCCGCCTGCAGCTCCTGCAGGGACTTGACCCCGATGTCGCCCCGGATGAGCGCCTCGATGCCGTGCACGGCCGCCGCGGCGCCCTGCACGGTGGTCACGCACGGGATGTCGCGCGACACCGCGGCGGTGCGGATTTCGTAGCCGTCGACGCGCGGACCGCTGTTGCCGTAGGGAGTGTTGATCACCATGTCGACGTCGCCGTCCAGGATGACGTCCACAATGTTCGGCTCGGCTTCGGTCGAGCCTTGGTAGTGCTTGCGCACCACCGAGCACGCGACCCCGTTGCGCCGCAGCACTTCCGCGGTGCCGGACGTGGCGAGGATCTCGAACCCGAGGTCCGCCAGGCGCTTCACCGGGAAGACCATCGAGCGCTTGTCGCGGTTGGCGACCGAGACGAACACGCGCCCGGACGTCGGCAATGAGCCGTAGGCCGCGCTCTGGGACTTGGCGAACGCCTTGCCGAAGTCGACGTCGACGCCCATCACCTCGCCGGTGGACTTCATCTCCGGGCCCAGCAGCGAGTCGACGCCGTGGCCTTCGGGCGTGCGGAAGCGGTGGAAGGGCAGCACGGCTTCCTTGACCGCGACCGGCGAGTCGGCCGGCATCTGCCCGCCGTCGCCGTCGGACGGCAGGACGCCGCTCTCGCGCAGGTCCTTGATCGTCGAGCCGGTCATGATCAGCGCGGCCGCCTTCGCCAGCGGCACCGCCGTGGCCTTGGACACGAACGGCACCGTCCGCGACGCCCGCGGGTTGGCCTCCAGGACGTACAGGACGTCGTCCTTGAGCGCGTACTGGACGTTCAGGAGCCCGCGCACGCCCACGCCTCGCGCGATCGCCTCGGTGGAGCGGCGGACGGCCTGCAGATCGGTGTGCCCGAGCGTGATCGGCGGCAGCGCGCACGAGGAGTCGCCGGAGTGGATGCCAGCCTCCTCGATGTGCTCCATCACGCCGCCGAGGTAGAGCTCCTCGCCGTCGAACAGCGCGTCGACGTCGATTTCGATGGCGTCGTCGAGGAAGCGGTCCACGAGCACCGGGTGCTCGGGGGTGATCTCGGTGGCCCGGCTGATGTACCCGGCGAGGGTCTCCTCGTCGTAGACGATCTCCATGCCGCGCCCGCCGAGGACGTACGACGGCCGGACGAGCACCGGGTAGCCGATCTCGTCGGCGATCCGCTTGGCGCCCTCGAACGACGTCGCCGTGCCGTAGCGCGGCGCGGGCAGCCCGGCGTCGGTGAGGACCTCGCCGAACGCGCCGCGGTCCTCGGCCAGGTGGATGGCCTCCGGCGGCGTCCCGACCACCGGGACCCCGGCGTCGGCGAGCCGCTTCGCCAGGCCCAGCGGGGTCTGGCCGCCGAGCTGGACGATGACGCCGGCGACCGTGCCGGACGCCTGCTCGGCGTGCACGACCTCGAGGACGTCCTCGAAGGACAGCGGCTCGAAGTACAGCCGGTCGGACGTGTCGTAGTCGGTGGACACGGTTTCCGGGTTGCAGTTGACCATGACGGCCTCGAACCCGGCCTCCCGCAACGCGATCGCCGCGTGCACGCAGGAGTAGTCGAACTCGATGCCCTGGCCGATCCGGTTCGGGCCCGAGCCGAGGATGAGCACCTTCGGCTTCTCCGTCTGCGCCGCCACTTCGGACTGCGCTTCGGGGTCGGACTCGTAGGCCGAGTAGTGGTACGGCGTGTTCGCGGCGAACTCCGCCGCGCAGGTGTCCACGGTCTTGAACACCGGCCGCACGCCGAGGCGGTGGCGCAGGGTGCGGACGCCGTCCTCGCCGGCCAGCTCCGGCCGCAGCGCGGCGATCTGCCGGTCGGACAGCCCGGTGCGCTTGGCGCGGCGCAGGAGATCGCCGTCGAGCACCGGGGCGTCGCGGACCTCGGCGCCGACCTCGCCGATGTAGGCGATCTGGTCGATGAACCACGGGTCGATGCCGGAGGCCTCGTGGACCTGCCGCACCGAAGCGCCCAGGCGCAGCGCGCGTTCGACTTCGTACAGCCGGCCTTCGTGCGGCGTGCGCAGGGAGTCCAAAGTGGACTCAACCGTGACGCCATCGGGGTCGGGCAACGTCCAGAACCCGGTCGCCTTGGTCTCGATCGACCGCATCGCCTTGCCGAGCGCCTCGGGGAAGCTGCGGCCGAACGACATCGCCTCGCCGACGCTCTTCATCGTCGTGGTCAGCGTCGGGTCGGCGCCCGGGAACTTCTCGAAGGCGAACCGCGGCATCTTGACGACGACGTAGTCCAAAGTGGGCTCGAACGCCGCCGGGGTCTCGCCGGTGATGTCGTTCTGGATCTCGTCGAGCGTGTAGCCGATGGCGAGCTTCGCGGCGATCTTGGCGATCGGGAAGCCGGTCGCCTTCGACGCCAGCGCACTCGATCGGGAGACGCGCGGGTTCATCTCGATGACGACCATCCGGCCGTCTTCGGGGTTGATCGCGAACTGGATGTTGCAGCCGCCGGTGTCGACGCCGACCGCGCGCAGCACGTCGATGCCGACGTCGCGCATCACCTGGTACTCGCGGTCGGTGAGCGTCATGGTCGGCGCCACGGTGACGGAGTCGCCGGTGTGCACGCCCATCGCGTCGACGTTCTCGATCGAGCAGACGACCACGACGTTGTCACTGCGGTCGCGCATCAGCTCGAGCTCGTACTCCTTCCAGCCGAGCACGCTCTCCTCGATGAGCACCTCGGTGACCGGCGACTCGTCGAGGCCGGTGGAAGCGAGCCGTTCCAGGTCTTCGGGCGTGTGCGCCATGCCGGACCCGAGCCCGCCCATGGTGAACGACGGCCGGATGACGACCGGGAGGCCCAGCTCCTTCACCGTGTCCCGGACCTCGTCCATGGTGTTGCAGACGCGGCTGCGCGGGGTCTCGGCACCGACCTCGGCGACGATGTTCTTGAACTTCTGCCGGTCCTCACCGCGCTGGATGGCGTCGATGTCGGCACCGATCAGCTCGACCCCGTACTTGGCGAGCACGCCGCGCTCGTGCAGCGCGACGGCACAGTTGAGCGCCGTCTGCCCACCGAGCGTGGCGAGGATCGCGTCGGGGCGTTCGACGGCGATGACCTTCTCGACGAAGTCCGGCGTCACCGGCTCGATGTAGGTCGCGTCGGCGAACTCGGGGTCGGTCATGATGGTGGCCGGGTTCGAGTTCACCAGTGACACGCGCAGGCCTTCGCTGCGCAGCACCCGGCAGGCCTGGGTCCCGGAGTAGTCGAACTCCGCGGCCTGCCCGATCACGATCGGCCCGGAGCCGATCACCAGCACGTGCTGGATGTCCGTCCTCTTCGGCATCAGGCCTTCTTCTCCATGAGCGAAACGAAATCGTCGAACAGGGGCGCCGCGTCGTGGGGGCCGGCCGCGGCTTCGGGGTGGTACTGCACCGAGAACGCCGGGACGTCGAACGCCCGCAGGCCCTCGACCGCGCCGTCGTTCGCGCAGTAGTGGCTGACCTGAGCCGCGCCGAAGGGCGACTCGAAGCGCTGCCCGGGCTCGCCTTCGAGGGCGAAGCCGTGGTTCTGCGCGGTGATCGCCACCTGCTTGGTGGCGACGTCGATCACCGGGATGTTGATGCCGCGGTGGCCGTAGCGCATCTTGTACGTGCCCAGGCCGAGCGCGCGGCCGAGGACCTGGTTGCCGAAGCAGATGCCGAACAGCGGGATCTCGCGGCCCAGTACCTGCTTGGTCAGCTCGGTCGCGTGCGTCGTCGTGGCCGGGTCGCCCGGGCCGTTCGACAGGAACACCCCGTCCGGCTCGATCGCGAGCAGCTCGTCCAAGGTCGACGTCGAAGGCAGCACGTGCACCTCGATGCCGCGCTTGACCATCTGGCGCGGGGTGTTGGACTTGATGCCCAGGTCCAGCGCGACCACCCGGAAGCGCGTCTCGCCCGACGGCGAGACGACGTACGGCTTGGGCGTGGTGACCTGGCCGGCCAGGTCGGCGCCCTCCATCTTCGGGCTGGCGAGCACCTCGGCGACCATCTCGTCGACGGTGCCCAGCGCGTCACCGGAGAAGACCCCGGCGCGCATCGCGCCCAGCTCGCGCAGGTGCCGGGTCAGCGACCGGGTGTCGACCTCGGCGATGCCGACGATCCCCTGGTTCACCAGCTCCTCGTCCAGCGTGCGCTTCGAGCGCCAGTTGGACGGCGTGCGGGCCGGGTCGCGGACGACGTAGCCGTTGACCCAGATCTTCGAGGACTCGTCGTCCTCGTCGTTCCAGCCGGTGTTGCCGATCTGCGGCGCGGTCTGCACCACGATCTGCCCGTGGTAGGACGGGTCGGTCAGCGTCTCCTGGTAGCCGGTCATGCCGGTGCAGAACACGGCCTCGCCGAGGCTCCGCCCCCGCGCGCCGTAGGCAGCGCCGCGGAACACCCGGCCGTCTTCGAGCACCAGTGCGGCCTGAGCGCGCGCGTTCACTGGGCACCTCCCTTGATCTTCAACTGTTCGATCCACTGTGGATAGTCGTCGAGGTCGTCGCCGCGGAAGCCGGTGTCGACCTCGGTTTCGCCGGCCCGCCAGGTGAGCACCAGCAGCGCGTCCGTGCCCATCACCTTCCCGGCGATCCTGGAGTCGCGCCGGACGCCGGTGACCGCGTCGCGCGGGATCCAGAAGTCGGGCGCTCCCCCGCGTTCGACCGCGACACCGCCCTCGTGCAGCCGCAGGACCGCGCCGGTGCGCAGACCCGCGCCGCGGGTGACGACCCGGTTCTGCCACTCCCCCGCGAACGTCGTCGCGACGTAGACACCGGTGGACTCCAGCAGGACGTCCCCCGGCTCCGCGGGGATGGCGGGGAACGGCGGCACCCGCACGCTCTGCGAGCGCGCCTTGCGCCGCCAGCCGACGTACATGCCCCACAGGCAGAGCAGGAAGAAGGCGACGATCGCCAGCACCAGCCAAAGGCGTTCCATCAGCAGACCTTCCCGTCCCGCGCGGTGAGCCGCCCGCGCAGCAGCGTCGCGGTCACCACACCGGGGAGCCGCATTCCCTCGTACGGGGTGTTGGCGGCGATGCTGGCCAGCTCCGCGCCGCGGACCGTCCACTCGGCGTCCGGGTCGACCAGCGTCAGGTTCGCCGGCTCGCCGACGGCGATCGGGCGGCCCTGGTCGGCCAGGTTCCCGATCTCCGCGGGGCGCTCGCTCATGACGCGGGCGACGCCGCGCCAGTCGAGCAGCCCGGTGCGGACCATGGTCTCGGCCACGATGGACAGTGCCGTCTGCAGCCCGAGCATGCCCGGCCGGGCCGCGCTCCACTCGGTGTCCTTGTCCTGCACCGCGTGCGGGGCGTGGTCGGTGGCGACGCAGTCGATGACGCCCTCGGCCAACGCCGTCCGCAACTTCTCCGCGTCGGACTCCGTGCGCAGCGGCGGGTTCACCTTGTTGACCGGGTCGTAGGTGGCCAGGCGCTCGTCGGTGAGCAGCAGGTGGTGCGGCGTGACCTCGGCCGACACCTTGGTGCCGCGGTCCTTCGCCCAGGCCAGGACGTCCGCGGTGCCCGAAGTGGACACGTGGCAGACGTGCAGCCGCGCGTTCGCGTGCCGGGCCAGCAGGCAGTCGCGGGCCACGATGGACTCTTCCGCGGCGGCCGGCCAGCCGGTGTAGCCGAGCCGGGCCGCGCGCTCGCCCTCGTGGGCCTGGGCGCCTACGGTCAGCCGCGGCTCCTCGGCGTGCTGCGCGATGACGACGTCCAGCGCGGTCGAGTACTCCAGCGCGCGGCGCATCAGCAGCGGGTCGGCGACGCAGAGGCCGTCGTCGGAGAAGACCTTCACCTGGGCCTGCGACTTCGCCATCGTGCCCAGTTCGGCGAGCTTCTCGCCCTTGAGCCCGACGGTGACCGCGCCGACCGGGTGGACGTCGACCAGGCCGACCTCCTGCCCGCGGCGCCACACGTGGTCGACGATCACGGCGTTGTCGGCGACGGGGTCGGTGTTGGCCATGGCGAACACGGCGGTGTAGCCGCCGAGCGCCGCCGCGGCCGAGCCGGTCTCGATCGTCTCGGTGTCCTCGCGGCCGGGTTCGCGCAGGTGGGTATGCAGGTCGACGAACCCCGGCAGCAGCACCTGGCCGCCCGCTTCGACGATTTCGGCGCCCTCCGGGACGTCCACCGCGCCGATCGCGGTGATCACGCCGTCCTCGATCAGGACGTCGACCGGGTCGCCTTCGCCGTAGGGGCGGGCGCCCTTGATCACGGTGCTCACGCGGCGGCTCCTTCGCTGGCCAGCAGGTGGTAGAGGACCGCCATGCGCACGTGGACGCCGTTGCGGACCTGTTCGGTGATGGCCGAGGCCGGGGAGTCGGCGACCGCGCTCGCGATCTCCATCCCGCGCAGCATCGGGCCGGGGTGCAGGACGACCGCGTGCTCCGGCAGCAGCTTCTGCCGCTTCTCCGAGAGGCCGTACGCGATCGAGTACTCGCGGGCGCTCGGGAAGAACCCGCCGTGCATGCGCTCGGCCTGGACCCGCAGCATCATCACCGCGTCGACCGCGGGCAGCTCGGCGTCGAGGTCGTGCGAGACGGTCACCGGCAGGCTTTCGACGCCGTAGGGCAGCAACGTCGGCGGCGCGACGAGAACCACTTCGGCGCCGAGCGCGGAGAGCAGGTGGATGTTCGAGCGGGCGACGCGGCTGTGCAGGACGTCACCGACGATCGCGATCCGGCGGTCCTTGAGCGAACCGAGCCGCTCGCGCAGGGTCGCCGCGTCGAGCAGCGCCTGCGTCGGGTGCTCGTGGGTGCCGTCGCCGGCGTTGACCACCGACGTGCCGGGCTCGGCGAGCCACTCCGAGAGCCGCT